>CAYOTY010000013.1:7685-25726 GCA_964406995.1 uncultured Microbacterium sp.
CTCCTGGACGAGCTGCTTCTGCGCGTTGTAGGGGGTCACCACGATGATGTCGTCCTCGCCCAGCGGCCGGGGGTCGAGAACCGTGCCGTCGGGCGCGGAGTCGGTGTAGGCGCGGCCGAGCACCTCACGCACGATCCTGACGACCTCCGCCGCCTCTTCCGGCGATTCGGTGGCGTTGCCCCGGTGACGGACGGGCACGGGGTGCACACCAGGCCCCACTCCCTCCACCACCCGGAACGCGGTGTGCGCCGCCGACTCCAGCTGTCCGGCGTAGGCGAGCTGCGACACGGGTTCGGCGACGGCCGGATGCATCCGCTGACTGTGCGAGAGGAAGTAGCCGTGCGTGCGCGGGAGCACGGGCTCGCCGTCCATCACCCAGCCGAGCGCGGAGGTGTCGACGGGCTCGGGATGCGTGCCCTGACTCACCTGCGGAAGCTGCTGCGGATCGCCGAGGAGCAGCAGCCGCTTCGCCCCTGCCGCGACGGCGATCGTGGAGGCGAGGGAGAACTGCCCGGCCTCGTCGATCACGAGGAGGTCGAGCTCGCCGCGGGCGACGCGGCCGGTGTTGCTGAAGTCCCAGGCGGTGCCGCCGACGACCGCTCCGCGCCCCGCATGCTCGGCGAGGAAGGCCGCCATCCCGGGCTTGGGGATCACCGTGTACTTCTCCGCGCCGGTGCGCTCCTTGGGCGCCTTGGCCACCTGCCCCGGCGGCACGCCCTCGTCCACCACGCGTCCGAGGAGCTCCTCGACGATCGCGTGCGACTGCGCGACGACGCCGACCCGGTAGCCGTGGTCGGCGACCAGGCGCGCGATGACGCGGGATCCGGTGTAGGTCTTGCCCGTTCCGGGCGGGCCCTGCACGGCGAGGTAGCTGCCGTCGAGATCCTGCACGGCGCGGACGATCGCATCGATCGCATCGCCCCCGTCCGGGATCTCGGCGACGGAGGCCGTGCGGGGCGGAATGCGGCGGAGGATGTCGGTGGCGGCATCCGCCGGGAAGCGGGGCGATGCCGTCCGCAGCCGCGCGGCCCACTCCTCGATCGCGGTCTGCTGGGAGAGCGCGCGGGGCGGCGCGGGCGGAGTGAGGGCGAGCGGGAGGTCGCGCCAGGTCTGCCCGTCCACGCCCGTCTCGCGCAGCACGTACCCGTCGGGCAGGATCTCGATGATTCTCCGCCCGGAGAGCGGGACGTAGGTCGCACGCGCAGGGGCTCCGGTGACGAAGGGCGCCGGAGCCGGATACAGCACGAAGGGCTCCGCACCCACGCCGAGTGTGGTTCCGGGTGCGATGTCGCCGCGGATCTCGAGGTCTCGACTCTCGACGCGCGTGCCCTCGGCGACCGACCAGTCGCGCCGCACCGTCGTGCGCGCCGGGTCCACGTGCACGACGTCCTTCGTCTGCGCCCACATCGAGATCGGCTCACGAAGCCGCTGGAAGTGCGCCAGCCAGAAGCTCTTCGCCTCGCGCGGATAGTAGCTGATCGCCGCCGCTGCGAAGCGATAGAGGCCGCCGTCACGCCCCTCTGCTTCTGCCTGCTCGGCCTCCGCCGCCAGCGCGATGGCCAGCGGCGAGGGCTCGTAGCTGCTCGGGTCGGGGAGGTCGGGCGGTGCCGGCACGACACCGGCGCCGCGGGCGATGTCGATCAGCCAGTTGCGCAGACGCCTGGTCGAGACGCAGTCGTAGCGGTTGTAGTCGGCCAGGTCGTCCAGGATCGCCTGCGCCTGCGCCTCCTCCCCTGCGGCGTGCAGGGCGCGCGCACGGATGTACTCGCCGATCGAGTCGTCGCCCTTCTTCACGTCGCTCGTGCGCACCTGGTCGCCCATGTAGAGCGGCTCGAGCCTCTTGATCGAGTAGGAGCGGTCGCCGATGCGCACCGTGCGCAGGACCAGCGGGTACAGGTCGACGAAGACGCCTTCGCGCAGCAACGCGTCGACCGTCTCCTCGCCGACGCCGTGGCGAGCGGCCATCGCGCTCAGGTGCGCGGTCTCATAGGGCGCATAGTGATAGATGTGCATATCGGGGTGCGCGCGCCGGATTTCGGCGACCACCTCCAGGAAGCGCAGCAGCGCCTGCTTCTCCTCCGCGAAGCTGTGCGCCCACAGCGCGGTGTAGGTCTCATCGTTGTCGACCCATCCGAAGAGGTAGTCCAGACCCCAGTCGGCCCGTCGCGCACCGGTCGTCTGCTCGGTGTGGAGCGGATCCCCCTCGAAGTCGAAGAAGATGTCGCCAGTGCTCGGTCGGGGGAGGTCGTGGATCGCCTGCGGATGGTAGGCCTCGAAAGGAGGCGGCGCTCCCTCCGGCGCATCGAGCGCGGCGAGCTGGAGCCGGGACTGGGCGCGCAGGCCCGCGAAGATCTCGGGGTTCATTCCCTTCGGGGCATCGGATGCCGCGGCCAGCTCGTCGATCGTCGTGACGCCCGCGTCGCGCAGCTTCGTGCGATGCACGGGACGCATGCGCGCGACCATGAGCAGATCGCGATGGGCGATCGCCTGCTCCTCGCAGGTGGCGCAGCGCCCGCAGGCGCGGATCTCGAGGTCGCCGCGGTCGTCGCCCCAGGCGAGCGGCTCTCCGGCCGCCCCCTCGGAGAGGCGCCGATCGGCGATGAGGGCGTGCAGGCGCGCCCTCCGGACGAAGAAGAGCGACAGGATGTCGCCGACCCGGTGCGTGCTGGTCTGTCCGTCGCCCAGCAGCAGGTCGACCTCGTCGGAGCGCGGGATGCCGAGCCGATCGAGCTGGTCGACATATGCCGCCAGCTGCATGAGCGCCGTCGCGCGGGCGGAGCGGGCCAGCTTGGAGTCCTGCACGCGCCAGCGGCCGTCGTCCTCCCGCAGGAGGAAGTCGGCGAAGCCGACGAACTCAGAGGTGGCGAAGGCGGCCTGGAAGACGAGCCTCGCCTCCGAGCCGAGCGCGGCGACGGTGTCGCTGACCGCCGCCTGCAGCGCCTCCTCATCCGCCGAGGAGACCCTCGGCAGCATCCGCACCGCCTCCTCGCCGAGCTCTGCCCGGTACGCGGCGAGCACCCGCTCCTCGTGCACGTCGCCGAGCGCCGCGGCACGGGCGAGCATCGCGTCCTCGGGGTCTTCGACGGCCGGGATGCGCCCGAGCTTCGCATCGATCGCCCGGCACCACGCGAACTCGCATTCGGCGGCCGCCTTCAGGTCGCTCGCGCTCCAGACGACACGCCCTTCACCCTGGATGATGCGCACAGATGCTCCTGTCTGCCGGTCCCTCGACAGTATCGGCGACTCCCGACATCCGCCCTGCCCGCACCTCCCTCCGGCGCTCGCGCAGAGCCGGCCACGGGGCGACTCAGAGGTAGCCGGCCACGCGCATGGTGATGAGCGTGGTCACCATGACCAACGCCCACAGCGCCCCTCCCATGGCCAGCGGTCGCCATCCGGCGCCGCGGATCGCCGCGAAGTCGGTCGACAGTCCGATTCCGGCCAGCGCCGTGGCGATGAGGAAGACCGCGACCTGCCTGAGCACGTCGCCGAGGCCGGCGGGGATGAGACCGAACGAGTTCAGGAGGGCGACCACCACGAACCCGACCAGGAACCACGGCACGAGCTTCAGGACCCTGGCCGTCGTCAGAGTCCCCTTGGTCTGCATCCGCCGGTCCTCCATCACCGCCAGGGCGAGGCTGATCGGGATGATCATGAGCGTCCGCACCAGCTTCACGACGACGGCGAACCCCAGCGCGGAGCTCGCGTACACGCTTGCGGCGGCGACGACCGAGCTCGTATCGTTCACGGCGGTTCCGGCGAACAGCCCGAACGCCTCGGGCGACATGTCCAGAAGATGCCCGATGAGCGGGAAGATCGCGACGGCCAGGATGTTGAACAGGAAGATGGTCGAGATCGCGTAGGCGATCTGCGCGCTCTTGGCCCTGATCACCGGCGCGACGGCGGCGATCGCGGATGCCCCGCAGATCGCGGTGCCGACGCCGATCAGGATCGTCAGGCCGCGTTCTATCCGCATGACCCGTCCCAGGGCCCACGCGGCGAGCAGGCACACGCCCAGGGAGACGAGCATCACGGGGAGAGAGCGTGCCCCCACCTCCACGACGGCTCCGATCGACAGCTGCGCCCCCAGAAGCACGACGGCGCACTGCAGGACGAACTTTCCGGCGTACTTCACGCCGGGCACCGTTCGTCCCCGAGGCCGACGTACGATCGCGATGAGCACCCCGATGACCACTGCGGGTATCACCGCCCCGACGAGGGGCACGAAGGAGCCGACGATCGTCGCCGCCACCGCGATGGCGATGCAGAGAAGCAGTCCGGGCAGGATCTCCCGGGTGCGATCGACGAACCTTCGAACCGACGGACCCGTGAAGACGCTCTGCATCCCTCTACCGTGCCACGGCAGGACGCGGAGCGACGGTCAACGCCACCAGGTGTCGGCGGGCGTCACCGGCAGCTGGCGCTTGTGCTCGGTCGCACGGTACTTCGCCTCGATGAGCGCGGCGACCTCCGCAGGCACCCCGCGCCCCTCCAGGAAGTCGTCGATCTGCTCATAGCTCAGCCCCAGTTCGTCCTCATCGGTGCGACCGGGCTGTCCGTCGAGGAGGTCGGCGGTGGGGGTCTTCCGGCTCAGTTGCTCGGGTGCGCCGAGAGCATCCAGCAGCATCCGCCCCTGGCGCTTGGTGAGCCCGGAGAGCGGCAGGATGTCGGCGGCGCCGTCGCCGAACTTCGTGAAGAACCCGGTGACCGCCTCGGCGGCGTGGTCGGTGCCGATCACCAGGAGGCGGCGGTGCCCGCCGAGCGCGTACTGGGTGACCATGCGGACGCGGGCCTTGATGTTGCCCCGGTTGAAGTCGCTGAGGTCTTCGCCCAGAGATGCCGCGATGCCTGCCTCGACGCCATCGACACCCTGCTCGATGTTCACCTCGATCGCCTGATCGGGCCGGATGAAGGCGAGCGCCGCATCCGCATCGGCGGCGTCGTGCTGCACGCGGTAGGGCAGGCGGACGGCGAGGAAGGCGGCATCGGCCCCTCCGGACCGCACGCGCTCGACGGCGAGCTGGGCGAGACGGCCGGCGAGGCTGGAGTCCTGACCGCCGGAGATGCCGAGCACGAAGCCGTGGGCGCCCGTGGCGGTGAGGTAGTCGGCGAGGAACTGCACCCGCCGCTCGATCTCGACGACCGGGTCGATGTCGGGCACCACTCCGAGGACCGTGGCGATCTCCTGCTGTGCGGACATGGACTCCTCCTGGATCGGCTTCCTCCAGTATCGCCCCTGCGTGTTACGCCTCTGTGTCGCCGCCCGGCGAATCGCCTTCGGACGCATCCGCCTCGTCGGTGGGATCATCGGCGTCTGCCGGTGAGAGCTCGGGCAGGACTCCGCCCAGGATCTCCGCGGCACTCTCTGCCGCATCGAGCGACTCGACGCCGCGCAGCTTGCGCTCCACGGCCCGGGTGCGCCGCCCCGCCTCGCTGACGGTGTTCTGCGCGGTCTGCAGCTGCTTGCCGAGCTTGTCCCACACGTCTCCGTACTTCTTGAACTCGGTCTTCGCGGCGCTGAGCACCGTCCACACCTCGCTGGAGCGCTTCTCGATCGCGAGCGTGCGGAAACCCATCTGCAGGCTGTTCAGCAGGGACATGAGGGTGGTGGGGCCGGCGACGGCCACGCGGTGATCGTTGTGCAGACGGCTGACGAACCCGGGCCGGCGCATGACCTCGGCGAAGAGCCCTTCGGTCGGCAGGTACATGATCGCGAAGTCGGTGGTGTGGGGCGGCTCGACGTACTTCGAGGAGATGAGCTTGGCCTGCGCCAGGATCGCCTTCTCGATCTCTCGCGCCGCCGTCTCGATGGCCGCGACGTCGCCCGACTCCTGCGCGGCGAGCAGCCGCTCGTAGTCCTCCTGGGGGAACTTCGAGTCGATGGGCAGCCAGACCGGCCGCTCGCCGTCGCCGGCGCCCGGCAGCTTCACCGCGAACTCGACGCGATCGTTGGAGTCGGGCCGCACCGCGATGTTCTCGGCGTACTGCTCGGGTGTGAGCACGTCTTCCAGCTGCCGCGCCAGCTGCACCTCGCCCCAGCCTCCCCGAGACTTGACGTTGGTCAGGACTCGCTTGAGCCCGCCGACATCCGACGCCAGCGTCTGCATCTCGCCGAGGCCCTTCTGCACCTGCTCCAGCCGCTCGCTGACCAGAGAGAACGACTCGCCCAGGCGCTTCTCCAGTGTTCCCTGCAGCTTCTCGTCGACCGTCTCGCGCATCTTCTCGAGCTTCTGCTCGTTGCCCACGCGCAGCTTCTCCAGCTCGTCGCTGAGGGTCCTGCGCAGCTCGTCCTGCTTCGCGGTGTTGCGCTCGGTGAGCTCCTGGATGCGCGTCGCGTTCTGATCCAGCGAGGTCTTCAGCGTCGTCTGCAGCTTGTCGTCGACGGCCACACGCATCTGCTCGAGCTTCTTCTCGTTCTCCGTGCGCAGCACGTCGAAGCGCTCCTCCAGCGTGCGGCGCAGATCCCGCAGCGACGCGCCGAGCATCTCGTTCTGCTGCAGGCTCGCCGTCGCCCGCGCCTCGCGGTCGCGCGCGAGCTCGGCGGCCTGCGCGTCACTGGTCGATCGCAGCTGCGTCTCCGTCTGCTGCTGCGCGTCGAGCACGGCCTGTCGCAGCTCCGAGCGCTGCCCCTGCAGCTCCTGCCGCAGCTGCGCCGACGCCCCGCTCCCCCGCGCGAGCACGAGGACGAGCAGCGCGATGCCGAGCAGCAGATTCAGGCCCACCAGCAGCGGCAGAGCAGTATCCATGGTCTTCCTGTCGTTCGGGTGAGATCTTCACCGTACGCTACCGAGTGCTTCCGACACTTCGCCCCGCCCTGCTCGCTCCGTGCACCGCATCTCGACCCGCACGGGCCGCTCGGATCAGCGGATCGCGATGGTCAGCAGCATCGAGACGAAGACCGCCACGATCACGGTGCTGTAGGCGAAGGCGACGATCGAGTGCGCCGTGACCATCCCGCGTCCGCGCCGGCTGACCACCTGCACATCCGAGGAGGAGAAGGTCGAGGACACCTGGAAGGCGAGGTAGAGGAAGTCGAAGAACACCCTCTCGCCCTCGCCCGGGAACGCGAAGCTGCCGTCCTGCGCCCAGGCCCGCGCGTACTCCACCGCGAACACCGAGGAGAGGAGGACCCAGCTCCCGGCGATCGCGAGGACGCCGCTGACCACCAGCAGCCCGTTGCTGCGCAGAGCCTCGTCGACGAGCATCGTCGAGACGCTGGCCAGGGCCACCACGGCGATCCCGATCGCCCAGGTCTTCGGGCCGCCGCCCTGCAGGAGGAACTTCGTCAGGACGCCGGGGGACCCGGTCTCGCGCAGCCGCGCCCTGAGCCTGTCGCCGCCGAGATCCCGGAAGGCGATGTGCGTGAGCACCAGGTACACCGGACCGTACAGTCCGAAGCCGAGGAAAGGCGTCATGATCAGGATGTCGCGCCGCGTCGCGTCCTCCGGCGGATAGGAGGCGACGGCGATCAGCGTCACCGACACGATCGCGGCGAGCATCGCCACGAGCACGACGAGATGACGAGCGGCATCGGAATGCAGCAGGTCACGACGAAGGAGGCGACGCGGTCGGGCCATGCCCCTCACCGTATCGTCTGCGCACCACGAACTCCGCGCGGTGCGCCTCAGTCCTCCCGCAGGAGATCCGCGTGCTCCGGATGCTCCGCGAACCAGTCCGCGACGTACCAGCACACCGGCCGCACCCGGCGATCCCCGCGGGCGGCGATGTCCTCCACCGCGCCCTGGACCACCCGCGCGGCATGGCCGTGCCCTCGGTGGACGGGGATCGTGAAGGCGCGCGTCAGCGCGACGGTGCGCCCGTCGTCCCGGTAGTCGAGCACGCTCACGAGCTCCCCGTCGCGGGTGAGCGTGTAGCGCTCGGCATCCTTCTCGTTCGTCAGGACGAAGCCGTCGATCTCAGTGCTGGTCACCCCTCCAGCCTAGGTGCGGCATCCGCTCGGGGCGCCGGATGCCGTGACGAAACATTTCGTCATACAGGGGATTGTTTTGACACGCGGTGCAGAAATCCGACATAATCACGACATGACCACCAACACGCGCCCTATGTCCGCCCAGGAGGCGAACGGGACTGCCGGCATGATGATGGCCGGCTGTGTTGGCATGTGTTGCCGAATGTGTCGCTGATTCCTCAGCCACCCCTGCCGGCTCCCCTCGCGATCTTCGAGGAATGAGCCCCGAGCACCCCACCTGTGTGCTCCTCCCCGGCCCTCTCGGTCATTCGCAGCACATCCGAGCCTGATCGGCTCACCCTCCCAAGGACTTTCATCATCATGTCGAACACCGCACTCCTCGAGCGTCCCGCCGCCCGCGTCAACCACCTCCGCGCCGTCCCGCCGCTGGCTCCGACCACCCCGCCCGCCCCGGCTCCCGCGGCCGCGACGCCCGCCGCCGACCTCCCCGCCCCCCGATCCCCCCGCGGCTTCGCCCTCTATGTCGGACTCGACGAGATCAAGGCCGCCGAAGCCGGTGTGAGCCTCCCCGTGCTCGTCGACGCACTGCGCCGCACCCTCGCCGAGCTCGCGCCGGGCGCCGAGACCCACGCCACCGTCGCCCTCGCCCCGCAGGGCGCCGGCGGCCGCGACCTCGACGTCGTCCGCCTCGCCCTCCACGAACCCGGGGCGGTCGCCCGCGCCAAGGCCGAGACGGAGGAGGAGACCGCCGACAACGCCGGCGTCGCCGTGGACATCTCCCGCAAGCGCGTGCTCATCGACGGCGAGTCGGCCGCCTTCACCTACAAGGAGTTCGAGCTGCTGCAGTACCTGGTGCTGCGCGAGGGGCGCACGATCGAGCGCTCCGAGCTCGTGGGCGCGCTCTGGCAGGCGACCGACGACGAGGCGCCCGGCGAGCGCACGATCGACGTGCACGTGCGGCGCCTGCGCGCCAAGCTCGGCCGCTACGAGGACATCGTGCGCACCGTGCGCGGAGTCGGCTACCGCTTCGACCGCCACGCCGACGTCGTCATCCGCTACGGCCACGGCACCCCTTCGCCCGACCGCTTCTGATCCCGCGGGCACGGCCGCGGTCCGGTGCGGTGTTGCAGGCAGCACACCGATTCGCGGAAATCGTGTGCCATCTGCAACACGGTCCGCCATCTGCAACGGCGGATGCCGGCGCTCCCCTGTCGGCACCCGGGCGTAGGGTGTTCGCATGTCGATTCCGGATGCCGCGCCCCGCACCGCTGCGCCCAGAGAGACGGTCTACCGCCCCGCGCATCCGGTCGATCTGGCCCTGACCGTCGGCGTGCTCCAACGCGGCCCCTGGGATCCGACGATGGCGATCGACGGCCCGGTGATCTGGTGGGCGCATCGCACACCCGGCGGGATCGCGACCCTCGCGCTCCGGCAGCGCCGCGACCAGATCCACGCGAGCGCGTGGGGTCCGGGGGCCGATCAGGCCCTGTCGGCGGTTCCGGCGCTGTGCGGCGCGGGCGACGACGCGAGCGGCTTCGACGCCTCGCGGCATCCGCTGGTGGGGGAGCTGGCGAGACGGATGCCGGGACTTCGCCTCTCTCGCACGGGGCAGGTCTTCGACGCGCTGGCGGCGGCGATCCTGGAGCAGAAGGTGACCTCGCTGCAAGCGTTCCGCGCGTGGCGGCGGCTCGTGACGAGGTTCGGCGAGAAGGCTCCCGGCCCCGCACCGCGCCCGCTGCGCGCTGCGCCCGCTCCGCAGGCCTGGGCGCGCATCCCCTCCTGGGCCTGGCATCGGGCAGGAGTCGAGCCGCCGCAGTCCCGCGCCCTCGCGCAGGTGGCCGCCCGCGGCGAGCGCGTCGAGAAGGCCGTCCTGACCGGCCCCGACCCCGAGAGCGTGCTGACGAGTCTTCCCGGCGTCGGCGTCTGGACGGCGGCGGAGACCCGCATCCGTGCTCTCGGCGATCCGGATGCGGTGAGCCTGGGCGATTACCACCTCCCCCACGAGATCGGCTTCGCCCTGACCGGCGCGCGCACCGATGACGCCGGCATGCTCGAACTGCTCGCGCCCTGGGCCGGGCACCGCCAGCGAGTGATCCGGCTCATCGAAGCGGGCGGTCCGCGGGAAGAGCGCCACGGCCCGCGGCTCGCGCCGATCGACCACCGCACCCGCTGACATCGGGACACTAGGCTGACAGCATGAATCCGAAGCGTCGAAGCAGACTCATCTGGCTCGCCGCGACGATCGTGCTGCTCGTGCTCGGCGTCGTCGTCGGCCTTGTCCTGCAGAACATCTGGCTCGGTCTCCTGTTCGCCGCGCTGGTCTCTCTCGTCTGGCTGATCGGCGTCGAGTCGCGCAAGTCCGGCAACGCCGGCGTCAACGACGAATCGCGCGGCATTGAGATCTGAGGCGTGCCGGGTGCTCCGCCGCGCCGTGCACCGAGGTCTGACGCCGTGACCCGGCGCACCGGGTCAGGCCGCGCCTGGGCGATCGCACGCCTGACCGTCGCGCTGCTCATCGCGGCCGCGATCGCGGCGCAGGCCGCCCAGACGATCGGCGGCGCCGCCGAGGCGGGCCGTGACGTCGCCACGACGGTCGCCAACTTCTTCAGCTTCTTCACCGTGCTCTCCAATGTCGGCGCCGTGATCGTGCTGTCCTGGGGCGCCGTGCACCACCTTCGCCACCCGCGGCGCACCGAGGAGCCCTATCCGCTGGCGCTCGCGCTGGCCGCGGTCACGACCTACATGCTCGTCACGGGCGTGGTCTACAACCTGCTGCTGCGCGGCATCGAGCTGCCTCAGGGGACGACGGTCCCCTGGTCCAACGAGGTGCTGCACCTGATCGGACCGCTGTTCCTCCTCGCCGACCTGCTCCTCGCCCCTCGGCGGCGAAGGCTCCCCTGGCACGCGATCGGCGCTCTCCTGGTGTTCCCGCTCCTGTGGGTCGTGTACACGATGGTGCGCGGCGGGCTGATCACCAACCCCGTCACGGGGGCCCCGTTCTGGTACCCCTATCCCTTCCTCGATCCGAACGGACCGGGAGGCTACCCGAGCGTGCTCGTGTATGCGATCGGGATCGCCCTGGGCATCGCGGCGGCAGCGACCCTGGTCGTCTTCGTCGGCCGCAGGCGCGCCGCACGGTGAATCACGGGCGGATGCCGTGGAAGGGCGGATCCGGATGATGCACGCTCACCGGTGGTAGACGGCGAACTTGCCGGCAGGGCCGTCGACGACGGTCACCGGGGTGCGGAAGACGCGGGTGAGGACGTCGTCGCGGATGATGTCCTCCGGCGTCCCGTGCATGGCGACGCGGCCCTCGTCCATCGCGATGATGTAGTCGCTGTACGCGGCGGCGAAGTTGATGTCGTGCAGCACGATGACGATCGTGCGGCCCAGTTCGTCGGCGGCCTTGCGCAGCTGCTGCATCATCTGCACCGAGTGCTGGGCATCGAGGTTGTTGAGAGGCTCGTCGAGCAGCAGATAGTCGGTGTCCTGAGCGAGGACCATGGCGACGTAGGCGCGCTGACGCTGCCCGCCGGAGAGCTGGTCGAGGAATCTCTGCTCGAGACTCGTCAGGTTCAGGAAGTCGATCGCCTCGGAGATCTTGTCCTCGTCGAGCTGCGTCAGCCGTCCTCCGCTGTACGGGTACCGGCCGAAGCCGACGAGCTGGCGCACTGTCAGACGGGTGACGAAGTGGTTCTCCTGGCGCAGGATCGACACGGTCTTGGCGACCTGCTTCGACGGCGTCGCATGCACGTCGATCCCGCCGATCTCCACGGTGCCATCGTCCGGGGCGAGGAGCCTGCCCATCATGGTGAGGATGGTCGACTTCCCGGCGCCGTTGGGTCCGACGAGCGCGACGATGCCTCCCGCGGGCAGCTCGAGGGAGACGGGGCCGATCGCCACGTCGCCGCTGTAGCGCTTGGTGACATTCGACAGGCGGATCATAGACGTCCCCTTCTGAGGATGACGAACAGGAAGACGAGGCCGCCGATGAGCTCGACGATGATGGTGACCGTGTCGACCATCGGCAGCACATGCCGGAGCAGGAAGTACGCGCCGGCCAGGATCGTGTAGCCGAGGAGCCAGGCGACCGGGAGGATGCGGCGGTGGTCGTAGGTGTCGGTGACCGAATAGGCCAGGGTCGCGATGAGGAACCCCAGGAACGTCATCGGGCCGACCAGTGAGGTGCTCATGGCCATCAGCACCGAGACCAGCGTCAGCATGAGCATGACCTGACGCTTGTGCCCGAGGCCCAGGTTGGTGCTGATGTCGCTGCCGAGGGCGATCACGTTCAGCCGCTGCGAGAGCATCCAGATCGTCGCTCCGGCGACGGCGCACACCGGGATCACGAACCACAGGAAGTCGGTCTCCGCATTGCCGACGTTGCCGAAGAGGCGTGCACGGAGCACGTCGAACTCGTTGGGGTCCAGCATCCGCTGCATGAAGGTCGACAGCGCCCCGAGACCCGTGCCGATGATGATGCCGACGAGCAGCATGATGTGCAGGCTCCCGAGTCGGCCCGACAGCAGCCACGAGTAGAGCAGCACGGCGAAGAGCACCATCACGCCCGCCTGGAGCAGGAACTGGCCGAAGTCGCTCACCACCAGCAGGCCCGTCGCGCCGAAGAAGAAGACGATCGCGGTCTGGATGAGCACGTACAGGGATTCGAACCCCATGATCGACGGCGTGATGATCCGGTTGTTCGTCGCCGTCTGGAACGTGACGGTCGCGAACGCCTGGCAGAACGTGACGAGCGCGATGACGATGATGGACGTCGTGCGCATGTTCGAGATGCGCCACCAGCGCTCGCTGAAGATCGCGTAGGGGTTGTTCCACGACATGATCAGCACGGTGACGCCCACGGAGGCGATGATCAGTGCGGTCAGGACGATCAGATAGCGCCGACGGTGCGCATGGCTCGTGTATGGCCCGACGCGGCGATGTGCGACGGATGTTGCGGTCTCAGCGGACACCGGACCTCCTCGTTCGCAGCAGCAGGAGGATGAAGACGGCCGACCCGATCACTCCGAGCACGAGCGAGATGGGAACCTCGAACGGCATGATCACCGTGCGCCCGATGAGGTCGCAGATGGTGACCACCCAGATCCCGGCCAGGAACACCCAGGGGATGTTCGAGCGCAGATCGTCGCCGCGGAAGAGGGAGACGAGGTTCGGCACGATCAGCCCGAGGAAGGGCAGCGCTCCGATGACGACGGTCACGACGCCGGTGACGACGGCGACGAGCGCCACTCCCAGCATCACGACGCGCTCGTAGTTCAGGCCGACGTTGGTGGCGATCTCCTTGCCGAGGCCGGCGACCGTGAAGCGGTCGGCGACCACCACGACGACGAGCGCGGCGAACGCGACGATCCAGAGCAGCTCGTAGCGGCCGATCTCGACGCCGGTGAAGCGTCCGGCGAACCAGCTTCCGAGAGTCTGCAGGAGGTTCGTCTGGATCGCGATGAACGTCGAGATCGCGCTGATGACGGCGCCGAACATGATGCCGACGATCGGCACGATGAGCGAGGATTTCAGCTGGACGCGGCGGAGGAACGTGAAGAAGATCAGCGTGCCGATGAAGCCGAAGACGATGGCGACGAGCATCCGGGTGAACACCCCGGGGCTGGGGAGCAGCACGTAGGTCAGCAGCAGGCCGAGACCCGCCCACTCCGTCGTCCCCACGGTGGTCGGCTCGACGAAGCGGTTCTGCGTCATCAGCTGCATGACGAGTCCTGCCATCGCCATGCTGGCGCCGGCGAGCACGAGGGCGGAGGTGCGCGGGATGCGGGTGATCCAGGTGAACTCGTGTCCGCGCCCGGAGGTGTCGGTGATGTCGGCGACGCCCGTGAACACCGAGACGGTCAGCAGGGCGATCGTGAGGACGATGGCCACCAGCAGCGGCCAGGTCCTCCGCCAACGGGACGTCGGAGCCGTGCGGTGCACATGCGACGCGAAGGCGTCGACATTCGTGACGCGCCGAGTCGGAGGCGTCTGCGTGGTCATGGGGAGCATGTCGTTCCGGTGCGGACGAACGTCGTCGCCACGGCTTCGCACCGTGGCGACGACGTCGCGGATCAGCGCGTCACAGGGCGTTGAACGCCGCGGCGAGCTCCTCCAGCACGGTCGTGTAGGTGAGGATGTCCTCGGTCAGGTAGAAGTCGCCGGGCATCACGTAGATGGCCTGGTTCTGGACGGCGGGCACCGGTGCGAGCGAGGCGGAGCCGTTGATCAGCTCCAGCGCCGGGGTGACCTCCTGGTCGGCGGCGAAGGCCGCGTCGCGGTCGAGGACGAGGAAGAAGTCGGCATCCGCCTCGGCGATCGCCTCGATCGAGATGTCGTCGCCCTGGTGATTCGAGGAGCCTTCGGCATCCAGAGCCGGCGTGAGCCCGACGAGCTCGAAGAAGATGCTCGAGCCGCGGCCGTCGGTGGGCGAGGCGTAGCGGATCTCGTTGCCGCTGGTGACCAGGCCCATGACCGTCACCGCGGGGTCGTATGCGGCCTTGGCGTCGTCGACGGCGGCGTGGAAGGCGTCGATCGCGGCCTTCGCCTCGTCCTCCTTGCCGAAGATCTCGCCCAGCAGGGCAACGCTCTCGACGAGGTAGGCGTCGACGCTGAGCTCGTCGTTGGTCATGTCGACGAAGGCGGCATCAGGAGCGGCGCTCTGCATGTCCTCGGCGTGGCTGCTGTAGCGGTAGCCGTTGATGATGAGGTCGGGGTCGGCCTCGACGACCTTCTCGAAGTCGGGCTCGCCGTGGGTTCCCAGGTCGAGGATCGACTCGTCGCCGACCAGCGGGTTGTTGTCGCTCATCAGCGCGCGAGGAGCTGCGGAGAGCTCGACGCCCCAGTCGGCGACCAGCTGGAAGAGGCGGTTGTCGGTGACGATGACGCTGTCGGCGCTGGAGATGGTCACCTCGTTGCCGGCCATGTCGGTGACGGTGAGCGGGAAGTGGCTCTCGGTCTGCGAGGAGGGCTCGTTCGACGGAGTCGTCCCGGGGTCCGCCTGGGCGCACCCGGCGAGTGCGAGCAGGGAAACGAGGCCGATGCTGACGATCGTGGCACTTCTGAGCCGAGGCATGGAGAACTCCAGTTCTGCAGTCGTTGCGTGGGGGATGGCTTTTCATTAGGTTAGGCAACCCTAAAGCGTTAAGCAGGTTAGTGTAGGAACCATGAGCTTGTCTAATTCCCCGTCCTACACCCTGACGCGGCGCGGGCTGGAGCTGAAGTTCCGCTTCGCCACGCTCGCTGCGCGAGAGTGGATCGCTCCCGACTACGTGCGCGTACGGCTTCAGGGCGAGGATCTGGCCGGCTTCGACTCCCCCGGCAGCGACGACCACATGCGGCTGTTCTTCCCCGCCGGGCGCGCCGAGACGGTCGAGGAGATGCGCGAGGCGCCCAGCCGTGAATACACGCCGCTGGCCTGGGGCGACGACTGGCTCGACGTCGAGTTCGCCGTGCACGGCGACGCAGGTGTGGCCGCTCCCTGGGCGGCGAAGGCCCCGATCGGATCGGAGATCGGCGTCGGCGGGCCGCGCGGCTCCATGATCGTCGAGGGCGCACCCGAAGGATGGTTCCTCGCCGGCGACGAGACCGCGATCCCGGCGATCAAGCGCTTCAGCACCCTCATCGGCGAGGCTCCTGCCCGGATCGTGGTCGAGGTGCCCTCTGCCGCACACGAGGTGCCGATCGAAGCACCGGTGGAGATCGAGTGGCTGCACCGCGGCGAGGCGTCGGCGGGCTCGGCGCTCATCGCGTTCCTGAGCTCTCTGACCGAATCGGATGCCCCGGCACCCGAAACCTTCTGCTTCATCGCCGCCGAGCAGGCCATCGTCAAGCCCGGCCGCGCGCTGCTCGCCCGCTGGGGCATCGAGCCCGACGGGGCCGTGGTGAAGGGCTATTGGAAGCGCGGCGAGGCCGAGTACCACGCCCCGCACTGAGCGCATGTGGTCGCAGAGGATCAGGCCATGAGGCCTCAGCTGTCCGGCGCACTCGCCCTCGCCTCGATCCTCATTCTGACGGGATGCGCCGTGGGCGCGGGGCAGCCCGAGCCGACTCCGACATCCTCTGCTGAGGTGGCGGCGCCCGTAGATCCGGCTCCCCCTGAGGAGCAGGATGAGCCGTTCCTGATCACCCCCGAGGGTCTTGGCCCGATCCTCTTCGGGCAGCCTGTCCCACCTGAAGCCCACAATCTCGTCGAGTTCAGCACGGAGTGCTCGTCAGGGTTCTGGCGCACGACGGATGCCGCCGAGGTCGCGGACGGCGGCTACGGGCACGAAGGAGGTCCGGCCTTCATGATCTGGGCCGCCGATGCGGACGCACCCGTCCAGTACATCGACGTCCTGAGCGCCACGATTCCGACTCCCGAAGGGATCTCCGTAGGATCGTCACTGGACGAGGTGGAGCAGGCCTATCCCGCTGCGACTCGCATCCTGCACGACTCGTTCGCCTCGCTCTTCGCCGTCGACGAGGGTCGCGGTGGCGGTCAGCTCATCATCGAGCTCTCGGGAACCGACGAGGGGTACTGGGGTGCGGACACCGAGAGGGTGCGGGCGCTTCGGGTCATCCCGGCCGACGAAGCGCCGACCGTCATCTCCGGAACCGACAATGTCCTCGGATACTGCATGGACTGGTAGTCACCGCTCCCGGCCAGGACGCGTCCACGAGTCCTGGAAACACGCCGAGGCGACGATCACCTTCGCGCGACCGCGCCGATCGCTCGTTGGAGCTGCGTGCAGAGCGAGGCCACAGACGAGTTGTACCGCCCGATCTCCCCGTTGATCCCGTCCAGCGTCGCAGGCCCGCCCGCCTCCAGCTCGAGGGAGAGATCCCGGATGCCGTCGAGCACCTCGGCGAGCTCCGCGGCGTCGTCGAGCACGCCCTGGACCTCGGCGCTGGCGGCGAGGAACGACGACCACGACGCCACCGCGCGCGACAGCCGCGTGCGTTCGGCGAGCACCACATGCCGCAAGCGCCTCAGCCCTTCGGCGTCGCCATCGCCGAGGGGGACGAACGCCGCCGGGACGACCCTGCCGTGCGCGATCTCGCTCCGCTCCTCGTCGGCGATCGCGTGCAGCAGATCCGTGAGGGCGAGCCGGGTCACCGGCTGCCAGCGCTGATGGGCGGAGCGGGCGATGACACGGTCGATGACGAGCGTGGTCAGCACGAAGGTCACCAGGCCCGCGGCGAGACCGGCGAGGATCACGTACTCCTGCCAGAGCCCGGTGGCGATGTCGATCCACAGGATCGCCAGGGTCCCCAGCAGCGCCGCGAAGACCAGCACGTAACGCAAGACCGACCACTTCACGACATCCTCCGGGCCCTTCGGCGAGACGCATCTGGCCGCCACCATAGCAGGGGGCCTGGGTTCCGAGGCGCATGCCGCCGATGCCGGGCTCTCGTGATCGGGGCGGGGAGGGCCGGGCAGACCGTCGCAGCCGGAAACGAACACCAGGAGCCACGTGCACAGCTTCCCGCCGACGTGCACCGGCGGCGTCCGCCTGTCAGGATGGGGTGTCATGGATAACCCGGACCATGAATCGATGACGCGCACCGACAGTTCTGACACTCTTCCTCCCTCGCCTCCACGCCGCGGAAAGCGCGCCGCGGAGGCCGCCCGAAAAGTGGTTCGCGACCTCGCGTCGCCTTCCCGGGAAACCGTCCATCCGGCCCTGATCCCCGGCGTCGCCGTGGAGGAGACCGGCCGCACCTACCGCACCGACCGGCTCGTCTTCGGGGTCGCCCTCGCCTTCGTCGTCTTCTTCATCGGCTGGGGTGTTCTCGCCGGCGACAATCTCGCGGCCACGACGAAGAACGCGCTGGACTGGGTCGTGGAGTACCTCGGCTTCTTCTTCACCACGATCGCCACCGTGATCCTGGTGTTCATGCTCTTCATCGGCTTCAGCCGCTACGGGCGCATCCCGCTCGGGCGCGACGAGGAGCCGCCGCAGTTCTCGATGTTCTCCTGGATCTCCATGCTCTTCGCCGCCGGAATGGGCATCGGCCTGGTCTTCTGGGGCGCCGCCGAGCCCCTCACCTTCTTCGAGTCCCCGCCGCCGGGCACCGTCCAGGCGCAGACGCTCGAGGCGATGCACACCGCCCAGACCCAGGTGCTCTA
>CAYOTY010000013.1:25736-38836 GCA_964406995.1 uncultured Microbacterium sp.
GGCCCCAGTGGTAGAGCACCTGGGGCCCGCAGGCCTGGTCGTTCTACGCGCTCGTCGGAGCGGCGATCGCGTATGGGGCCTTCCGTCGCGGGCGCACCCCGCTGATCTCCTCGATCTTCGCGCCGCTGCTCGGCGAGGGGCGCACGGCCGGGGGCCTCGGACGCACGATCGACATCTTCGCGATCATCGTCACCCTCTTCGGCACCGCCGCCTCCCTGGGACTCGGCGCCCTGCAGATCGGTCACGGGGTCGAGATCGTCACGGGGATCGGGCCGCTGGGCAACGGCATCCTCATCGCGGTGATCGCCGTGCTGACGGCGGCGTTCATCGCCTCGGCGGTCTCGGGCGTCTCCAAGGGCATCCGGGCGCTGTCGAACATCAACGCCGTCGGCGCGATCGTGCTCGCCCTGTTCGTCTTCTTCGTCGGCCCGACGATGCTGATCCTGAACGTGCTGCCCTCGGTGGCCGCGCAGTTCCTCGCCGATCTGCCGACGATGATCGGACGCTCCGGGTCGCAGGGCGACGAGGTGCAGGCGTTCCTTTCGGGCTGGACGATCTTCTACTGGGCCTGGTGGATCTCCTGGTCGCCCTTCGTCGGCATGTTCATCGCGAAGATCTCACGAGGCCGGACGCTGCGGCAGTTCGTGCTCGTGGTGATCCTCGTGCCCTCGGTGATCTCGTTCCTCTGGTTCGCGATCTTCGGGACGACGGCGATCGACCAGCAGCTGGGCGGTGCGGGCCTGAACGTCAGCCCGCCGGAGGAGGTTCTCTTCGGCGTCCTGGAGAATCTGCCCTTCCCCATGGTGACCAGCGTCATGCTGATCCTGCTGGTGGCGATCTTCTTCATCACCGGCGCCGACTCGGCCTCCCTCGTCATGGGCACCATGTCGCAGCAGGGCCGCCCCGAGCCCTCCCGCTGGGTCTCGGTGATCTGGGGAACGCTGGTCGGCGTGATCGCGGCGGTGCTGCTCGTCTCGGGCGAGGAAGGCAGCGGCCTGCGGGGCCTGCAGAACGCGACGATCATCGCGGCGCTCCCCTTCGCGGTGATCATGGCGCTCATGATGGTCGCCTTCATGAAGGACCTCCGCCGCGATCCGCTGATCCTGCGCGACAAGTACGTGCGCCTCGCGGTGCGGCACGGCGTGCGATCGGGCCTGGAGGAGTACGGCGATGACTTCGCGCTGCAGCCGGTGGCCTACGATCACTCCTCCGACGACATCGCGTGGGTGAGCGAGGACGACCTCGACGAGACTCTCGCGGAGGTCTATCACGCCGCGACGGAGGCGATCGAGATCGTGCCCGATGCTGTGGATGCCGCGGGCGATCCGGATGCGGCGGAGCCCTCGCCGGCATCCTGAGCCTCCCTCGATCGGTCCCGCAGACTCACCTTCTCGACGTTGAGAACGTGAATCCGCGGGACCGTTCGCTGTCTGGAATGCCGACCGGGCGATTCAGAGCGGTCCGAGCACGCGGGCGAGGTCGGCGTCGAGCGGCAGCGTCTCCAGGATCGTCAGCAGCTGCCGCTCCTCGTAGCGGAAGTGGCTCTCCATGATCGCGCCGACGCCGTCGAGATGGCGCGCGAGCTCGGCCGGGGGCGCCTCGCGTTCGAGCGCCTGGCGCAGGCCGCCGAGCAGGTGCGCGATCATCGAGTGATCCTGCTCGAGCGCCCGGATGACCGGCGCCAGCTCGGGATGCTCCGCCGCGATCGCGGGGAACAGCGTGCGATCCTCACCGCGATGATGCTCGTCGAGCGCCACGCAGAAACCGTGACAGTACAGCAGGAGCTCCCGCGCAGCGGGCGCGCCTGCGGCCCCGGAGGCCACGGCATCCTGCGCCACGGCGAGCGCCTTCCGCAGCCGCGTATGCACGCGGCGCAGTTCATCGGCCCATGCGATGAGCCTTCTCGTCTCGCGCTCAGTCACGCGAGAACGAAGGGTCCGGCGTCATCTCAGCCGTCTCCTTCCGTCCGACGCCTCCATGCCTGACACGGTCTGTCACCGGCACGCGACGCTGCGTCGAGACTAGCATTCGCTGTCGGAGGGGGCTCGGATGCCGCCGGCTCAGGCCGCCGTCCGCGCCAGCTCGCCCTCGGCATCCGATTGCTCGACGACCTCGAGCACGGTGTCCAGTGCGATGTCCGACTCGAGGATGCGGCTGTGCCCCAGCCCGATCGTCTCGATGAGCGACACCTGCTCGAGGTGCCGCGCCGCGAGCTGCCGGCTCTCGTCGACGGCGGCCAGGCGGTCTTCTCGATCGTGCACCACGACGATGCTCAGCTCGCGCGGAAGCTCATGCGCGAGCAGATCGTACCTCGCGTAGATGTCGATTCCCGCCCGTCTCATGCGCATGGCGACCCACGCCTCGTGCCAGAGGCGAGCCCGGTCGCCCAGCCCCACTCTCTGCGCGAAGGCCTCGTTGAGATAGCGGAATCGCACGACCGGAGAGATCGCGACGATGCGATCGGTGACGCGGCTCTCGGATGCCGCCGCGACCGCGGGCATCACGCCGGCCGAGTGCGCGACGATCGCATGGAAACCACCCGGCTCGTGACGGGCGAGCTCGTCGATCACGGCATGGAACTCCCCGATGTGCGTGCGTCGCCCCGGCGAATCACCCATCGCGGGCGCGTCGAAGGCGACGACGCGGAACCCGGCGAATCGGAGCTCGCGCACGAGGGCGGCGAACTGCGATGCGCGGCCCTGCCATCCGTGAACGAGGAGGACGGCACGCGGTCCGCTTCCCCACTCATAGACGACGACGCGGCGCCGGCCGACAGAGACATGCCTACGCCGCGCCTGGAGGTCCGTCGCGCGCTCTCTCGGGTGTACTCGGCGACGACGTCCGACGCGGGAGAAGAGCGGATAGGTCACCACGGCCGCGACCAGCGGGGCGACGCGGTCGAGGGCACGGATCGCGCTGTACAACGGTGCGTGCGGGGTGGGCATGTGTGCGCCTCCAAACAATACGGACGGTCGTCCTTATATCTATACGCACGATCGTACTGATACTCTGGCCATATGACAACTGCCGTCGACGGACGCCGCGCGCGGGGCGATCGCTCGCGCCACGCGGTGCTGGAGGTCGCGACGCAGCTGGCGTCCACCGAAGGTCTCACGGGTGTCTCCATCGCTCAGCTCGCCGCCGAGACCGGGGCGAGCAAGAGCGGCGTCGCCGCCCTGTTCGGCTCGAAGGAGCTGCTGCAGCTCGCGGTCGTGGCGGAGGCGCAACGGGTGTTCACCGACATCGTCATAGCCCCGGCACGTGCGCAGCCCCGCGGCATCCGCCGGCTCGTCGCCCTGATCCGCACATGGACCGACTACTCCTCAGGGCGCACCTTCGCCGGCGGATGCTTCTTCCTCGCCGTCAGCGCGGAGTTCGCGGCACGACCCGGCCCCGTGCGCGATGCGATCGCCGACGCCATGGAGCTGTGGCGGTCCTATCTCGCGAACGCCGCCGGCCACGCGATGGCGGACGGCGCGCTCCCCCGCCTCGACGATGCCGACCAACTCGTCTTCGAGTTGGAGTCGCTGCTCTCGCACGCGAATGCCCAGTCGGTGCTGCGCGGCGGCGAGGAGCCCTACCGGCGTGCGGAGCAGGCGATCCGCGAACGGCTTCTCGCGCTCGGCGCGGATGCCGCGATCCTGGACGATCTGCTCGCCTGACGCACCTCGGCGGTGTACGAAGCGGTGATCGGATGCCGGCATCCCGATGCCTCTTCCGGCCGTCGCCGCACGGTCGTATCGTGGACTCGAGGAGGTGATGCACATGCGCGCGAAGGTGGGCGATCGCATCGTCACCCACGGACGAACGGTGGGGGCGGCGGAGCGAAGCGGCGAGGTCCTCGAGGTCCGCGGCAGCGAGGAGAACCCCCTCCTGGTGGTCCGCTACGACGACGGGCACGAGGTGATCCTCTCCCCCGGTGGCGACACCGAGATCCGGCACGCCGACTGAACGCCGGCGACGAGCGGATGCCGCGGCGAGCCCGACCCGGTCACTCCGCGAACGGCACGACCGGGTCGTCGTCCAGCGCGCGCAGCTGACGGACCAGCGCGACCGAGCGGTACGAGGAATCCAACAGTTCTTCGAGGAGCGCCCAGTCGCCGGCATCCGCCTCGACGCCTATCGCCAGCCACCCGTACGCCCCTTCGTACGGCGGAACGAACACATCGTCGCGCGGGAGGAGCGCCTCGCGCTCGACCGGATCGGGGATGAACAGCACGGCACCCCGATCCCTCACGCCGACGATCGCGAACTGGCGCTTGCCGGCACGGAACGTCGCCCGTCCGTGCGAGATCGCCTCGACCGCCTCGGGATACCGCATGCACAACGTTCGCACCCGCTCGACCAGCGGGTGATCGGGCGGGAACATCATCGGATGCGGTTCGGAGGGGCCTATCCCGAGATTGTCCCGCCATCGCCGCGGCTTCACAACGGGCACCCGACGCGGCGGCATGAACCCCGCGCGCACCGCATGGTGGAATGAACCATGGCCGATTCCCCTTCGCTCGCGATCTTCATCGACGGCGCACCGCACCTGGCGCCGACGTTGCTCAAAGAGCTCTACGCGATCACCGGGCGCTCCTCGGTCGCGCTGCGCGCGTCGATCCTCGCCGGCGAGGTCGTCTACTCGGCAGAGCTCTTCGGCAACGATCACGTCGAGGTCGCCCCGCGGCTGGAGAAGACCGCCGCCTTCTGCGAGCGCCACGGCCTGACGTTCCGCGTGGAGGAGACCTACGAGGGCGAGACCGAGCAGATCGACGTGGAGGTCATGCGCAACATCCTCGAGGCCGCCGAAGGCTTCGCGTGACGGATCCCGCCCGGATGCTGCGAGCTGTCAGCGTCGCGATCGTGCTGACGCTGGGGCTCGCCGGGTGCGCGCCCGAGACGGTGGCGGCGCCTCCGGCATCCGCTTCTCCGGGTCCGCGGGCATCCTCTCCTCCGGCGGCCGCCGAGGAATCCGTCACGTTCGTCTCCGTGATCGACGGCGACACGATCGAGACGAGCGCGGGCACGGTGCGGATCATCGGGATCGACACCCCCGAACGAGGAGAGTGCGGCCACAGTGAGGCATCCGCCGCGATCGGACGCCTGCTCGCCCACGGAGCGCCGGTGACGCTGGTGCTCCCCCCTGGGCAGAACGACCGCGACCGGCATGACCGGCTCCTCCGGTACGTCCTCACCGAGGGGGGCGCCGATCTTGGCATGCTGCAGGTGGAGTCGGGGCACGCGATCGCGCGATACGACTCCGTCGACGGCTACCCCGCGCATCCGAACGAGGCCGCATACCGCGCCGCCCAGATCGCCTCCCCCGGTCCGGACGGCACGGTCATCACGGCCGGATGCCGGGACAGCGATCCCGCGACGAGCGCTCCGTCTGCGGATGAATCGTGGTGGCAGCAGTAACCGTCCTGCACCCAGAGGACCTGTGTCATGCGGTGGACGCGATCCGGCGTCGGAGATGCCAGACCCGTATATTCATCGCACGAACGTCGGTGACCGATGTCCAGAACAGTTCCTGGCTGGCAGGTAGGTACTCTGCCTCGCGCGTCGCCGCATGGTCGGGACAACAAGCACGACCGCGATCTTGCCAGTATGAGCATCGAACAAGCACACCGCGCATCCATCACAAAAAGATAACGAGAAGCCCTTGCTTTCCGTTACCTCCTCGTTATAGAGTGATCACACGGTGAATGTTTGCTGTGGCATACACCGCATGTGATTGCAGGACACTCTTGGTGCAAGGGACAGGGCCGGCCGGAAGCCTCTCCGACCGGCCCTCACTGCGTTATCCACAGCTCCGCGACATCCGTACCTCTCCCGCATTACTCTGGGAAAATGACCGACCGCAAGCTGGCGATTGAAGCGTGGGAGAGCCTCTTCCGCGCTCAGCACGAGCTCTTCGCCGCGATGTCGGGGGACTTCGCCAACGCCGACATCAGCCAAGCCGAGTACGACGTGCTGCTCACCGTCACCCGTGCGCCCGAGCTGACGGCGCGCCTGCGCGACATCACCGCCAAGATGCTGATCAGCCAGCCCAGCGTCTCGCGCCTGATCGACCGCATGATCTCCCGCGGCCTGGTGACCAAGTCCCCTGATCCCGAAGACGGGCGCGGTGCTCTCGTCACGGCGACGGATGCCGGCGCGCGCGCCTTCCGAGCGCTCGCCACCGTGCACGGCCGTTCCATCGCCGAACGCATGTCGCAGCTCACGCCCGAGGAGCTGCGCACCCTGCACACTCTGACCCAGAAGCTCCGCGGCCTCTGATTGACTAGAGACAGCACTTCCGGCATCCGCCCGGGAGGCATCGCAGAGGAGAACACTCATGGAGATCGCCGGACTCGCCGGAATCGCTGGCCTCCTGCTCGTCATCGGCGCCAGTGTCGTCGGGGCCATCCTCATCCTGCTGCTCGTGCTGCTGTTCGCACGCAGCTGGATCAAGGTCGCCCGTGCCGATGAGGCGCTCGTCGTCTCGGGCCGCAAGCAGAAGGTGCAGCGCTCGATCGTCGTGCCGGATGCCGAGGGCAACCTGCAGACCGAGTCCGAGGTGTCGGAGTCGCCGGTGACGGTCATCGTCAACGGCAAGGCACTCGTCAACCCCATCACCCAGCGCCACGAGATCATCTCGCTGCGCTCGCGGCAGGTCTCGCTCAACGCCGAGGCGCAGTCGCTCGACAGCGTCACCCTGAACGTCGACGGCGTCGCGATCGTGAAGATCGGCTCCGATCCCCTGTTCGTCCGTCGCGCCGCCGAGCGCTTCGCATCGCAGGACAAGGCGATCGAGCAGTTCACCACCGAGCAGCTGGAGGGTGCCCTCCGTGGCATCGTCGCGACCCTGTCGGTCGTCGAGCTCATGCGAGAGCGCAAGAAGTTCTCCGACCAGATCGCCGCCGACGTCTCGCACGAGCTCGCCGAGCAGGGCCTGATCCTCGACTCCTTCCAGATCAAGGGCATCACGGACGCCGTGGGCTACATCCGTTCGCTCGGCGCCCCGGAGATCCAGTCCAAGCGGCAGGCCGCCGAGATCTCCCAGACCAACGCCGACCGCGCGATCGCACAGAAGGACATCGCCAACCAGGAGGCGAACCTCATCGAGCAGACCGCGCTCGACACCAACACCGCAAACGCCGCCGCCGGCGTCGGACGCGCCCGCGCCGAAGCCGAGCAGGCCGAGCACCTCGCCCGCGCCCAGGCCGAGCAGGCCGTCCTGCAGCAGCAGGCCGAGAACCGGCAGGCGCAGCTGGACGCCGACGTCAAGCGCGTCGCCGACGCCCAGCGCTACGAGGCCGAGACCCGCGCCCAGGCCGAGCTCTACACCCGCGAGCGCGCCGCCGAGGCCGCCGCGATCGAGAAGGTCAAGGAGGCCGAGGCGCGCACCCGCATCGCCGAGCAGCAGGCCAAGGCCGACCAGGCCCGCGCCGCCGGTGAGGCGGCCGCCGCCGAGGCCAAGGCCACCGGTGAGGCCAACGCCCTGCGCGCCCTCGCAGACGCCGAAGCCGAGGCCCGCCGCCTGCGCGCGAGCGCCGAAGCCGAGGCCATCCGCGCCGAGGGTGAAGCGCGCGCCGCCGCGATCGAAGCAGAGGCACAGGCCATCGCCTCGAACCAGGAAGCCATTCTCTCGCAGCGCGTCGTCGACGTCCTGCCCGAGCTCATGGCCGAGTTCGCCAAGGGCTACTCCGCGATCGGCAATGTCTCGATCATCGGCGGTTCCGAAGACGGCGCCTCGGGCGTCGTCGGCGGCGACAACGCCAAGGCGATGCGCTCGGTGTTCGACAGCGTGCAGGCGGCGACCGGCCTCGACCTCACGGCGATCATCCAGGGCCAGGCCGTGGGCCGCGCCTTCGGGAGCGGGATGTCGGATGCCTCGGCATCCGCTCCGACGCCTGCCACCGCGACGCGATCGGCGGCACCCGCCAAGGAGACTCGCGCCAGGGATACCGCCGCCGAGGAGTGACCGGCATCCCTCCGTCAACGGCCCCGCTTCGTGCGGGGCCGTCGGCACGTTCACGGCGTACGGCGACGCAGCGTGAGCGAGGCCAGCACCAGCGCGCCGACCGCGAACGCGAGGACGATCAGCAGCGGTCCCCATACGTCCTGCCCGGCGCCCCCGGCGGTCACCGCATTGATCGCATCGATCGCGTAGCTGAGCGGGAGCCAGTCGCTGATGACCTCGAGCGCCCGAGGCATCTGATCGCGCGGCATGAACAGCCCGCCCAGGATGATCTGCGGGAACACCAGGAGCGGCATGAACTGCACCGCCTGGAACTCCGTCCGGGCGAAGGCGCTCGCCAGCAGCCCGAGCGCCGTGCCGAGGATCGCGTCGACGACGGCGACGAGCCCGAGCTGCCAGATCTCCCCCTCGACGGTCAGCCCGCACACCCACACCGCGAACGTCACGGTGATCAGCGCCTGCAGGACCGCCATCAGGCCGAAGGCGAGCGCGTACCCCGCGATGAAGTCGCCCTTGCCCAGCGGCGTCGTCATGAGCCGCTCCAGGGTGCCCGAACGGCGTTCGCGCAGCGTCGTGATCGAGGTGATCAGGAACATCACGATGAAGGGGAACAGCGCCAGGATCGGTCCGCCGAACTGGTCGAACACGCCCTCCTGATCGCTGAACAACCAGGCGAACAGCCCGACGAGCAGGCTCGGCGCCAGCAGCATGAGCGCCACGGAGCGATGATCGTGGGCGAGCTGACGCAGCACGCGGCCGGCCGTGGCGAGAGTGCGGAGAGGGTTCATGACTCGTCCTGCTCTCGGAGCTCGCGACGGGTGAGCGGAGGGGTGTCGGATGCGGCGTCCGACTCCGGCGCATCCGTGCTGCGTGTCGACTCGCTTCGCTCGCGGGGCGACCGGGAAGCGGCGGCGTCGCGCGCCACAAGTGCCAGGAACGCGGCATCGGGATCGTCCGCGCCCGTGTCGGCGAGCAGCTGCGCGGGCGTCGTATCGGCGATGATGCGTCCCGCGCGCATGAGCAGGAGCCTGTCGCAGCGGAGGGCCTCGTCCATCACGTGGCTGGAGACGATGAGGGTCGCCCCGGCATCGGCGATGCCGCGGAAGACGTCCCACAGCTCCGCGCGCAGCACGGGGTCGAGCCCGACCGTCGGCTCGTCGAGCACGACCACCTCGGGGGAGCCGAGCATCGCGACCCCGAGCGAGACGCGGTTCTCCTGCCCGCCGCTGAGCGAGCCGACGGTCTGTGCGGCCTGAGCCTCGAGACCGACCTGTCCGATCACACGGTCGACGTCGCCGCGCGGTGCGCCGATGAGACGGCCGAAGTAGTCGAGGTTCTGGCGGACCGTGAGGTCGGCATAGACGGATGCCGCCTGGGTGTCGTAGGCGACCCTTCGTCGAAGCGCGGGCGACCCGGCGGGCTCGCCGAGCACGGTCACGGTGCCGGAGCCGGTCTTCTGCACGCCGACGATGGAGCGCATGAGGGTCGTCTTGCCGCATCCGGAGGGCCCCAGCAGCCCGGTGATCTGCCCGCGCGGGATGTCGACGTCGAGCCCTGCGAAGACCTCGGTGCGACCGCGGGTGACGTGCAGGTCGCGCACGGCCACGGCATCCGATCGCTCTTTATTCATCATGTGTTGAATTATTGATCCGCGATGCCTGCCTGTCAAGGGTCAATGGTGCGAGGCAGGGCAGGCGCCACTGACTACATGACGAGCGCCCGGACACACCGCACCGGGCACCCGCGCGGCTGCACGACCTACAGGTCGCCGGTGAGATAGCGCTGCACGTTCGGGGCGACGCTGCGCACGAGATCGTCGACGGGCGCCTCGACGATCGCCGGGAACCTCAGGATGTATCGCGCGGTGAGGAGACCGGCGATCTGCGATGCGGCCAGGCTCGCCCGCAGCTCCGCGTCGGGAGTGCCGAGCGCCTTCGCGATGCGACCGAGCAGTTCGCGGGCCAGGAACCCCGACAGCACCGGCGTCATCATGCGATTGCCGAGTCCGGCGCGCAGCAGCAGCACTCCGCGCTTGTGCACCTCGGGCTTCTCCCACGACTCGAGCACGTAGCGGATGATCCGCTCCCCCAGCCCATCGATCGGGCCCTCGAGCATCGAGGCCACGGCGATGTCCGGCCGGATCGGCGTGTCGATCGCCGCCCCGAAGAGGTCGGCCTTCGACCCGAAGTAGTGGTGCACGAGGGCGGGATCGACCTTCGCGCGCCCGGCGATCGCGCGGATCGTGGCGCCGTCGTAGCCGCGTTCGGCGAACTCCTCGACCGCACCGGCGATGATCCGCTCGCGCGCATCGCTCGCACCGCCGCGCGGCCGGCCGCGCCTCCGCGGCTTCGGCATCAGTTCCTCCGCCATGCCCTCAGCCTAGAGCGCGGCGAGGTCAGGGGTTGGGGTTGCTGTCCTTGCCGTCGAGCCACAGGGTGTCGGATGCGTCGGCGTGCGAGCCCTCCGAGCCGACGTGCTTGGCACTGATCTGCGGACCCTTCGTGATGACGTGCACGAGCGCCATCGCGTGCCCGCGGCCCAGGCCGTAGTCATCGGCAAGCCACGAGATGATCTCTCCCGCCTTCGTGCCCGGGCCGAAGCCCTTCTTCTCCGCCTCGGCGAGGAACTCGCGCGGCGTCAGCCCGGTCTTGGTCTCGATGTTGTCGAGATATGCCTGGAACGACATGGTTCCCTTCCGCTGAGCGTCACCCCGTGCGACGCCTCGCGGACTCAGCCTATGGCGCGCCGCCGACATGTGGAAGAGCCGCCCCGCGGACTGTCGCGGGGCGGCTCCGGCATCCGGCTCGGACGGGTTACTGCTCGACCGGCTGCGGCTCTTCGGCCCCGGACTCGTGCGCCTGCACGACCTGCGAGTCGGTGGCCGAGGCCACGGCGATCTTGCGCGGCTTGGCCTTCTCGCTCACCGGGATCGTCACACTCAGCACGCCGTTGTCGTAGCTGGCGGCGATGCGGTCGGTGTCGATGCCCTGGCCGAGATTGAGCTGACGCAGGAAGCTCGCCGCCTCGCGCTCGCGCGTGATCCACTTCACGCCGTCGCCGGCGGTGAGGGTGCGCTCTGCGCGGATGGTGAGCAGCTGGCCGTCCACATCGATGTCGACCGAGCCCGGGTCGATGCCGGGAAGGTCGGCGGTCAGCACATAGTGGTCGCCGTCACGATAGAGATCCATCGGCATGCGGCGCGGGCCGCGGCGCGTGTCGAGGAAGCTCGACGCGAGACGGTCGAGGTCACGGAACGGGTCATATGCAGCCATTTCTGTCTCCTCTTCATGATCTGAAAGTTGAGCCTTATTGACTCAACTAAGAAGAGATTAGCACTCTCGACATGAGAGTGCTAACGATTCGCGCACGGCGAACAGCGGCCGGACGGATGCCGCAGAGCGCCCGCTCAGCACTCGATGACGTTGACGGCGAGACCGCCTTCGCTGGTCTCCTTGTACTTCGTCGACATGTCCAGACCCGTCTGCCGCATGGTCTCCACGACCTGGTCGAGGGAGACGTAGTGCGAGCCGTCGCCGCGGAGGGCCAGGCGGGCTGCGGTGACCGCGGTGGAGGCCGCGATCGCATTGCGCTCGATGCACGGGATCTGCACGAGCCCGCCGATCGGGTCGCAGGTCAGACCCAGGTGATGCTCCATCGCGATCTCGGCGGCGTTCTCGATCTGCCGGTTCGTCCCGCCCATGACGGCGGTGAGACCGCCGGCGGCCATCGCGCAGGCGGAGCCGACCTCCGCCTGGCAGCCGCCCTCGGCTCCGGAGATCGAGGCGTTCGCCTTGAAGAGGCTGCCCAGCGCCGTCGCGGTGAGGAGGAACCGGCGGATGCCCCGGCGGCGGTTCGCCTCGGCGACGTCGTCGTCGTTCGTCTCTCGGTGCTCGCGGGGCGGCAGGGAGCCGTTGAAGCCGAGCAGCGCCGAGCCCACGAGCTCGCCATAGGGGGTCACGGCGTTGCCCGCGCCCAGACCGGAGTCGGCGAGGAAGCGCCACCAGTACATCGCCACGGCCGGAAGGATGCCGGCGGCACCGTTCGTCGGCGCGGTCACGACGCGTCCGCCCGCGGCATTCTCCTCGTTCACCGCGAGCGCGAAGGCGCCCAGCCACTCGCCGGGAAGCTCCCTGCCGCCCTCGGATTCCACCGCGTCGAGCTGCGCACGGATCGCGGCGGCGCGGCGCTTCACTCGCAGGATCCCCGGCAGCACGCCCTCCGCGTGGAGCCCGGCCTCGACGCACCCCGCCATCGCATCCCAGATCGCATCGAGCCCCGCGGCGACCTCGTCCTCGCCGCGCAGCGACTCCTCGTTGCGGCGCGCGAGCTCGGCGATGCTCAGTCCGTGCTCGTCGCAGAGCGAGAGCAGGCCGCCCGCATCCGCGTAGGCGAAGGGGAACGCCGCCTGCCCGAGCTTCTCCCCCTCGCCCTCACGGCGGATGAATCCGCCGCCGACCGAATAATAGGTCTCCTCCCGGACGACGGCGCCTTCGGCATCCGTCGCCGTGAGAGTCATCGCATTGGGGTGCGCGGGCAGACGCGTGCGCGGCTCGAAGGAGATGTCGTCCTTGTGGAACGGGATGTCGCGGATTCCCGCCAGCCGCAGGGGCTCCCCCTCCGGGTAAGACACCCAGGCGTCGCGCACATCGTCCGGTTCACAGGTCTCCGGGGCGAGGTCGCGCAGGCCGGCGACGACGGCATCCGGGGTTCCGTGTCCGAGACCGGTGGCACCCAGCGACCCGAACAGCGCGCAACGCACCCGGGCCACGCGGTCGAGCTCGTCGGCCGCGCTCAGACGACGACTGAAGTCGAGCGCGGCCCGCATCGGCCCGACCGTATGGGAGCTGGAGGGGCCTATCCCGATCGAGAAGAGATCGAAGGCCGAGACGTACGCTGTCACCCTCCCAGGCTACGCTCCGGGGCGACTTCTGGGCCGGCACGATCCATGCAAGAACAGGCAAACACGCGAGAACAGGAAAATACCCCGGAAGATGCGCGCCCCCGCACGTTCGCCTGTCTCACGTGCGGCCCGGCCGCGACGACGAAAAACCCCTGGCCAAGTGAATTCTCACTGCTGACCAGGGGTTTTCAGAATGCGCGCCCCGAGGGATTCGAACCCCCGACCTTCTGATCCGTAGTCAGATGCTCTATC
>CAYOTY010000014.1:0-37445 GCA_964406995.1 uncultured Microbacterium sp.
ATCCCCGTGCTCGAGGTCACCCGGCCCGAGCTCGATCGGATGGCGGGGTTCGACGGCGTGCACCAGGGCGTCGCGCTCAAGGTGCCGCCCTACGAGTACGCGCATCCGCAGGATCTGCTCGAGAAGGTGATCGATCGCGGCGAGCTTCCGCTGTTCGTGGCGCTCGACGGCGTCACCGACCCCCGCAATCTCGGCGCGATCATCCGCTCGACCGCCGCTTTCGGCGGGCACGGCATCATCCTGCCGCAGCGTCGCTCGGCGGGTGTGAACTCCGCCGCGTGGAAGACGAGCGCCGGGGCCGCCGCACGCATGCCCGTCGCCCTCGCCTCGAACCTCACCACGCAGCTGAAGGAGTTCAAGAAGCAGGGCGTGTTCGTGCTCGGCCTCGACGGCGGGGGAGACGTCTCGCTGCCGGCGCTGGAGCTGGCGGACCGGCCGCTCGTGATCGTCGTGGGCTCCGAGGGCAAGGGCCTCTCGCGTCTGGTCACCGAGACCTGCGATCAGGTCGTATCGATCCCGATCTCCTCGGCCACCGAGTCGCTGAACGCCGGCATCGCGGCCTCCGTCGCCCTGTACCAGGTGGCGACGCTGCGGGCGGAGTAGTCGCCGCGGGAATGAAATCCTGTGCGGCTGCGCTGGTACCGGAGAACGTCACGAAAGGACCAGCATGTCTCGCATCGCTGTCATCGGAGGAACCGGCTACGCCGGCTCGCACATCGCCGCGGAAGCCGCCCGTCGGGGGCACAGCGTGATCTCGGTCGCGCGGAAGGCACCCGCCGAGAGGCAGGAGGGCGTCGTCTACGTCGAGGGAACGATCCTGGACGTGCCGACGCTTCTCGAGCAGATCGGCGAGGTCGATGTGGTCGTGCAGGCGCTGTCGCCGCGTGGCGACATGGCGGGGAAGGTGCGCGCTGCCACTGCCGAGCTCTTCGAGGCGCTTCCGCAGAACGTGCGACTGGGCGTCGTCGGCGGGGCGGGCGGCAGCCTCACAGCCCCTGGTGGCCCGCGATTGATCGATCAGGGCTTCCCCGACGAGTTCAAGGCCGAGGCCTTCGAGGCGATCGGCATCCTGGAGGATCTGCAGGCCGACGACAGCGGCAAGGACTGGTTCTTCGTGCACCCCGCCGGTGGCTTCGGCGCCTGGAACCCGGGCGAACGCACGGGCGTCTACCGCACCGGCGGCGATGTGATCGTGACGGACGAGGCGGGGGAGTCCTTCATCTCCGGCCCCGATTTCGGCATCGCCTTCCTCGACGAGATCGAGACCCCGCGCCACTCGCGCCAGCGCTTCACGGTCGGGTACTGAGCCGCTCCAGCGCCTGAGCGGGATCGGCGGAGCGGAGCATGCGCATCGCCGAGGCCACGCCGTCGCGGAGCCGCGCATCATCGGCGAGCGGCGCCATCCATGCCAGCTTCGTCAGGAACGCGCCGGAGTCGCCCCCGGATCGCATCGCCGTGAACGCCTCCTCGGGCACGCCGGATAGAATCACCGGCGACGTGCTCGTGGTGACGGCGATCGCCCAGCTGGCGAGGACGACTGCGGCGATCCCGGGGAAGCCCGGCTCCTCGCGCGCGTCCGTCAGGACGGGCAGCACGAACTTGGCCATGCGATCGCTCGAGTCCGCGGCGAGCCGTTCGAGGGTGTCCGCGATCGCCACGTTGCCGAATCTCTCGACGAGCACACGGATGTACTCCTCGGCGTCCACCCCGGCCGGAAGCTCGAGCGGCGGCAGTGCAAGCTCGTGCCAGTAGCGATCCAGCCAGGTCCGTACCACGGGGTCCTGCATGGCCTCGTGCGCGAAGCGGTGGCCTCTCAGGATGCCTGTGTAGGCCAGAACCTGATGTGCGCCGTTGAGCAGTCGGAGCTTCATCGACTCGTAGGCGTCGATGTCGTCTGTGAAGACCGCGCCGACGCTCTCCAGAGCGGGGCGACCTGAGCGGAAGTCGTCTTCGAGGATCCACTGCTCGAACGGCTCAGCTACGACGACCGCCCCGTCCCGCAGGCCCAGCGCCAGTTCGACGACCGCGAGCTGATCCGCCGTGGGGCGAGGGGTGATGCGGTCCACCATCGTGTTCGGGAAGCCCACGTGCTCCTCGATCCAGACGGCCAGCTCCTCGTCGACGAGACGCGCGGTGGCGAGGACGCTCGCGCGGGCGATCGTGCCGTTGCGCTGGATGTTGTCGCACGAGAGCACGGTGAACGGCGCCACTCCGGCGGCCCGTCTGGCGCGCAGGGCGGCGACGATCAGTCCGAAGGCGGTGTGCGGCGCGACGAGTCCCTTCTCCACGTCGGAGCGGATGCCGGCATTCTCTGACGCACGGCGGTCGTTGGTCGGATCCTCCACGTATCCGCTCTCGGTGATCGTGAGGCTCACGATGCGCACCGCCGGATCGACCAGGCGGCCGATCGCCCCCGCCGGGTCGTCGCCGGCCAGCACGAACTCGCGCAGTGCGCCGATGACGCGGGTATCCACGCGGCCATCGGGATGGAACAGCGAGAGGCTGTAGAGGCCGTCCTGCGCGTTCAACGTGCGCGCGAGGGTCTGGTCTCCAGGCATCACCCCGATGCCGCAGACGGCCCAAGGTGCATCCGGATCCGCCGAGAGCAGGCGGTCCAGGTACATCGCCTGGTGGGATCGGTGGAAGTTGCCGACACCGATGTGCACGATGCCGATTCTCGGCGACCCGTCCAGGTAGGCGGGGGTCGGGATGCCTGCGGGAAGCGCCGGCAGCGCGGCTCGCGACAGGGAACGAGTGGACATGTTGCTCCATCCGAGGGTCTGGGCCGAGGTCGTTCCTCAGCGAGGAGTGGGTGTCATAAGACGCGGTCGATCGTCTCCCGCCCGCTGTGCGAGGTCCGAGGGAGGCCGCACCGCGGTCCCGACGGGCCTGCCGGTCGTGTCGGCGATGTCCATCGTGCTCCGGAGAATGCGCGACCATCCCTCCATATCCGACGGCGGTTCACGGTCCATCGCGGCGAGGATCGCGGCGAATGCCGCATCCCCCGTACCCATCGTGTCGATGGAGGAGCCGGCCGGCGCCGAGGCGCGCTGGCCGATGACACCGTTCGCGGTCTCGATCGTCGAGCCTCCTGCTCCTGTCGTCGTGAGCACGGCTCGCGCGCCTGCCCCGAGCATCCGTGCGCGCACGTGCTCGGCCGAAGTCTCGTAGAGGAGCCCGGCATCCTCGTCGCTCAGCCTGACGAGATCGGCGGTCGCAGCCATCCGCTCGAGACCGCGGACGAACTCTGCACGGGAGCGCAAGAGCCCGGCGCGCGGATTCGGATCGATCGCGAGCCTTCCCGTGCGTCGCTCGAGCGTCTTCAGCATCACGAGGGTCTGCGTGGTCCGATCGAAAGGGAAGCCGCTTATCACCGTCAGCGGAGCCGCCTCCAGCGCGGAACGGGCCTGCTCGTCCAACCGGATGCACCGCGCGCGGGCTGCGTCGTCGAACTCGTGCGACGGCCCGCCGCCGCTCACGGTCCGCCCGGTGCCCATGCGCGACGGCGTCATCATCAACTCCACGCCGTGCAGCTCCAGGTGGGCGCGAATGCGCTCGCCGGCATCGTCGCGTCCGACGGCCGCGAGAAGGATCGACGGCACTCCGAGACGAGAGAGCCCGACGGCGACGTTCACGGCCGAGCCGCCGATCAACTCGTTCTCGCCTGCCTCGTCATGCACCTCCTCGATGAGTGCGTCGCCGATGACGGCGACTCGGCTCCGCGCGGACGAGCTGTTCACCGCCTCGTGCTCTCCACAGAGGGAGCGCCGATCAGCGCAGGCGCCTCGTCGTCGCAGTTGTCGAAGTCGACGACGGCGCCCTGATCGATCAGTCTTTCCCGGAGCGCCTCGAAGTCCATGTCCGACATGCTGTAGCCGTACTGAACGTGCAGCGCCGCCGCGGTGCCGGCTCCCTGACCCATCGCCATGCAGGTCGCCATGGTGCGGACCGATCCGAATCCCGGACCGTCCGCGCTGAGGCAACGGCCCGCCGTGACCAGGTTCGTGCTCCCGCGCGGCACGAGGCTGCGGAAAGGGATGTTGTACTCCCGCTTGGGGATCGTGAAGTCGCTCTGATCGTTGCTGTCCGAATCGTGGATGTCGATGACATGCGCACCCTTCGCGATCGTGTCGGGGAAGGGCTTCGGGCTGATGACGTCGCCCTTGGTGAGCTTGTAGAGCCCCACGATGTGATACGTCTCGCGCACGCCGGTCTGGATGCCGGACTTCATCAGCCAGCAGTCCCTGAACTCGGGGAAGTTCTCCCGCAGGATGTCGATCATCAGATGCAGGTTCTCCCGCAGACTGCATTCCGTGCGGGTGAACCATTCGGGGTCGCTTGCGTCGGTCGGCTCGCGCAGCACGTTGATGCTCACCATGCCGTCATGGAAGAACCTGCTGATCCAGGGGCCGCCGAAGATCGGGATCTCCCCTTGCGCATTGAGCTCGCTGAGGCGGTTGCGGATCCGCTCCGATACCGGCAGGATGCCGTTCACCGCATCTCCGAAGACGTGTGCGAGCGCGTCCGTGTCGACGCCCGCCAACTGGAACCACAGCGTCGCAGGCTGCAGGACATCGCCCTTCACCGTCGGCAGCCCCGCCGCACGGACGAGATCCGCGTCGCCCGTGCAGTCGATGAAGGCCTTGGCGGCGTAGGCGACGCGACCGGCCTTGTTCTGGACGAGGACATGGGTGACGCGGCCGTCTTCGACGATGCAGTCGGAGAACCAGGAGTGGTAGAGCAGAGTCACGCCGCTGTCGAGGAGCAGCCGCTGGGCCGCGAGTTTGAGCACCTCGTCGTTGACCGGGTAGTTGCCGCTGTCGAGGCTGATGTCGGCACCGCCGAGCGCCGCAGCGTTGCGGAGGAGCTCGAAGGGGATGCCTCCGATGTGCTGCGTGCCGTTGATGCGGAACTCGCTGATCGGCGTGACCAGCGCGCTGGTCGACATGCCGCCGATGAAGCCGTAGCGCTCGATGAGGAGAGTCCGCGCTCCGTTGCGCGCGGCCGCCACCGCCGCGATCAGGCCGGACGGCCCTCCGCCGCAGACGATCACATCGAAGTCTCCGGCCACCGGGACATCCTTGCTTCGCTCTGTCACGAACACCGCGCTCTCCTCACTCCGGGGCGTCTGTCCCATCCGTTCCACCTGGCCTTCACAACTAAATAGATTTACCGATGCTGTCGATGCGCGTACATTTATCTGATCTTGTACCTCTTGTTACAGAGGTAACTCGTAGGCGATCGACCTTTCTCTTGAAGTATATGGTTATACCTGTCAAGATGCCATGGACGAGCGGAAATGATTTCGCCCGGCGAGGGAGGCAATCCCGCGCTCACGCAGAAGGAGGCCCAAGATCATGAAGAAAACGAAGTCTCGCAGTGCAGCGAGGATGAGATTCGCGGTACCGGCGGCCGCTCTTGCCGCCGTGATGGTGGTGACGCTCGCCCCGGTCGCGGTCGCGGCGTCGAACCCTCCCATCACGACGGCCGTGCGAACCCTGATCCAGAGGGTGCCTGACGGAAGCATCACCCACAACGGCGTCACTCGACTCACCTACGCCTTCGGCGGGCTCGTCATCGTCGGTGATGACGATGCCTACCTGTTCAAGTCCGACACCTCCGGTGAGGAGGCGACCGGCTGGACGACCTTCTTCCACATCAACGACTTCAATACGCCGGATGCGGTCACGGTCGGTCGCACCGTGAGGATGAAGGGCAGCACCGTGCCCTACGACATGGGTCATCCCAACGGTCTCGAGTACTACCGCACTCCGGGCACCGACTACCTCGAGGTCGGCTCCTTCTACATCCCGATGATCAAGGCCGTCGGGGACCACCAGGTCGCTCAGGTCAACAATCAGGGCGAGATCACCAAGCTGTACAAGGCGAAGCAGGGCAGTACGCACAAGAAGATCGCCTCCATCGCCTATAAGGGCAACGGCACCTGGATCGTCGGCACGGCATCGGAGAACACCAGCGATCCGAACGATCCGAACATCATACGCAAGCCCTATTACACGGCCACGATCGTCGGCGACCACTTCGAGCTCGGCACCAAGTTCTTCGTCCCGACGACCAGGACCTTCAACATCGGCCAGGACATCTATTACGACAAGAACAAGGATCAGCTCCTCGTGCCGGTGTGGGACGGCAAGAACACCGTGGGCACGGCGACCGGCCGTAAGAACCGGGTCATCGTCGTGACGCTGGGCACGATCACGAACAACAAGGTCTACTCGCCCGTGCGATGGATCGACCTCACCGTGCCGGCATCCGCCGCCTCGAAGTTCGAGATCGAGGGAATCGCCCGCGACGGCGATGGCAAGCTCATCGTCGGCTCGAACATCATCCATCCGGATGGCGTCACGCATATCGACGGGATCCACAAGCTCACGGGTCAGTAGCTCCGAACCCGTCTTCCGTGCTCTGAGAGGTCACGGTGGTGAACGCCTCCGCCATGACCTCTCAGGGCGCTGTCGGGCGTGCAAGGAGGGCGCGAGACGACGGCTCGTGATACGGAAGCGCCGAGAAGACCCAATCAGAGAGGATGAGTGATTCGTGCCAGAGAACATTTGGCTGCTCCAGGTCTACATGCTGCCGGAGATCGCGGTGGCGGTGGTGCTTTCCATGGCGGTGGGGTTGGAGCGCCAGCTGCGGTCGAAGAACGCAGGTGTGAGGACGCATGCCCTGGTGGGGGTCGGTGCGTGTCTGTTCATGCTGGTCTCGAAGTACGGTTTCTTCGATCTGCTGGGCACCGAGGCGATCACCGTGGATCCCACGCGGGTGGCGGCGCAGATCGTGTCGGGGATCGGCTTCCTGGGCGCGGGGATCATCGTGTTCCGTTCGGATGCGGTCCGAGGACTCACGACGGCCGCGTCGATCTGGCTCGTCGCAGCGGTGGGCATGGCGGCCGGCGGCAGGCTGTTCATCATCGCGGCCGTGGTGGTGGGCTGCCACTATCTGATCATCGCGATCGGGCCTCGGCTGAACAGGCTGCGGCGTCGGTCGGAGGCGTTCCTGTGTGTGGAGTATGCGGATGGACAGGGGCATCTCCGTGCGGTGATCAAGGTCATCACCGACCACCGGTTCCAGATCTCGCGGTTGACGACGGACAAGGAGCGTGTCGGCTCCGGCGTCGTGCGCGTGATGGTCAGCGCACAGGGCAGCGGGGACGCGGCGGCGCTGGTGGATGCGGTCGGCTCGATCGAGGGCGTGCGCTCGGTCGAGTGGGGAAACGACGAGGAGTACGAGTGATCCGCAACAGGCTATCGGCGATCGGGAGCATCGCCGTCCGGCGGGGGGCCGCTCGAGGCGCGGCTGATCAGCCACGGTGCGGGATCGCTGAGGACGACCTCGCCCTCCTGCGGCGAGCGGATCTGCTCGATGAGGATCTCCACGGCGAGGCGCCCGAGGTCGCCCAGCGGAGTGGCCGCGACTGACAGCCCTGGGCTCAGGTGCGGCGCGAACCAGGTGTCGTGGATGCTGACGATCGAGACATCGCCGGGGATGGACAGCCCGGACGCGATGATTCCCGCGTGGACGCCGAGCGCGCTGGTGGTGGAGACGACGACCAGCGCCGTTGCCGTCCCTCCGCTGGCGACGTAGCGTTCGGTGACGGCTCGGGCAGGGCCTGCGTCCCAGCCGCCCGCGATGGGGGGGTGAGGAGTCAGGCTCGCCTCCATCATCGCCGTGAGATATCCCTTGTACCGACGATCCGAGGAGCTGCCCTCGGCGCCGATGAATGCGATGCGCGTGTGCCCGAGCTCGATCAGGTATCGGGTGGCCGCCGCGGCGGCGGCCACGTCGTCGAGGCGTACCGTGCGGAAGCCCGGGAGCGCATCCGAGTTGAACAGCACGGAAGGCACCGATCGCGCGTCCTGCAGTGCGGAGATGTCGTCGGAGTAGCCGCCTTGGATGAGAAGCCCATCGACGCGACGCCCGTGGATCAGCCTGCGGAAGGTCTCGGGATGCGCAGCGAGCTCGCCGGCATTGAGCAGCATCAGGGAGTAGCCGGCGTCGGCCGCCGCCGCCTCCGCGCTGTCGACCATCTGAGCGTAGATCGGGTCGGTCACGTGGAACAGCGCGAACCCCAGCAGACCGGTCTGAGAGCTGCGCAGGGCGCGGGCGGAGGCGTGGGGCGTGTATTGCAGCATCTCGATCGCCGCCATCACGCGGGTGCGGGTCTCCGGTCGGATCTTGAGGGTGGGGTCTTCGTTGAGAAGGCGCGAAACGAGGCCGGGGGACACCCCCGCCAGCTTCGCCACTTCTGTGAGGCGAGCATTCTTCGCCATGTGCTGCATCACCTTCCGCTCCGCCATGCGTCTCGGGAAGGCCGAGACGATCCGACGTCAGGTGTAATCGTAACACTCATGATTCGACGAGTCGGTAGCCCTCTGAGGGGCCGATCATTTTTAGCGATCTACCAGGGTTTAAGGCGGTACAAGAATCATCAGGCGACAACTTTCTTGCGATGAAGGCTTGCAATCAAGGATACAAAGTGTATCGTTATACCTGCTCGCATCAGACGACATAGGAGTACGCATGGATGCTCGACTGCAAGGTCCGCCGTTCAAGGTGGTCGACAGCGAGCGTGGCCCCCGCAGCCTGGAGAAGCTGTTCGACATCGTGCCCCCTGAGCGGGGGCCGAACAACATCCAGAGCCTGTGCCGGTACGGATCGTCGTGGCTGCTGTTCCACCACGGGTCGACGATGCAGGTCTACGCCGGGGGAGAGCTCGTCCGTGAGGTGCTCATCGAGGGGGAGCTCGTCCATCCCAATGACAGCGCCGTCCGGGGAGACGAGATCATCGTCTGCGATGCCGGCGTCACCCCGCCGGTCATCAAGCGCGTCGACCCCGAGGCGGCGCGTGTGTCGGAGGTGTATCCGATCGAGATCCCAGGATGGCGCATCGCGTCGGTGGCGATCGATCGCGATGGCAACCTCCTCACGGTCGCCGTCGAGGACATCGCGCTCGAGGAGCGCTCTCAGCTGCTGATCCGTCGCTACGACCCGAAGAGCCTCGAGATCCTTCAGAGCTTCAGGTGCCCGACGGAGGACACCTACTCCCAGGGATGCACGGTCATCGGCTCGTTTCTCTACCTGAACAACAACGACGGCGGCGCGGCCACCACGGCGCGCGTCATCGCGATCGATCTCAGAAGCGAGGAGCGCATCGACTCCCTGCTCATCGACCAGTTCGGCGAGACCGAGGGCCTGGACGGCGTCTGGGCCGATCGGACGCCTCATCTCGCCACCGCGCTCAGAGGCGCCGTCTACCTCGTCGCGGCGCCATGAACGGATACGAACGACTCGAAGACGTCACATCAGGAACCCGGAGCCAATCGGATCCGGAAAGCTACACACATCGTTGGAACTCAAATCAAGGAGGAAACGTGGGACGACGAATCATCGGAGGCGCGGCCGCGCTCGTGCTTGCTGTGCCGCTGATCGCAGGATGCGGCAGCCAGCCAGGGACACCCGGAACAGAGCCGCCTGCCGACCCGGCGGAGCTGCGATTCCTGCTGTGGTCGTCCAACCCCGACCAGCTCGCGCTCTTCAACAGCCTCGCCGACGAGTTCGTCGCCGAGAACGACGACGTCTCCAAGGTCACTTTCGAGAGTGTCACCCTGGCGGACCTCAGAACGCTGCTCCCGGCTCAGCTCGCATCGAACAGTCCGCCTGATGCGTCCTGGCTCCCGGTGGAGGACAGCATCGAATACATGAGGGCGGGCGCTCTGGTCGACCTCACTCCGACCCTGAAATCCGTCCCGGGCTACGACTGGGATGATCTCGCCACGACCCTGCAGGAGCCGTGGCGCGAGGGCGACGCCCAATTCGGCGTGCCGTTCTCGAACGGTCCGCTCATCATGTATTACAACAAGGACCTCTTCACGCAGGCCGGGCTCGAAGACCCCTCGGCCACGATGGCATCCGGCGCCTGGGACTGGGATCGCCTGCGCGAGGACCTGAGGACGATCGCCGCGGAGACCGGCAAGACGGGCCTGATCTTCGATGCCTTCGAGTTCAAGAACTGGGTGCGTATGCTCCCGCTCATCCGTGCGTACGGCGGAGAACCGTGGGATGCGGCGGAGAACTGCCGTATGGACTCGCCGGAGACCGTGGCCGCCTACAGCACCTTCCACGACATGATCTACGTGGATCGGACCACGCCGCGTCCGGGTCAGCAGGCGGACTTCTGGGGAGGCGGCGCCGCTACGATGGTCGCTTACCTGAGCAGCAACGCTCTGCTCGCCGATGTCGACTTCGAGTACGGCGTCGTCCCCACACCGGCCGGTCCGGGCGGTGCCGGTCAGCACGTCGGCCAGTCGGCGATGGTCGCCTATTCCGCGGGGAAGCACGTCGATCAGGCGTCCCGTCTCGTGGCGCATCTGACGAACCCCGAGAACATGGAGAAACTGGCGGCCTACTTCCCGCCGAGCCGGACCTCGCTGCTCAACGCGGATACGATGGAGGCCTCGGCGCCGCTGTTGGATCGCGCCCAGCTCGAGCCGATCCTGCAGGCGGTTCTGGAGAACGGGCAGTTCACGCCGGTGTCGGCCAATAGCGCGGAGACGGCGGCGGCGCTCAACGCCGCGCTGGACCAGTACGTGTACGGGCCGGACGCCGACATCCCCTCGGCGATGGTGCAGGTATGCGCAGCCATCGAGCCGACTCTGGGAGGCTGATCGTTCGTGGCGATCGTTGCGCAGAAGCGCGCCGCGGGTAACGGTGTCGGCGGAGCACAGACTCCGCCGACACCGTCCACCAGGCGGTTCTTCCGGGCGAACGCCTTCGGATATGCGCTCATCACCCCGCAGCTGCTCGGCTTCGCCATCTTCGGCGTCGTGACGACGGGCCAGTCGGTCTGGCTGAGCCTGAACTCGATCAACGCCCTGTCCGGAGCCACCACGTTCGTCGGCATCGACAACTACGTGAACCTTCTGACAGGTCAACGATTCCCTCTCGTGTTCTTCAACACCTTGTATTTCGTCGCGACGTTCAGCCTCATCAACATCATCGTCGCGATGAGCATCGCCCTGCTGCTGAACAACAAGCTCCGGGGAGTCAACATCTTCCGCGCAGCGGTGTTCATCCCTGCCCTGGTCACGATGGTGGCCTGGGCGCTCGTCAGCCGGTTCATCCTTCAGCCCGAGGGTCTGCTGGACTATCTGGTGAGCTTCATCGGGCTGGAAGAGGTGCCGTGGCTGAGGTCGCGGTGGCTCACGCTGACGGTCATCATCTTCGTCCAGCTGACGAAGAACGTCGGTATCAACGTCCTGCTCTGCCTCGCGGGACTCCAGTCCGTGGATCGAGAACTGGTCGAGGCCGCGGAGACGGACGGGGCAGGGAGGTGGGCCCGGTTCCGGCATGTCATCATCCCGCAGGTCGCGCCGACGCTCTTCATGGTGTTCCTGTTGACGGTCGTGAGCTCTTTCAAGGTGTTCGAGGTCATCCTGATCCTCACCGACGGTGGGCCCGGCTACGACACGAACGTCCTCTCGTTCATGATCTACGACGAAGCCTTCCGGCGTCACGACTTCGGAGAAGCCAGTGCGCTCGCCGTCATCCTCCTGCTCATGATCGCCCTGGTCAGCAGCGCGCTGTGGTCGATCCGAAAGAAACTGGTGTACGCCGAAAATGACTAAGCGACGGATGACTCCTCGCGCACGGCTCGCGAGAGTGCTCAACTACCTGATACTGATCGTCATCTCCTGCATCTTCCTCGGGCCGATCGCATGGATGCTGTCGGGGTCGGTGAAATCGGATGCCGAGATCCTCAGCTATCCGCCGACCTGGATCCCCAGGGAGTTCCGATGGTCCAACTACGCCGCGGTCTTCGAACTGCAGCCGTTCGGACGGCAGTTCTTCAACAGCGTGTTCGTGATGGCCCTGGTGTGCCTGCTCACTGTCGTCGTGTCCTGCTGCGCCGGCTACGCCTTCGCCCGGATCAAGCCGGTCGGCAGCTCATTGCTGTTCCTCCTGCTGCTGAGCGCGACCTTCATCCCGCCCGAGGCGACCATCGTTCCCCTGTTCCGTCTCGTCGGCTGGCTGAACTGGCTCGACACGTACTACCCGCTCGTCATCATCACCGTATTCCTGCATACGGCGCCGATCGCGACGTTCATCCTGCGCCAGGCCTACCTCAGCCTTCCCAAGGAGCTGGGCGAGTCCGCGACGCTCGACGGCGCCAGCAATCTGCGCATCTTCCTGACGATCTACACTCCGTTGGTCAGGCCCTCTCTCGCTGCTGTCGTCGTGCTGGCCGGATGGCACAGCTGGAGTCAGTACCTCGAGCCTCTGGTCTATCTGAGGAGCACGGAGATGTTCACGGTGCCCCTCGCCCTCACCCAGTTCAACGACCCTTTCGCGGGGCCTCTGTGGAGCGTGCAGATGGCGGCGACGACCCTGTCGGTGCTGCCGGTTCTCGTACTCTTCGTCTTCGCGCAGCGTCACGTGATCGCCGGGCTCACGGCGGGTGCGGTCAAGTCGTGAGCGAGCGACTGCAGGGCGTGCTCTGGGACATGGACGGCACGTCGACCGACAGCGCCCCCGTGTGGAACGCGGCGATCCGCGCGGCCGCCGATGATCTCGGCATCGTGTGGACGGACGCCGATCAGGCCGTCATCCGGGGTCACGGCATGTGGGCGGTGGCTGCGCGCTTCCGTTCGAAGCGCCCAGGACTTGTCGATGCTTCCGTCGTCGCTTCGATCGAACGGCTCGCGGTCTCGCTCGCTGCGTCATCGGCACCGGTATGGCTTCCCGGAGTGCAGGAGATGCTGACCGAGTGCGCGGAGGCGGGCGTGCGCTGCGCCCTGGTGACGATGTCGGGCAGAGAGGCCGTCGAGGCCATCCTGGAGGCCTTGGATGCCAGCCTGTTCGAGGTGATCGTCTCCGGCAGCGACGTCACCGAGCCCAAGCCCGCCCCTGAGCCGTACCTCAAGGGACTCGAGGCTCTGGGGCTCTCCGGCCGTTCCTGCCTTGCGATCGAGGACTCCTTCGTCGGCATCACCTCGGCGGTCTCGGCCGGTCTCACGACGCTCGCGGTGAACGCGCCGCCGACGGCCGTCGTGCCGGGTCCGGTGATCCGATGGCCCTCGCTCGCGGGCAAGGGCATCGCGGATCTGCGTCGGGTGCATTCCGCGTCGTCGTGACGCCGTCATAGCCGTCCGGGACAAGGCGTCTGTCCCGGCACAAGGACGATCTCAGCCCGACTCTCCTTGTACCGGGACAGACCCCCAGTCTCGGTCGATGCCATTGCCACGGCCTGCTCCGCGGCGCACGCCGCACCTCTCGCCAGAATGCGACTTGACCTCGTCGGTGGGGAGAAGTACGCTGACTGCAAAGGTTTGCATCACGGTCGAGAACGTTCGAAGGAGACAGATATGCATCGGCGGATCCAGCCCACGGATGTCTTTGAGCCCGTCACCGGACTCTACGCGCAGCTGATCGCGTGCGAGCCCGGCGACCGCTATGAGATCGCCGGCACGCTGCCCTATCACCAGGACGGCTCCCTCGACGAGGACCTCGCGGCGCAGTCGGCAGTGGTGATGGAGAACATCGGGCGCACTCTCGCCGCCGGAGGACTGGAGCGCTCCGACGTCGTGCGGATCAACATCTTCACGACCGACATGGACGGCTTTCTCGCCAGCAGCCTCGACACCGTCTTCGGGTGGTTCGGCGAGCATCGGCCGACATCCACCCTCGTCGAGATCCGACGACTGGCGAACCCCAAGATCCTCGTCGAGATCGAGGCGGTCGCCATCCGGGCAGGCCGAGACTGATGAGCGGCGCAGATGTCCTCATCCGCGGCGGGCGGGTGCTGAGCATGGACCCGGCCGCTCCGCAGGCGCCCGAGAAGGACATCCTGATCTCCGACGGACGCATCGCACAGGTGGCCGATCGTATCGATGCGCCGGGCGCAGAGATCGTCGAGGCCGCGGGCATGCTCGTCTCGCCGGGCCTGGTCGACACCCACCTCCATCTCTGGCAGACCCCGCTGCGCGGGATGACCGCCGACCTGTGGGCGCGCGAATACTTTCACACCGTGCATCCGATGTCGCGCTACTACACGCCGGAGGACATGTACTGGGCGACCTACGGCGGGGCCCTCGAACTGCTCGGACACGGGGTGACCCGCGTCTTCGACTACTGCCACAGCGCCAACTCCCCCGCGCACGCGGATGCCTCCATCCAGGCGCTGCGCGACGCCGGCATCCGTGCAACGTACGGATTCGCGCTCTTCGAGCGCGAGGAGACCGCGTACCGAGACCGCGCGCATCGGCTGGAGGACCTCGAACGCCTCGTCGAGAGCGTCGCCGGCGATCCGCTCGTCGACGTCGCCCTGGCGATCGACCACGCCTATGACGAGACGGCGGTCGCGAAGGCACGAGAACTGGGGATCGGGATCTCGGTGCACGGCAACCCGGTGGGGCTCCTGCAGGAGTTCGCCGATGCGGGGGCGCTGGGGCCCGATGTCCTCTGGGTGCACGGCAACTACGCCTCCGAGGGCGAGCTCGAGGCACTCGCCCGATCGGGTGCGCATCTCGCACTGACCCCTGACATCGAGATGGGGATGGGGAAGCCGGTGGAGATCTTCGACCGGGCCGTCCGCAGAGAGATCCCCATCACCCTCGGCGTCGACGTGGTGAGCTACGTGTGCGCCGATCTGTTCACGCAGATGCGCCTCGCCTACGCGCTGCACCGCGTGCTCGACGGGATGAAGGAACGCGATCGGGGGCACGTACCGCCGCATCGCGACATCGATGTGCCCGCCGTCTCGACCCGCGACATCGTCGAATGGGCGACCGTCAACGGTGCCGCCGCACTGGACCTCGGCAAGGGCGAGCACGGACTGACACCCGGCGCGCCCGCCGATCTCGTCCTCATCGGCACCGAGCCCTTCGGCCTGTCCATGGGCGACCCGGCCGGACACCTCGTGCTGCAGACCACCGCGGCCGACATCCACTCGGTCCTCGTCGCCGGCAAGGAGCGGTATCGCCGCGGCGAACACCTCGGAGTGGACACGGCGGAGCTGTCCGTCCGCCTTTCAGAGACCCGCACCCGTCTGCTCGACGCGCGGCGGGCGCACCTCGGCCATTGATTTCCATGACAACACGCATTCCCAAGGAGAGAACACGATGCGCATCGACACCCACGCCCACTACTTCCCGGTGCCCTACCTGGACAAGCTGCGCGAATACGGAAGCCTCGACACCGACGTCGCACGCAATCTCGGCGCCGGCGACGAGCCGGGCGACATCGACGGTCGTCTGCGGATGATGGATGTCGCGGGCGTCGACATGCAGGTGCTGTCGACGACGCCGCAGCTGCCGACGTTCGAGAACGAGGCGCACGCGATCGAGGCGGCGCAGATGGCGAACGACGCCTATGCCGACCTCATCCGGCGTCACCCGGATCGTTTCGCCGGCTTCGCGACGACCCCCTTGCCGCACGGTGAGGCCGCCGCGGCCGAGGTCGCGCGCGCGATGGACGATCTCGGGCTCCTCGGTGCGACGATCGGCACCGCGGTGCTGGACCGCACCCTCGCGGACCCGTCCTTCGAGCCGCTCTGGGCAGAGCTCGACCGACGATCGGCGCCCCTGTTCATCCATGCGTCCGGGAAGGACGCAGATTCGCCGCTCATCTCCGAGCACGGCTTGACCTGGATCGTCGGCGCGCCGTTCGAGGATGCGATCGGCCTGCTGCATTTCGTGCGTGCCGGCATCACCGCGCGCTACCCCAACATCAAGGTCATCGTCGCGCATCTGGGTGGACCGATCCCCTTCCTGTCCCAGAGGATCGACGACAACTACAACCACTGGAAGCAGGCGTTCCCTGAGCTGCCGAGCGACACGTTCAAGAAGATGTGGTTCGACACCGCGAACTTCCATGCGCCGTCGCTGCGCTGCGCGGTGGACACCTTTGGCGGGGATCGGATCCTGCTCGGCAGCGACTACCCGTACTTCCAGAACGACCTGTACACGCGCGCGGTGGAGTACATCACCTCCGCCGAACTGGCCGAGGAGGTCGTCACGGACATCCTCGATGAGAACGCCCCCGCCCTTCTGGGCCTGGTCAAGTAGGAGGAATCGTGGCGACGAACGAAGAGCTGGCCGCACGGCTGGACGAGATCGAGCGGCGCCTCGCCGTGCGCGAGGCCGAGGCCGACATCATCCGCGCCCTGTTCCGGCTGGGACACACCATCGACTACGGCGACAACGCGCTCTGGGTCGACGGCTTCGCCGAGGAGGCGGAGTTCGAGATGGTCGAGGTGAGCTCCGAAGGGCGCGACGTGCGCGTGCGGCATCGAGGGCGGGACGCGCTCGCGGCCTTCATCCCCGGTCACACGCACGCCCCGGAGCACTTCCACAAGCACGTCGTCGCCGATCCGATTGTGACGGTCGAGGGTGATCGCGCCCACGCGGAGTCCTACATGGCCCGCATCGACAAGGGGGAGAACGGCCCGTTCCTGTGGTCGATCGGGCGCTACCTCGACGACTTCGTCCGCTCGCCGGACGGGCGCTGGCGCATCGTCAAGCGGACCATCGAGGTCGAGTCGCGCTTCGCCCCCGTGAAGGCGAGCGATATCGGGGCACCCGCCCACTGACAGCTGTGCACGTCGTCCATCGATGGCGTCGAATTCATAAGCAAACGATTGTCTCATCATGAGCAAGAACACAAGGGAGAGAAACATGACCGATGCACTGCCCACCATCGGGTGGATCGGCACGGGCCGGATGGGATCGGCGATCGCGCGCCGTCTCCTGAAGGCAGGACACGGGTTGGCCGTCTACAACCGCACTCGCGAGAAGGCCGAACCGCTTGCGGACGCAGGCGCGGTCGTCGTCGACAGGCCCATCGACCTGGCCGGCTGCGACGTCGTCTTCGTGATGGTCTCCAACCCCGCCAGCCTCGAAGCGGTCACGCTGGGCGAGGGAGGCGTGCTCACCGATCCCGAGCGATCGCCGCGCGTCATCGTTGACTCCTCGACCGTGTCGCTGGATGCCTCGGCCCGTCTTCGCGAACTCGCGGCCGAGCACGGCACCGAACTGATCGCCGCTCCGGTGAGCGGCAACCCCGCGGTCATCGACGCGGGCAAGCTCACCGTCGCGGCATCCGGCCCGCGAGAGACCTACGAGTCGGTGCGCACCTTGCTGGAGGCATTCGGCCGCGGCGTCACCTACGTCGGCGAGGGCGAGCTCGCCCGCCTGATCAAGATCGCCCACAACGTGTTCCTCGGCGTCGTCACCCAATCGCTCGCCGAGGTGACCGTGCTCGCGGAGCGCGGTGGCGTCAGCCGCGAGGCCTTCCTCGCCTTCCTCAACGACTCGGTGATGGGGTCGGTGTTCACCCGGTACAAGACGCCGGCGTTCGTCAACCTCGACTTCACTCCGACGTTCACCAACATCCTGCTCAGCAAGGACATCGAACTGGGGCTCGCGGAGGGCCGCCGCCTCGGTGTTCCGCTGCCCGTGGCCTCGGCCACCGGCCAGCTGGTGCACGCGGCGATCGGGGCCGGTCATACGACGGAGGACTTCGCCACGCTGCTGCTCGAGCAGGCGCGCAGCTCCGGATACGTCCCGGTCAGCGAGGACGCCCCGGTGACCACCGGACTCGAGGTCGCGGAGTAACCGAGCGGGCGGCGCCCTCGGAGCAGAGGCGCCGCCCGGGATGAGGACGGGTACCTCCGGACACTCGGGAGACACCGTCCCCTTCCTGTCTTTACGGGAGCGGTGTGAGAGAAAGAGGATATGACAGTGCGATCGGTATTCACAGGAGGACGGGTCTTCGACGGCAGCGGATCACCGCTGCAGTCGCTCGACGTCGCGGTCGAGGGAGGGAGGATCGTCGAGGTCGGTCCCGGGTTGAGCGGCGATGACGTCGTCGACATCTCGGGCCGGACGCTGATCCCCGGACTCATCAACACCCACGTGCACGTGCTCGCGACGAGCCCGCTGCTGGATGAGCGTCTCCGGATGCCGTTCAGCTATCAGTTCTACGGCGCGGCGCCCATCCTCGAGCACCTGCTCAGCTGCGGCATCACCTACGCTCGGGATCTGGCGGGCGCCGACGCCGGTGTGCGCATGGCCGTCGAACGCGGCATCGTCAAGGGCCCACGGCTGCAGGTCGCCATCCAGGCGCTCTCGCAGACGGGAGGCCATATCGATGCCTGGCTGCCCAGCGGCGAGGACTGCTTCGAGTACTACCGGGAGTGTCCGGGGCGCCCCGGCGGCGTCGCCGACGGCCCGGAGGAGATCCGGCTCGTCGTGCGCGAGATGATCAGGGCCGGCGCCGACGTGATCAAGATCTGTACCACCAACGGCGGCGTCTACCCGCGCAAGGATCATCTGCCCCCGCACTACCGCGACGACGAGATCCGGGCGGCGGTCGAGGAGGCGCATCGGGCGGGGCGACCCGTCGCTTCGCACGCGCACGGCGCCGAAGGAGTCAAGAATGCGGTGCGAGCCGGCGTCGACTCGATCGAGCACGGCACCTACCTCGACGACGAGGCGATCGAGCTCCTGCTCGAGCACGACACCTTCCTCGTCCCCACGGTGACGCGCTTCCTCGGAGTGCTGGACAACCCCGAGGCCGCGGCGCGGATCGGCGAGGAGCGCCTGGCGCATGCCCGCCACGTGGGCGACGCATGCATCGCCTCCTTCGAGAAGGCGGTCGCGGCCGGCGTGAAGATCGCGATGGGCACCGATATGCACGGGGGCGAGTTCCTCGACGAGCTCTACTACATGAACAAGCACGGCCTGTCCCCCGAGGAGACCCTGAAGACGGCGACCTCGACGGCCGCCGACCTCATGCGGATCTCGGGCGAGGTCGGGACGATCCGCGAAGGCCTCCGGGCCGACCTGGTCGTCCTCGACGGCGATCCCTTCGACTTCAAGAATCTTCGCGAGCGCGTGAACTCGGTCTACCAGGACGGAAGGCTCGTGTTCTCCGGCGCGACCGGAACCACGGGAAAGGGCTGACACGATGACCAGGACAGTCTTCGAAGGAGCACTCGTCTTCGATGGAACCGGTGCACCGGCCTCGCGGCTGGACATCGCGGTGGAGGGCGACCGGATCGTCGAGACCGGTACAGGTCTTGACGGTGATGTGCGCATCGACCTCTCGGGCAGGACCATCCTCCCCGGGATGTTCGACTGCCATGTGCACATCCTCGGCGTGCAGCCCAAGGTGGCCGATCGTCTCAACGAGCCGTTCAGCTTTCAGTTCTACAACGCGATCTCGAATCTGGAGCGCACGCTGGAGAGCGGCATCACCATGATCCGCGACTGCGCCGGTGCGGATCTCGGACTCAAGCGGGCGCTGGACGAAGGGCTGATCAAGGGGCCGCGGGTGCAGGTGTCGATCACCGCGATGTCGCAGACCGGCGGACACATGGACGGATGGACGCCCAGCACGATGTGGGTCGACCCGTACTACGTGCCCCATCCCGGGCGGCCGACCTCCATCGCCGACGGCGTGACCGGCGTCCGCAAGGCGGTTCGACAGACCGTACGGGCAGGAGCCGACTTCATCAAGGTGCTCGCCACCCACTCGGGATCGGCGCGATACGATCTGACGCGGTACTCCGTGGAAGAGCTCGAGGCCATCGGTGAAGAGGCGCGTGCCGCAGGTCTGCCCGTCGTCACGCATGCGTACGGCTCGGAGGCGGTCAAGGACGCCATCCGGCATATGGGCACCCGCTCGATCGAGCACCTCATAGAGCTCGACGACGAGGCGATGGATCTGATGATCGAGCACGGCGTGTGGCTCGTGCCGACGGCGATCCGCGTCCTGTCCAAGGCGGAGCAGGCCTTGCCGCAGGCGGAGGCGCGCGATGCCCTCGGTCATCAGAGCGCCGGGCACGATGCGCGGCGACAGGCCGATGAAGCGCTGGCGACGCTGAGGCGCGCCTACGAGCGAGGCGTGAAGATCGCCATGGGCACCGACTTCGGCAACAACGCGGGGGGCAACCTCGTCGAGCTGGAGGTGATGCGATCCGCCGGGATGCCCGCAGAGGCCGTGCTCCATGCGGCGACGCTGTCCAGCGCGCAACTGCTGGGTGTGGACGACGAGCTCGGCTCGCTCGAGGTCGGCAAGATCGCCGACCTCGTGGTCCTCGACGGAACCGGAGTCGAGGACCTCTCGGACATCAAGGAGCGGATCCGCACCGTCTACCAGGCGGGGCAGCGCGTCCACCACCGACTCGCCTGACGGTCACACAGCGAAGGAGGCCTGGGAGATCTCTCCCAGGCCTCCTTCGCTGTGTCCTCGCATCGTGGGGTGGCAGTGGCCGCGCGGGCATCGGCCAGAGGAAGGAGGGCCGCTGCAGGGAGATCTCGGCAAGCAGCATGCTCCGAAGCCGGTCCCGGCGGGCAGAGGAAAGCCGGCCCGCGAGAACGGGCCGGCCCTTCACGACGGCTGGGATCAGCCGGTGACGCTCCATGACTGAGCGTCGTGCAGCAGCCACTCCTTGGCGATCTCGACCTCGATGCCGTTCACGCGCGAGTTGTACGACATGAGCGCGGGAATCGCGAACATCGGGATGTTGCCCTGAATCGCCCAGAGCTCCTTGTCGATCTCGTGCACGTACCCGGCCTGATCCTCGGGGTCGGTCGCGGCCATCGCCTCCGCGAAGAGCGCGTCCACCTTCTCGGAGCAGATCTTGGCGAAGTTGTATCCGCCCTCGCACGTGTACAGGGTGCTGTAGAAGGCGGCGGGGAAGGCGGTCGCCGGCATGTTCCCGAGTCCGAGTCCGTAGGCGCCCGAACTCAGCGTCGGGAAGTAGTCGGCGCTGCCCGTGGCGTTGACGCTGACCTCGATGCCCACCTGCTTCAGGATGTCCTGCGTGAGCACGCCGGCCTGGTTCGCGACGGCGTCCTCGGCTCGCGTGATGAACGTCGTGCTGAGCCGCATGCCGTCCTTCTCCATGATGCCGTCGGCGCCCGGGGTGAAGCCGGCGTCGGTCAGGATCTTCTTCGCCGCCTCGATGTCGCCCGTGCCGTAGCCCTCGGGGCGGTTGGAGGCGTAAAACCTGGACGTCGGCGGGAAGATGTGATGAGTGCCCAGGAGGTGTTCGTTGCCCGGGCCGAAGAAGGACTCGACGAAGACGTTCGGGTCGATCGCCGTGGCGATCGCCTGTCGCACCTCCAGAAGCGCGATGACGGGATCGCGCAGCTGGGTGTTGATGAACTGCAGGCTCGTCGTCGGGACGACCTCGGTCGTGAGGGACGGCTGCGCCTGCGCCTGTGCGATGAGCGCCCGGGTCGCCTTCATGTCGTAGACGACGTCGATGTCGCCGCTGGAGAGCGCCTGGACCGCCGCCTGGTCGTCGCCGATGAGTCGCAGCGTCACCTGGTCGAGGAGCGCCGGCTCACCGTACCACGAGGGGTTCGGGGTCAGCACGAGGTACTCCTCGTACCTGTTCTCGCTGATCTCGAACGCCCCGCCGGAGACGGGGATGGTGTCGATCAGGCCGGTGTTGAACGCATCCGGATCGCCGCCGAGCGTCTCCATCTGATGCGAGGGGAGGAGCGGCGAGAACAGCGAGCGCCAGTCGCCGAAGGGGCGGGAGAAGGTGACGGTCACGTGCTTGTCGGTCTCTCCGGCGGCCACCGCGGAGATGGAGTTATACCCGGTGGCGTTCGTCACGAGCAGGTCCGGGATCGAGCCGTTGAGATGCTCCCACAGATAGACGAAGTCCTGGGCGCCGATCGGCTCGCCGTCGGACCAGACGGCGTCCTCCTGCACGATGTACTCGATCGTGAGCGGATCCTCGGCGACGATCTCGGCGCTGACGAGGAGGTCCTCGTTGAGCCTCGTCGTCTGGTCGGCCTGGGGGATGAACGCGCTGGGGTAGATCGCGTTGGCGATGGCCAGACCTGCGGAGACTCCCTGATCGGTGACATAGGGGTTGAATCCGGCCCAGGCCTGCTTGACGCCCATGGTGACTGAGCCGCCTGCAGCGGAGTCCGGGCCAGTGGCCGCCGGTTCTCCACCTCCGCTGCAGGCGGTGATGAGAAGAGCCGTCGCGGCAGCGATCGCGACGAACCCAATTCTTGACCTCTTCATTAATGGCTCCCTTGGTGAACGGCTGCTCGGGATCCCGCTCCATCTTGAGTGGTAGCAACCGATTGCATTGAATGGTACGCCTCTGGCCTTCGACAAACAAGACCTATCGCAGGATGTTATGGAATCAGTGGGTGCAGATCATGTCGAAGAGTGCAACCGATTGAAGTGATAGGTCAGCGAACGGGGCCGGTGGAGGCCCGAGGGATCAGCGTCACGGGGAGGAGCACGGAGGCTGCCCGCCTGCCGGGCTCGGCGATCTGAGCGAGCAGACTGCGCCCGGCCTCCGCGCCCAGTTCGTAGTGCGGGACGTGCACCGTCGTCAGAGAAGGGAAGACGCGGTCGACGAAAGGCATGTCGTTGAACCCGATGACCGAGACGTCTTCGGGGCAGCGGAGTCCGCGGTCGGCCAGCACGTCGTAGCAGCCGAGCGCGAGCAGATCGTTTCCGGCGATCACCGCGGTGAACTCGACCCCGCTGTCCAGGAGAGACCTCATCTGCTCGACGCCGTGCTCGATCGTGTACTGCGAGGCGATGGCGATGAGCCGGCTGTCCAGCTCGAGCCCGGCATCCTGCATCTCATGCCGGAAGGCGCGAAGACGAGTGAGCCCCGTCGAGGTCCACTGGGGGCCGGCGACATGGGCGATGCGACGGTGCCCGAGTCCTTTCAGATGTGCAACCGCCTGGCGGATGCCGGACTGGTCGTCGCTGGTGACGCTGGAAGCGCTGAGCGCGGGGTCGACGCGGTTGACCAGCACGGCGGGAACGTCCCGAAGGTCGGGCTGCTCGTCCGAGTCGTGCTCGAGCACCGCGGTGGCGAGCACGAGGCCGTCGACGCGGCGGGCGTGCATGGCGGCGAGCTGCTGCTGCTGGCGTGCCGCATCGTTGTCGGTGTTGGCGGTGATCGCGTTATAGCCCTGCTCGGCCACGACGCTTTCGAAACCACGGATCATCGGAGGGAAGAGGGGGTTCATGATGTCCGGAACCAGGAAGCCGAGGGTCAGTGACCGGTTGGTCTTCAGGCCCCGGGCGAGTGGATTGGCGACATAGCCGAGTGACTGTGCGACTTTGAGTATCCTCCGCGCCGTCGCGGGATTGACGAGGTGCTCGGTCTCCGGGTTCATCGCCCGGGACGCCGTGCCGGGGTGCACTCCCGCCGCCGCCGCGACATCGCGTAGCGTCGTTGCCATATCGCTCAACTCCTCCTGGGGTTACAATTCGCAACGTAGCACAAGCGTTTGTGGTCGTGTGGACGTGAGGTTCGTGTTGACGAAACACATCATCACGTGCATACAATGCAATCGGTTGCGGTTAATCTCGGCAGCCGACGGGCAGTCGACGATGGAGGGTGGCGGTGATGCGATGACGAATGTGGATGAGACTCCGGCCGACGCGCGCACTCGGCGGGGGGAGCGCACCCAGGCGATACGCAACCCTTCGCAGAGGCGCCCCGCGGCGCGCCGCTGGCGCGTGCTTCGCCGGTTCTTCGCACAGCGCGGGGCCGTCACCGCGCTGGCGGTGCTGATCCTGCTCATCCTGTTCGCCGTCGTCGGGCCGCTGCTCTGGCCGATCCGTTATGAGACGATCAGCCCCGACGTTCTTCTGCACCCGTCGGCTGCGCATCCGTTCGGCACCGATGTGCTCGGCCGCGACATGTTCGCGCTCGTGATGCGCGGTGCGCAACGCTCGCTCGCGGTCGCCGCGGTGGTCGCGGTGCTCTCGACGGTCATCGGGACGATCATCGGGTTGATCGCCGGGTACGCGGGAGGCCGGACGGATCAGATCCTGATGCGCATGGTGGATCTCGTGCTGATGATGCCGCTGCTGGCCATTCTCGGCCTCGTCGCCGTGCGCTTCGGAGGGGTGGAGAACGGCTGGATCATCGTCGCCGTCGCGATCTCACTGATGTACTGGACGCCGACGGCCAGGGTCATCCGCGCCGATGTCCTCGCGTTGCGCACCAGCGACTTCGTCGCCTCTGCCCAGCTCATCGGGGCGTCGACGCCCCGGATCCTCTTCCACCATCTGCTGCCTCACCTCGTCGGACCGATCGCCGTGGTGACCACGACGTACATCGCCTCGGCCGTGGCGCTGGAGTCGACTCTCTCGTTCCTGGGACTGGGCGTCCAGCCGCCCGACACCTCTCTCGGTCTGCTCATCGGTGCCGGGCTGGGGTACGCCTCGACGGCATGGTGGCTTTTCTACATCCCCGGGGTCGTCGTCATCGCGATCGTGCTCTCCGTGCACTTCGTCGGCGACGGCATCCAGAACGCCTTCAACCGCAGCAGCCGCGCTGCCTGATACGACGAGAGAAGAGCTCCCCTCATGATCCGCTTCATCGTCGTCCGGCTGCTGCAGGCGATTCCACTGATGCTCGCCGCGACGATGGTCATCTTCGTCGCGGTCTCCATCGCCGGCGATCCGCTCGATCGATACCGCCTGCCCAATGTCTCTCAGGAGACGCTCGACGCCCACGCGCGTGAGCTGGGGCTGGACCGTCCCATCTGGGAGCGCTACTGGCTCTGGATCACCGCTGCGCTGCAGGGCGACTTCGGGCTCAACGCCTCCGGCCGTCCGGTAGGACCCGAGCTGTTCGAGCGCAGCATGGTGTCGCTCCGGCTCGCCGGATTCGCGATCCTGCTTGCCATCCTCCTCGCGGTCGTGGTGGGTTATTTCGCGGCCGTGTACAACGGGCGGCTCGTCGACAAGGTGCTCATCGCCGTCACCATCGTGCTGCTGACCGCCCCGGAGTTCTGGATCGCCGTGATCGTGAAGGAGGGTGCGATCAGCGCGAACCGTGCGTTCGGGTGGAGCATCCCGACAGTGGGCGACTCGACACCAGGGGCCGGCGGCGGGTTGTTCGAGTCATTCCTCGATCGGCTGCCGTACATGCTCCTCCCCACGATCGTGCTGACACTCTCGGTCTACCCCGTCTGGGCGCTCTACCAGCGTTCAGCCATGGTCGAGGTGCTCGACAGCGACTATCTGCGCTTCGCCCGCGCGAAGGGGATCGGCGAGACGAACGTGCTCGTGCGACATGGTCTGCGCACTTCGCTCATTCCCATCGTCACCATGATCGCTCTGAGAGTGCCCTGGATCATCAGCGGCCTCGTCGTCGTGGAGACCATCTTCGGATGGCGCGGACTGGGCCGCCTGCTCGTCGAAGGCATCCAGAAGCAGGACACCAACGTCGTACTCGCCTTCCTGCTGTTCTTCGCCCTCCTCATCACGCTGCTCAACATCGCAGCCGACCTCCTCTACCGATTCCTCGACCCCCGGGTGCGCGATGTCTGAGATCACTGAAGCCTCTGCCCAGCTCTTGCTCGTCGAAGGGCTCACGGTTCGCTTCGGCGAGGGAAGGCCCGCCGTCGACGGCCTCGACCTCACGATGCGCCGCGGTGAGTCTCTCGCGATCGTCGGAGAGTCCGGATCCGGAAAGTCGACGACGGCGCTCGCACTCCTGGGCCTGCTGCCCGGCAGCGCGCGCACCGAGGGTTCGGTGCGTTTCGAGGGGAGGGAGCTGCTCGATCGCAACGGCAGAGCGGTGCGTTCGGTGCGCGGCTCGCGAATCGCCTACGTGCCGCAGAACCCGTTCGGCTCGCTCAACCCGGTGTACACGGTCGGCGCGCAGATCATCGAGGCCATTCGCGCGCACGACTCGGACGTCACCGTGGCGGAGGCCAGGAGGCGCTCGGTCGAGCTGCTCACCGCGGTCGGCATCGACAACCCCGCATCGAGGATGACCGTGTATCCGCATCAGCTCTCCGGCGGGATGCGGCAGCGCGTCGTCATCGCCATCGCGATGGCGAACAGGCCGGCTCTCATCGTCGCCGACGAGCCGACGAGTGCACTCGATGTCACCGTCCAGGCGCAGGTCCTCGAGACGCTGGAGCGGGCGCGGGCGATATCGGATGCCGCGCTGCTGCTCATCACTCACGATCTGGGCCTCGTCGCCCGGCATGCCGACAGCGTCATCGTGATGAACAGCGGTCGCTGCGTCGAACGGGGGAGTGTGGCCGGTGTGTTCGCCGATCCGGAGGACGAGTACACCCGTCGCCTGCTGAGCAAGGTGCCCCGCCTCGACATCGATGCGGTCACGACTCCGCGTCCGGCGGATCCTCCGGCGCCCGCCCTGTGCGCGACGGATCTGGTGACGCACTTCCCCGTGCGGGGCAAGGCCGGGCGGCGCGGTGAAGTCGTGCACGCGGTGTGCGGCGTCTCGTTTGACGTGCTCCCGGGTGAGACTCTCGCGATCGTAGGGGAGTCGGGCAGCGGAAAGACGACGCTCAACCGTACGCTGGTGAGACTTCTCGAGCCGACAGCGGGCACGGTCGAGGTCGACGGGGTCGACATCAGCCGGCTTTCTCCGAGGCGACTGAGGCCTCTGCGTCGCCGCCTTCAGATGATGCTTCAGGACTCGACGGCGGCGCTGAACCCCAAGCTGACCGTCGGTGCGTTGATCGCCGAGCCTCTCAGCGTCCACCGGCTCCCGGAGGAAGGCCGTGTCGAGCAGCTCCTGTCGCTCGTGGGCCTGTCGTCCGAGATGGCGCAGCGGCTCCCGGGCGAGCTGTCCGGCGGTCAGCGACAGCGGGTCGCGATCGCTCGTGCGCTCGCCGTCGAGCCGGAGGTGCTCCTGCTCGACGAGCCGGTATCGGCGCTGGACGTGTCGTTGCAGGCCGACATCATCGACCTGCTCCGGGACATCCAGGACAAGACCGGGGTCTCGTACATCTTCGTCACGCACGACCTCGGCGTCCTCCCGCACATCGCGGACCGGGTCGCGGTCATGTATCTCGGGCGGATCGTCGAGCTCGGCGACGTCTCGCAGGTTCTCCACCATCCGGTTCATCCCTACACGAAGGCCCTGGTCTCGGCGATCCCGGTCCCCGATCCCATGATCGAACGGGAACGTGAGCATGTTCCCCTGGTCGGCGAGGTTCCGCGTGCCCAGGAGCCGCCGTCGGGCTGCCGCTTCCGGACGCGTTGTCCGCTGTTCGTGACGCTGTCCTCCGAGGAGCAGCAGCAGTGCATCGACCTGCAGCCGGCGCTGGTCGCCGAGCAGCTCGGGCAGTCCCAGAGCGCCTGCCATTTCGCCGATCCCTCCGGGGCGGAGAGGCGGCGATCGCGACCGCGAGGAGTGGTCGCCACCGGACGCAACTGCACGGTGTAGCGCTCGTCTCCGCCGTACGGATACGGGAAGGGGGCCGATGGATGAGATCCATCGGCCCCCTTCCCCGCCTGCTCAATAGGGGTTGGCCACCATCAGCTCCTCGGCCGGATACTTCGTGAGCACCACCGGGCCGTCATCGGTGACGACGACCTCCTCTTCGATGCGGGCGGCGGAATAGCCGTCGCTCGCCGGGCAGTACGTCTCGACGGCGAACACCATGCCCGTCTTCAGCTCGACCGGCTCGCGGTAGCTGTTCAGCCGCGAGATGATGGGGCGTTCGTGCAGCCCGAGACCCAGACCGTGGCAGAACTGAAGGCCGAAGGCCGACAGCTCGTCGTCGAAGCCGAGCGACTCCGCGGTGGGGAACAGGGAGGCGATCTCATCGGATCCGACGCCCGGCCTGATCGCGGCGATGGCGTTGTCCATCCACTCCCGCGCCCTGCTGTACGCCGACTTCTGCGGACCGGTGGCGCGGCCGACGCTGAAGGTGCGGTAGTAGCAGGTGCGGTATCCGTTGAAGGAGTGGATGATGTCGAAGAACGCCTGGTCGCCGGGACGGATGATGCGATCGGTGAAGTTGTGCGGGTGGGGGTTGCAGCGTTCGCCGGAGATCGCATTGATCGCCTCGACCTGGTCGGAGCCGTACTCATACAGCTTCTTGGCGGCGAGCGCCACGATCTCGTTCTCGCGCACCCCGGGCTTGAGCGCCTCGACGATGTCCGTGTAGACGCCGTCGACCATCGCGGCGGCCTGGTTCAGGAGCATGATCTCGTCTGCGCTCTTGATCTCGCGTGCGTCGAGCATGTGCTGCTGGGCGTCGCGAACGGTGAGACCCTGCCGTTCCAGCTCGAACAGGAACGGGGGTTCGACGATGTCGATCCCGATCGGGTCCTTCTCGAGCCCGAGGTCGGTGAGGATGCCTTTGATCTGGCGGACCGCGTCCTCCATGAGTCCGGCGGTCGGGGCCACCGCACCGCGGAATCCGAGGAACCCGGGGTGGTTGTGATCGTGTTCGAGCCAGGGCGAGTGCAGCTGATGGTGGCGCACCGCCGATCCGAAGTCCCACAGGTGCGGGGTGTCGGAGGAGGTGAGCAGGGCGTACCGGATCATCTTGTCGCCGAGCGCGCCGCCCACCCATGACTGTGTCGTGTAGCGGATGTTGTAGAAGTCGAAGAGCAGGAAGGAACCGCATTCGCTGGCGTCGAGAGCGGCCTGCGCGCGACGGAGCCGATACTCGCGGAGCCGGGTGAAGTCGACCCGGGTCTCATAGTCGACGCCCAGGAGGCCGGGCGTGAGCAGGGGGCGAGGGCTGTCGGGATGAGCGGTCATGGCTTCTCGTCTCTTCGTCGTCGGCAAGGTGTCCTCATCTTATCGCAAACGATTGCAAGCGGAAACATCCTTTGTCCGGCGGGGCAGGCGCCGCCTCCGTCGCGCGTCGCTTCAGGCCTCGAAGATCTCCGCATGGCTCGCCAGCGCGAGTCTGCTGCGGCGGATGTGACTGGCCAGGACGCGATCCGCTTCCTCCTCGTCGCGCCGGCGCAGTGCGTGGACGATGAGGTGGTGGTCGTGATGCACGCTTCGATCGCCGCCGAGCATGAGCAGGGGGGTCACCGAGCGGCGGTAGTGATGAGTCCGGTTCCAGAGGCTCAGCACGATATCTCCCAGGAGGCCGGTGTGCGCCTTCGAGAGGGCGGAGAGGTGGAACTCGCGATCGTGCTGCAGGAAGCGCTCGATGTCGTCATCGCGCTCCATCTCTGCGGCGAGGGCATCGAGCCGGTCGATGTCGTCATCGCTCAGCAGGGGGGTGTTGATGCGCAGCAGCAGGGGTTCGAGGCGCTCTCTGATCAGGTACAGCTCGCGGCACTCCGCCATGCTCAGCCGCGACACCGTCGCCCCCTTGTTCGCGACGAGAGTGATCAACCCCTCCGCATCGAGAGTCCGCAGGGCTTCTCGCGCCGGCTGACGGCTCGCTCCGAAACGCTCGGCGAGCTCGTCCTGGCGGATCCGTTCGCCCGGGGCATACTCCCCGGCGAGGATCGCATCGCGCAGGATGTCTGCGATCCTCGCGCCGGTCTGACCGTGATCTGCCATTCTCCGCCTTCTTCTCAACGAGCAGGATGTGACGGATGCCAGAGTACGCGCTCACTGTGCTGCTCGTATGCCTTCCCCGCGGGAAAGCTGACCAGTTCGAACTGCAGTCCCCAGGGGCTGCGGAAGTAGACCCACCGCTGTCCCTCCGCGCCCTGCGCGCTGGCGGTAGGCTCGCCCATCACCTCGACCCCCTTCTCGCGAAGATAGGCGACGGCGGTGTCGAGATCGTCCACGTAGAACGCGATGTGAAAACCACCGAGATCGCTGTTGCGAGGATGCGGCGCCTGGCCGTCGGCGGCCTGGTAGAGGAACACCTCGAAGTTGGCGCCGTGGCCGAGGCGGTAGAAGCGGATCTCCTCGATGACGGTGCGCGGATGCACCCCCAGATGCTCCTGCATCCAGTCGTCGTCGGCGCGTTTCCCGCCGAGGGTGTAGATCGAGTCGCAGCCCAGGACGTCGACGAGGAACTCATGTGCGGCCTCGAGGTCGGGGACCGTGAAGCCGATGTGATCGGTTCCCCGCATCCCGGGGATCCCCTTGAGGGAGCTGTTCATCTTTTCCGCCCTTCCTTTCTCAAGATTGTAGCCAATCTATTGGGACAAAGGTTTGCAATCTCTGCTTAAGTCGCTATATTGGAGCCAATTATTCCTCGGGACAGGATGGATCGCCAATGCCGAAGAAGAAACGGCTGCAGACGGGCGTCGATTGGTTCGAGCTGTCGACGACCCCGGCCGACTGGAATCGGGCCGACCCGGCGCTGCTGGACGGCATGCTCGTGCAGCTGCACCTCATCCGCGCCTTCGAAGAGGCGGTGCTGGTCCTCGCCGGCGAAGGGCTCGTGCACGGTCCCGCGCACTCCAGCATCGGCCAGGAGGGCGGGGCGGTCGGATCGATCATCGGCCTGCGCTCCTCGGACGGAGTCGGCGGATCCCACCGCGGGCACCACCAGTTCCTGGCGAAGGCCCTCACCCATGTCGCCGGCGGACGCCTCGACCCCTCGGATCCCGTGAGCCCCGAGGTGCAGGCGGTGCTTCAGCGCACGCTCGCAGAGATCCTCGGCCTCGCCCAGGGCTACTGCCGCGGACGAGGGGGGTCGATGCACCTCCAGTGGTTCGAGGCCGGCGCCCTCGGCACCAACGCGATCGTCGGCGGCGGCGCTCCGATGGCCACGGGCAATGCCTGGGCGCAGAAGCACAGCGGGACCACCGACCTGACCGTGAACTACTTCGGCGACGGCGCCGCGCAGATCGGCTCGGTGCTCGAATCGATGAACCTCGCCGCCGCCTGGCGGCTGCCGGTGTGCTTCTTCGTGGAGAACAACCTCTACGCGGTCTCAACCCGTGCCGACGAGATCACCGCGGATCCGCGCTTCTCCGTACGCGGCCAGGGCTTCGGCATCCCCTCGTGGCGCGTCGACGGGATGGACCCGCTCGCCGTGCACCTGGCGATGGAGGAGGCTGCCGAGCGGATGCGCTCCGGCGAGGGGCCTGTGGTCATCGAGGCCGAGGTGTATCGGTTCTTCCACCAGAACGGTCCCTACCCGGGAAGTGCGTTCGGATACCGGGGCAAGGAGGAGGAGGCGGCCTGGCGCGCGCGTGACCCGCTCACCCTCGTGGCCACGAGAATGGTCGAACGCGGCCTGATCGATGCCGAGCGGATCACTGCGCTGAGGGCCGCGGCTCAGACCGCGATGCAGCAGGCGGTCGATCAGCTCGTGGAACCCGATCCGGAGAATCCCGGCAAGCGGCGCATCCGTCCCGAGCTCTGGCCCGAAGCCGCCTTCGTCAACGTCGGTGTGCGCGGCGACGGCAGCGAGCTCGACGACCTCGGCCTCCTGCCCGTCGGCGCACGACGACCGGTGAAGTTCATCGACGCGGTCGCCCAGGTGATGGATCGCCGGATGGAGGAGGATCCCCGGATCGTCGTCCTCGGCGAAGACGTCCACAGGCTCGGCGGCGGCACGAACGGGGCGACCAAGGGCCTGGTCGAGAAGTACGGCGAGGAACGCATCCTCGGCACCCCCATCAGCGAGAACGCGTTCGTCGGGCTGGCCGGGGGCCTCGCGCTCGACGGGCGCTTCCGCCCCGTCGTGGAATTCATGTACCCCGACTTCCTGTGGGTCGCCGCCGACCAGGTGTTCAACCAGATCGGCAAGGCGCGGCATATGTTCGGCGGGGACAACCCCGTGCCGCTCGTGCTGCGCACGAAGGTCGCGATGGGATCCGGCTACGGATCGCAGCACCTCATGGACCCGGCGGGCGTGTTCGCCACCAGTCCGGGTTGGCGCATCGTGGCCGCGTCGAACGCCGCCGACTACGTGGGTCTGATGAATGCGGCCCTCGCGCTGCAGGATCCGGTGCTCGTCATCGAGCACGTCGACCTGTACGGCGTCGCCGACGAGGTTCCGGTCGGCGACCTCGACTACGTCATACCGCCGGGCTCCGCCGCCGTCCTGCGCGAGGGGGCCGATGTCACGGTGATCAGCTACCTCAGCATGGTCGGACACGCCAGGGAGGCCATCGAGCTGACCGGCATCGACGCCGAGCTCATCGATCTGCGGTGGCTGGACCGTGCGTCGATCGACTGGGAGACCCTCGGACAGAGCATCCGCAAGACAGGCGCCGTGCTCATCGTCGAGCAGGGCGCGCGCGGCACGTCGTACGGCGCGTGGCTCGCCGACGAGATCCAGCGGCGCTGGTTCGACTGGCTCGATCAGCCCGTCGCCCGCGTCACTGGTCAGGAGAGCTCTCCCAGCATCTCTCGCATCCTGGAGCGGGCGGCCATCGCCCGGACGGAAGAGGTCGTCACGGCGCTGGAGGCCGTGCGTGCCGGATTCGGAAGCTGACATGGCGCAGATCATCCGCATGCCCGAGGTGCTCGCCGGCGCGACGGAGGCAACCGTCCAGAAATGGCTGATCGCGTCGGGTGAACACGTCTCCGTCGGTCAGCCGCTCGTCGAGATCGAGACCGACAAAGCCGTCGTCGAATACCAGTCGGAGAGCGAGGGTGTCGTCGGGCGGCTGCTCGCGGAAGAGGGCGACAACGTCGCCGTGGGCGGGCCGATCCTCGTGCTCGTCGAGGAAGGGGAGGGCGCCACCGCCATCGATGCCGCCCTCGCCGCCGAGAGGATCACCGCATCCGGCGGTCCCGAGCCCGCCCAGGAGGGCGCCGACGACCCGGGTATCGAACCGCTGCCGCCCAGCGTTCTCGCCGCCGACGGGACGGATTCGCTCCCCGCCCGCCGGCTGTTCATGAGCCCGCTCGTCCGCAGGCTCGCCGCGGAGAAGGGCGTCGACGTGACGGCGCTGACCGGAACCGGCCCCAACGGGCGAATCGTGCGCCGCGACCTCGAACGCCATCTGGAGGCGGCCGCCTCCACGACCGAGCCCCGGCCCGTCGACTCGTCGCCGCCGCGGACCGTCGCTCCTTCTGCTCCGAGTGACGATGCGCCGGAGAGCGGCTACACGGACATCCCGCTCGATCGGATGCGCCGCGCGATCGCGCGACGGCTCACCGAGAGCAAGTCGACCGTGCCGCACTTCTACGTCGTCGCCCACTGCCGAGTCGATGCGCTCCTCGCCCTTCGCCGCCAGATCAACGCCACGGCCGCACGCAGGGTCTCCGTGAACGATCTCGTGATCAAGGCCGTGGCCCGGGCGATGGCCGAGGTGCCCGAGGCGAACGCGATCTGGAACGGCGACAGCATCCGGCGATTCTCCTCCGTCGACGTGGCGGTGGCCGTCGCCACCGACGGGGGACTGCTGACCCCGGTGCTCCGAGGCGTCGAGCGCCTGTCGCTGAGCGAGGTCAGCGGCGAGGTCGTCGATCTCGCCGAACGGGCTCGTTCCGGGCGGCTTCGTCAGCATGAGCTCGAGGGCGGCAGCTTCGCCGTGTCGAACCTCGGCATGTACGGCACGGCCGAGTTCAGCGCCATCCTGAACCCGCCGCAGTCCGGCATCCTCGCGGTCGGAGCCGCGCAGCCGAGGGCGGTCGTCGGAGACGACGGCGAGCTCGAGGCCGCGAGCGTCATGACCGTGACGCTGTCGGCCGATCACCGCGTGCTCGACGGTGCCGTCGCGGCATCGTGGCTCGCCGCGTTCCAGCGATGCGTCGAGAACCCTCTCACCATCCTCATCTAGCCCCACAGACAGGACCGACATGGCCAGAATCCGCAGCATCGACCCGGCTCGCGGCGTGCAGCTCGCCGCCTTCGACGAGGACGGCGGCGACGTCGTCGAACGCAAGCTCGCCGCCGCAGCGGCGGCGGTCCCGGCGCTCGCCGCCGCGGGATGGGACCGGCGTGCCGGCTGGATGCGCGCCGCCGCCGATCTGCTGGAGGCCGACGTCGATGCGCTCGCCGCCCTGATCACCGCCGAGATGGGCAAGCCGATCGGGCAGTCCCGCGCCGAGGTCGCCAAGTCCGCCTACACCATGCGGTACTACGCGGAGAACGCTCGCGATTTCCTCGAAGGACGCGAGCTGGCGGATCCCTCCGCGGTCTCGGCGAGCGCGGCACGCACCCGGTACGAACCGCTGGGCGTCGTGCTCGCGGTGATGCCGTGGAATTACCCGATCTGGCAGGTCGTGCGCTTCGCCGCGCCGGCGCTCATGGCGGGCAACGCGGGGGTGCTCAAGCACGCCTCGAACGTGCCCCAGGCGGCCCTGTACCTCGATGAGCTGTTCGCTCGCGCAGGGTTCCCCGCGGGGGCGTTCTCGACCCTGCTCATCGGCTCCGCCCGTGTCGAGGCGGTGATCCGCGACCCGCGCGTCGCCGCGGTCACTCTGACCGGATCGGAGGGAGCCGGCCGGGCGATCGGCTCCGTCTCCGGAGAGGTGCTGAAGAAGGCGGTGCTGGAGCTCGGCGGCTCCGATCCGTTCATCGTGATGCCTTCCGCCGACCTTCCCGCCGCGGCGGAGACGGCCGTCAAGGCGCGGACCGCCAACAACGGTCAGGCCTGCATCAACGCCAAGCGGTTCATCGTCCATCGCGACGTGTACGACGAGTTCTCGCGCCTGTTCACCGAGCGCATGGCCGCTCTGGTCCTCGGCGATCCCGCCGAGGAGAGCACCGAGCTCGGTCCGCTCGCCACGGAACAGGGTCGTGCGGACATCGAGGAGCTCGTCGCCGATGCGAAGGACCGGGGCGCCCGCATCCTCACCGGAGGCGCTCGCGCCGAGGGCGCCGGCTGGTATTACCAGCCCACCGTGATCGCGGACATCACGCCGCAGATGCGACTGTACGCGGAGGAGGCCTTCGGCCCCGTCGCCTCCCTCTACCGGGTCGACTCGCTCGACGAGGCCTTCGCCGTCGCCAACGGCGGCGAGTTCGGGCTCGGCTCGGCGATCTGGACGACCGACGCCTCCGAGATCGCCCGCGCCGAACGCGAGATCGAGGCGGGCGCGGTGTTCGTCAACGGTATGACGGCGTCCTACGCCGAACTGCCCTTCGGCGGCATCAAGCGCTCCGGTCACGGGCGGGAGCTCTCCCGCGAGGGCATCCGCGAGTTCTGCAACCTCAAGACCATCTGGGTCGCCTGAGCGGGCTGCCGTATCCGAGCGCCGGATCTGCGGTCATCGGCCCGGAGCAGCCCGCTCTCGGCTCGGCCTCACGCGCGAGGGATGACCGGGAGGATCAGCGCCGAGGGATGCGATCGGCCATGACGTATCGTCTGGCGGGCGACGACCGTCGCATCGTCCTGACCGAACGGCGCCCCGGTGTTGGGATTGCGGTCGTACATCGGGAAGTTGCTGCTCGAGACCTCGAGCCGGATCCGATGTCCCGTCTGAAAGACCACGGCGGTGGGCTGCAGCGGGATCCGGTAGTGCTCCACCCTCCCGGGGACGAGCGGCCTCTCGGCCTCTACGCCGTCGCGGAACCGCCCGCGGACGATGCCCTCGCCGAGGTTGATGGCGGTGCCGTCCGGATGCACGTCCACGAGTTTCGCGGTGAAGTCGGTGTCTGCGGCGCTGGTGCTCGCATACAGGGAGACCTCGATGTCGCCGGCGACCTCGAGCGGTTCGCGCAACGGCTCCGTGCTGTAGACGAGTACGTCCTCGCGGAGCTCCACCGCGCGCTGGTTACGCGGACCGATCGGCGACTGGGGGCCGTAGCAGCATCCCTGGCCGCCGACGCTGGGCACGGGATTGGCAGGATCGTAGTCGAAGGTGTCGAGGCCGTCGTCGGGCGCATCGAGCAGCAGTTCGCCGTCACCCGCGATCGTGTTCGCGGACCCGCCGCCGGCCAGATGGAAGCGCGTGGGCCGTGCGGCCGGGGGCGGCCACGACGGGGCCTCGCGCCAGGTCAGATCGCCCATGCTGAAGTAGCGTACGTTCGGATCGGACGCCGGCTCGCGGTGCTTCAGCCAGCGGTCCATCCACGATACGACGGCGCCGGGGAAGGAGAACGCGGCGTCCTGGCCGAAGTCGACGTCGCCGAGGGTGCTGCCCCACTGGCCGTGCGCCCACGGGCCGAGGATCAGCCGCGAGCCGCTGTCCTCCGCCGCCTCGCGATGCGCCTCCACGCCGGCTCTGACGAACACGTCGTACCAGCCGGCGATGCTGAGAGCAGGGATGCCGACCCCGCCGACCCTGCCTCGCAGCGAGATGTCCTGCCAGTACCGATCGCGTACGGGATGCCGGTCGATCCAGTCGAAGAAGTACGGGGCGACGTCGTCGCGCATCGGATGCAGCGGCGGGAACTCGCGCAAGGGCAGATGCGGGTACCAGCGTTCGGCGAGATTCTCGTAGGAGTCCTCCATCGCAGCCTGCAGCTGAGCGCCGTCCGGAAGGCGCGCGGCCGCGCTGTGCGCGACGTTGTGCAGCAGCCAGGTGGTCGCGAAGGACAGCGAGAAGGCCCCTCCCGGGAACATCCAGTCGGAATAGTAGTCCAGCGGCGTGAAGGCGCAGGCGAGAGCGCTCAGCGCCGGCGGATGCCGGACGGCGGCCTGCCAGGCGCAGGTCGCCTGGTACGAGGTACCCATCATCCCGACCTGACCGGTTGAGCCCTCCAGCGCTGAAGCCCAGGCGATCGTGTCGACGCCGTCGTCTCCCTCGTGGACGAAGGGAACCCATTCGCCCTCGGAGCCGAACTGACCGCGGACGTCCTGGAAGACGACGATGTAGCCGGCCTCGGCGTAGTACTCCCCGAGTGCGGTGTAGAGCGACCTGTCGTAGGGCGTGCGCTGCAGCAGGACGGGAAGGTCTTCCTCCTGCTCGGCAGGCCGGTAGACATCTGCGGACAGGGTGACGCCATCGCGCATCTGCACCGGCGCACCGCGCTGGATCTTCACGGCCATCTCTTCTCCTGTGTTCTTCTGCACGGCATTCCTCGTCGTTCCGGCCCATTGGCCGTCGGTGTCGGAAGAGCCGCCCGCCTCTGGCGCAGCGCACCGGACGAGGGGCGTGGGGTCATGTTCGCATCCTAATAGCAATCGTTTGCTATTCCAAGAGGGAGGGACGTCGTGCAGGGCGGGACACGTGCCCCGCGGCGGAGCGCGGCACCGGGGGGCCTCAGACCAGGTCGCGCCAGTCGATCGCGGCGGTCTCGTCGGAGACCGGCGTCGATCCGGTGATCACCGGCAGGGCCATGGTCTCGGTGGGCGGACCCATGATCGTCGCCTCGTCACGGCGATGGCGCAGCACGTCGTCGATGTACGAGGTGAGCACCTCGGCAAGAGGAACCGCCCTGCCCTCGGACTGCGAGAGATACCAGCGGTGCTCCAGCACCTGGTGGTAGACCTCGGCGGGTTCGAGCTTCGCGCGCAGTTCGTGGGGGATCGCGCGCACGACGGGCTCGAAGACCCGGGTGAGCCATTCGTGCGCGAACATCTCCTCATCGGTCCACGGCTTCGTCGAGCGCGCGCGGAACTCGTCGAGGTCGTTCAGCAGACGCCGGGCCTGGTTCTCCTCCACGTCGAGGCCCGTCAGACGGATGAGGCGGCGCTGGTGATGACCGGCATCCACGACCTTCGGCTGGATGCGCACCTGCGCACCATCCTCGGCCTGCTGGATCGACATCTCCCCGATGTCGAAGCCCAGCGTGTTCAGCCGCTCGACGCGTTCGGTGATCCGCCAGGCCTCGGAGGTCTCGAAGGACTCCTCGTCGGTCAGGGCCGCCCGC
>CAYOTY010000014.1:37455-38653 GCA_964406995.1 uncultured Microbacterium sp.
TAGGACGACACGATGCCGTCGGCGATCGCCACGGCATCCACGCCGTGCTCGAGCCGCCCGCCCGCGGCGAGATCCATGATCTCCCCGGCGACGTTGGTGCGGGCCAGATCCAGGTCGTAGGCGCGCTGACCGTCGGTGAGGCCCTCCTCGTGCAGTTCGCCCGTCTCGGCATCGACGAGATAGGCGGCGAAGGCCCCTGCATCGCGGCGGAACAGGGTGTTCGACAGCGACACGTCGCCCCAGTAGAAGCCGACGTTGTGCAGGCGCACCAGAAGCACGGCGAGGGCATCGACCAGACGCGTGGCCGTATCCGGCCGGAGCACCCGCGTGAACAGCGCCCGGTAGGGCATCGAGAAGCGCAGGTGCGAGGTGACGAGTGCGGCCGGAAGGGACTCGCCCTCGGCATCCGATCGCCCGGCGATCACCGCGACCCGGTCCACGCACGGCACATCCAGACGCGCCAGGTTCCCCAGCATCTCGTACTCGCGCTGGGCCATCTCGGTGGTCGTCTCCTTGACGGCGACGACCTTGCCCGACAGGTCGGCGAACCGCACGAGATGCCGCGAGAGGCCCTTCGGCAGCGAGACGATGTTCTCCGAGGGCCACTTCGCCAGCGGCGTCGACCAGGGCAGGGTCAGCAGGCCCGGATCGACCGTGCGGGCCGTGATCCGCAGCGAGTCAGCCATCGAGACTCCTCAGGCCAGAGGTGAGAACGGTGCGAGACGATGCGCAGATGACGAAGCGGCGCGGACGATCCCGAGGACCGGCCGCGCCGCTTCGCTGCGGATCAGCCCGAGATGACGGGTGCGTCGTTGAGACGGTCGCCCGTCTCCAGGTCGAAGGCGTGCACGTGGCCGGGCTTCGCGGCGAGCGTGACGACGTCGCCGGCATCCGGGTGGTTGCGGCCGTCGACGCGGGCCACGATGTCGGAGCGCTTGCCGCCGATCTCGGTGTGGCCGTACAGGTAGCCGTCGGCGCCGAGCTCCTCGACGAGGTCGACCGTGACGCTGAGGCCCTTGCCGTCGGCGGGCCCGACCTCGATGTCCTCGGGGCGGACGCCGACGGTGACCTGGCTGCCGTGCGCGCGCCCGACGGTGTCGCGATCCAGCGGCACGACCTCGCTGCCGAACATCACGCCGCCCTCGGCGAGGTCGGACGGGAACAGGTTCATCGCGGGCGAGCCGATGAAGCCGGCCAC
>CAYOTY010000015.1:0-38419 GCA_964406995.1 uncultured Microbacterium sp.
TCCAATAGTCGTAGGCGATCTCGCCGGGGTGCACCTCGTGGGCGAAGCGCACGCCCTCACCGTCGAAGACGTCCAGGATCGGGTTCCAGCGCGCGGCGAAGTCCTCGAAGCCCGCCTCGATGACCGAGGCCGGCACCGGCGGAAACATCGCCACGTACGGCCAGATCGACGATCCCGTGAAGCCGACGACCGTGTCCACCCCGAGCTTGCGGGCCACACGCGCCGCGCGCTTCATGTCCTCGGCCGCACGCTGCCGCACGCCCTCCGCCTCGCCGTCGCCCCACACGTAGTCGCGCAGGATCGCCTTGTGGCGGAAGTCGATCGGCGCATCGCAGACCGCCTGCCCGGCGAGGTGGTTCGAGATCGCGAAGACCTTCAGCCCGTGCCGGTCGAGGATCTCCCGGCGCGAGGCGACATAGGCGTCGTCCTCGTCGGCGCGCCTCAGATCCAGATGGTCGCCGGATGCCGCGATCTCCAGCCCGTCATAGCCCCACGAGGCGGCCAGCCGCGCCACCTCCTCGAAGGGCAGATCGGCCCACTGACCGGTGAACAGGGTGACGGGATGGGTCGACATGATGCGCCTCCTCAGGCCTTCCTCGCGTCGGCGAGCCAGCCCGCCGTGTAGATCGCGCTCTCTGACGGATCCATGCTCGCACGGTCGACCTCGATCAGCACCGTGCCGTCGAAGCCGTCGGGAAGCGCGCTGAGGATGTCGGAGAGGTCGAGGTCGCCGAGTCCCGGCTCGCGGTAGAGCCCGAGGTTGGTGGCCTTCGTGTAGCTGAGCCCCTCCTCGCGGGTGCGCCGTGCGATGCCGAGATCGATGTCCTTGACGTGCAGGTCCTGCACCCGGTCGGCCCACTTCTCGATGGTCGCCTTCGAGTCGATCCCCGCCCACTCCAGGTGGCCGATGTCGAAGGCGGCCCCGAGCCGGGACGCGTCGATGCTGTTCAGCACGTAGTCGGTCTCGTACTCGGTCTCGATCCACGTGCCGACGTGGTTGTGCAGACCCGGGCGGATGCCCTCGGCATTGAGCACGTCGACGGCCTCATCGAGCAGATCCACCTGCTCGTCGAGGCGATCCTGCGCGAAGTCGTAGCCGACCGCGGGGCGCTCCCAGCGGATGCCGGCGTAGTCGACCTCGGCGGCGAGGAAGATCCGCGACAGTCCCATGTAGTTCGACTCCTCGGCCTTGCGACGCACGCCATCGAACCAGTGCGCACGCTCGAGGGTGCCCCGCTCCAGGCGACCGCCGTGCGCGGAGCCCAGCGGCACCTGCACGTAGCCGGGAGAGAGCTGCAGCCCGGAATCGGCGATCATCCGCTCATAGCTCTGCAGCGTCTGGGTCGCGAGCACCTCCATCATCGTCATGTCGAACCCGGCGCTGCGGATCTCCCGGAGCACGTCGGGGTACTCCGCGACGAACGTCGGATCGGCGAAGCGCCACAGACTCGGGCTGTCGGGGTCGGAGGGATCGGCCAGCACGTTGATCCACTGGATCGCGTTGAGCGAGAACGTCAGATCTTTCAGCTGCATGGCAGCGTCCTTTCTGTCTGGGCTACTTCAGGCCGGCAGTGGCCACGCCCTGGATGAAGTACTTCTGCAGGAAGAGGAACAGGATGAGGATCGGCAGGAGCACGACCATGGCCGCTGCCAGCAGCATCCCGAAGGCCACCGTGTTCGAGGCCTGGGAGGCCACGGCCAGCCCGATCGGGGCGGTGTAGGTGCTCTGCGACTGGGCGACCACGAGAGGCCAGAGGAAGTTGTTCCACGAGGCCAGGAACGACAGGATGCCGACGGTCGCCAGTGCGGGACCGGACAGGGGCAGGAAGATGCGGAAGAAGATCCGCGGCTCGCTGGCCCCGTCGATGCGCGCCGCCTCCATGAGCTCGAAGGGCACCGAGTAGGCGAACTGACGCATGATGAACACCGACAGCGGCGCGATCAGGACAGGCAGGATGATCGCGGTCAGAGTGTCGACGAGCCCCATCTGCACCACGATGACGAACTGCGGGACGAACAGCGCCACATAGGGCACGATCATCGCGACGATCACGAGCGGGAACACCATGCCGCGCCCCCGGAATCGCAGCTTCGCCAGAGCATAGCCGGCCATCGCGCTGAACAGGACGTTCCCCGACACCGCGATGATCGAGACGATCGCGCTATTGACCATGTAGCGTCCGAAGCCGCGCTCGGCGAAGAGCTGGACGTAGTTGCCGACCTGGAAGGACTCGGGGAACCACGCCCCGGGATTGGACAGGAACTCCGCCTGCGTCTTGAAGGATCCGAACAACAGCCAGACGAACGGCAGCAGCATGACGACCGCGATGATCGTCAGGATCACGTAGTTGACGGCCTGGCGGGAAGGGCTGAGCGTATTCAATGTTTCGGCCTCAGCAATCTGAACTGGACGACGGCGACGATGCCGACGAGGAGGAGAAGGAGGACCGAGCCGGCCATGGATGCGGCGACGTTGCCGAAACCGAACTGCTCGTACACCCACAGCGCCATGGAGCGCGTGGATCCGAGCGGACCGCCCCGGGTGAGGAGGTAGGGCTCTTCGAAGATGTTGAGGAACATCACCGTCATCAGGACGCTGATCAGCAGCGTGGTCGGCCGAAGGAGCGGAAGGGTGATCGACCACAGCCGGCGCGGCGCGGAGGCGCCGTCGGTCGCAGCGGCCTCGAGAACCTCCTCCGGGATCGCCTGGAGTCCGGCGAGGAAGAGGATCATCGCCGTTCCCGCGGTGCGCCACACGCCCATCATGACGACGGTGGTGATGGCCCACTCGGACTCCCCGAGCCAGTTCGGGGCGGGCAGTCCCAGCCCCGACAGGGAGCTGTTGACCGGACCGGTGAGGGAGAAGGCGTACTGCCAGATCACCGCGGCGGCGACGATGTTCGTGATGACGGGGATGTAGGCCGCCGCACGATAAGTGGCGCGGAGCCGGCGGATGCCGTTGTTCAGCATCAGCGCCAGCGCAAGCCCGAGGCCCATGCTCAACGGCACGCACAGCACCACGAACATGATCGTGTTGAAGAACGACGACTGGAACGAGGCGTTGCCCAGCACCTGGGCGAAGGACTCGAAGCCGACGAAGTTCACCGCGAGAGGATTGCGGATGTCGCGGGCCGACATGTCGGTCAGGCTCGCTCCGATGGCGAGCAGTGCGGGAATCGCAGTGAAGACGGAGAAGAGGATGAGGAACGGCGCGAGGAAGATCCAGGCCGTCACCGCCTCGGCCCGGGTTCCCTCGTGCGGGCGCCCCCCGCTCCGGGACCGTCGCGAGGACGGTCCCGGAGCAACGAGCGCCTTCGTGGCAGAAGCGGACATCGGCCTAGCCGCCCAGCCCGATCTGCTCCGCCTGAGCCTGGGCTGCGTCCAGGGCCTCCTGTGCGGAGGTGTTGCCGCGGACGACCCGCTCCATCTGCTGGCCGATCAGCTCGCCGATCTCGGTCCAGGTGGACACGGGCGGGCGGTTGACCCCGACCTCGAGGGAGGCGCGGACCGTGTCCAGCAGCGGGTCGCCCGACAGCGCCGGGTCATCCCACGCCGCCTGCACGGCCGGCATGTTGCGGAAGATCTCGTACCAGTGCACCTGCTGCTCGGGCTCCGACATCCAGCGGGCGAACTTCCAGGCGGCGTCCTTGTTTTCGCCGTCGCTGGGAACCATCCAGCTGCCGCCGCCCATGCTCGAGCCGGCGCCGCCGTTCGGGCCCGTCGCGTTCGGCACGAAGGCGAGGTGCTCGGCACCCCAGCCCTCGCCGTTGGCGTCGTCGAACCACGAGGCGAACCAAGGACCGCCGTTGGGGATCGCGGCGTTGATGCCCTGCGTGCTCCACGGCACCGTGTCCAGGAACATCGGGCCGTCCGGAGAGGCCAGGCCGTCCTTGATGAGGCTCGCCCAGAACTCCAGCGCCTCGACGTTCTCCGGCGAGTTGATCGTCCACTCGGACAGATCCTCGCTGATCATCGAACCGCCGTTCTGCGCGGCGTACACCGAGAGCTCCTGAGCCGTGTACTGGTCGTAGTTGACCGAGAGGGCGAGGGGGTACTCGACGCCGCTCGCCTTCAGGCCTTCGGCGAAGGTGCGCAGGCTGTCCCAGTCGGTGGGGGCCTCGACGCCCGCGGCGGCGGCGAGGTCCGTGCGGTAGATCGTGATGTTCGCGTAGGCGTACCAGGGCACGCCGTAGGCGACGCCGTCGACGACCGAGTTGTCCCAGATGCTCTCGAAGAAGTCGCTCTGGTTCACCAGGCCCGCCGGCACCGGGTCGAAGCCTCCGGTGGCGATGAGCCCCGGCTGGTTCTCGGTGAAGGCGTAGATCAGGTCGGGCACCGTGCCTGCGGTGATCGCCGCGGTCATCTTGGAGGCGAACTCCTCGCCGGGCACCTCGGTCATCCGGATGTCGACATCGGGGTTGTCGGCCTTGAACTTCTCGAACATCTCGGGAAGCTTCGCGCCGTCGGCGCCCTGGGTCCACAGCTCGACGACGCCCGTGGCGAGCGAATCGTCGACCGTGGTGGAATCGCCGGGGTCGGTGGTGGGACCCTCGGTGCGGCCACAGCCGGTGAGGATCAGTGCTGCGGAGGCGACCAGTGCGGTACCGGTCAATGCCGCTCTGCGGCGGGAAAGTTTCTGCATGGCAGTCAACTCCTTCGTTGGTGGTGTTCGGGGTGGTGCGTCTAGCGGGTGGTCAGGGCGCGCGCGGTGCGTACCGCGAGCGTGGAGCCGGTCAGGGTCGAGTTGCAGGTCAGGGCCGTGGGGATCACGCCGTTTCCGACGAGGTACAGGTTCCCGTACCCCCACACGCGGCCATCCGTGTCCACGACACAGGTGCCGTCGTCCTCGGCGCCCATCCGGGTGGTGCCGGTGTAGTGCAGCGAGGCGCCGGCGGGCAGGACCGCCGAGTCCTCGAGCGCGAAGGAGCCGATCGCGCTCGCGGCGGCGAGCTGCACCTGCTGGGTGGCGCGGATCATCTCCCAGTCCTTCTCCGAGTAGGAGAAGTGCACGGTCATGTGCGGCATGCCGAGGGCGTCAGTGAGCTCGTCCGAGAACTCCACGCGGTTCTCGGGGCGGATCTCGGTGACGCAGTACCAGCCGACGCCCAGCACGTGACCGAACTCCTCGGTGTCGCGCTCCATGAGCTGGCCGTGCATCGGCCGGGCGGCGCCGACGGAAGGGCTCCAGTACGAGCCGATGAAGGGCTCCCCCGGCGGAGGCGTCGGGACGTCGGCGTCGCTGAGGCCGAGTCGCTCGGCGTCGATCCGCACGTCGCCGCTGATCGAGGCGTGCTCGTTGAGGCGCACCCCCAGCGCTTCCGGGCGGATCCCGGAGGCCCACATCAGCTGCGGCGTGCGCAGCGAGTCGGCGGCCAGGACGTAGCGCGCGCCGGTGTAGACGGTCTCCTCGCCGGTGACGATGTCGCGTCCGAGGATGCCCGTGACCGTGCCATCCTCGGTGAGGACACGCGTGCACAGCACGCCCTGGCGCAGCTGGACGTGCGGCACGCTGCCGTCGAAGACGAAGGGCGCGATGTCGCGCGGCCCGGTGCGGGCGAACGGGCGGTCTGTGTGCGGGATGCCGGCCATCGGCATGTAGCCGAACTCGCGGCTCTCGTCCTCGGCGGGGACGGCCTCGCGGAGCGCGGCGAAGATCGGCTCCGTGAAGGGGTTCTCGACGAGCGGTCCGCGCTGCACGCGCAGCATCCGGCGCGCCGTCTCCTGGTCCTGATCCCACTCGTCGCGCGGGAGGAAGCCGGGGATCTCGCTCTCATAGGCCCAGGGGCACGCCGCGGTCCAGTGCACTCCCAGGCCGCCGACGTTCCAGCCGACCGATGCGCCGGGGAACTGGGCGAAGTTGTGTCCGAAGAAGGCCAGGGGGAACACACCGGGCATGTCCACGTTCCACGTGTCGCCCTCGATCTCGTTCATCGCCGTCGCGCCCTTGACGTACTCGATCTGCTGCGCGCGGCGCATCAGATCGTTGTAGGAGGCGTTCATGGCGCTCTCATCGGCCTCGACGAGGTGCTCGCCGTCGTTGCCCGTGATCTCCCGCCCCGCCTCGAGCACGAGGATGGAGGCCGCAGGATCCTGCTCGTGCACGCTGGCGGCCACGATCGCGCCGTTGATGCCGCTGCCGACGATGACGACGTCGTATTCCTGAGTCATCTCAGTACATCCCTTTCTGCTCGGAGGAGACCGATGGTGAACTCGCGGAGGCGACGTCGACCCAGCGGCCCTCCTGGGCCGACTGGAGCACGGCCTCGGTCAGCTGCGCGGCGCGGACGCCGTCGGCGAAGGTCGGCATGCCGTCGGGAAGCTCCCCGCCGATGGCGTCGTAGACATCGGCGACGAAGGCGTTGAAGGCGTCCTGATAGCCCTGCGCGTGACCCGTCGGGGTGCGTGAGAAGCGCTCGACGCCGGGATGGGCGGTGGCGGGGTCGCGGAAGAGGTGCAGGCTTCCCTGGCGCTGGCCGATCCACAGCTCCTCGGGGCGCTCCTGGTCGAATCGTGCGCTCGCGTCCGTCCCATGGATCTCGAGGGTCAGCGAGTTCTTGCGTCCCGCGGCCATCTGCGAGACGAGCAGCGTCCCGATAGCGCCGGACTGCGTCTCCACGAGGATCGAGACCGAGTCCTCGTTCGCGACCGGATGCCCTCCGCGCTCCTCGAACACGCGACGGGTCTGAGCGACGAGTCGGACGATGCGCTCACCCGTGACGAACTCCAGAAGGTCGCACAGGTGCGATCCGATGTCGGCGAAGGCGCGGGAGGGGCCTCCGTCTGCGGAGGTCGCCCGCCAGTCGTCGTCGGTGGGCAGGAGCATCCAGTCCTGCAGATAGGCGCAGTCCAGGGTGAGCAGGGCGCCGAGCTCCCCCGCCGCGATCCGTGCGCGCGCCTCGCGCACCATGGGGTGGTAGCGGTAGACGAAGGGCACGGCGGCGACGAGGCCGTGCTCCCGGGCCGCGGCTTCCACGACGCGGGCGTCCGCGAGGGTGGTCGCCAGTGGCTTCTCGCAGATGACGTGCTTGCCGGCCTCGAGCGTCTGGAGGGTGAGAGCCGCATGGGTGGCGTTGGGCGTGCAGATGTGCACGACATCGACATCGGCCGCCGCGATGAGCTCTCCCGCATCGGCGAAGGATCGCTCGATCCCCAGTTCACGTGCGGCGACGGCGGATCGCTCCGGCGTGGATGTCGTCACCGCGGTCAGCTCCGCCCGTGCGGCCCGCGCGGCGCGGCTGTGCACCTGCGCCATGAATCCACCGCCGAGGAAGCCGGCGCGAAGCGTGTCGGTGCGCGTATCTGTGACGTCCGTTGTCATGTCGATGATTCTGACACACATTGACACTCTTTTGCTAGTCATTTGTCAAAAGTTGTTCGAGCGACTTCCTTTGTATGACACGCAGCACCGGAAGTACGTGTGGTTAACTGACCGTATGAGTGATGCCGAACGCACCACGGCGGGGGCCACTCCCGGAGCCAGCGACATCCTGCAGCTCCTGCTGGACGGCCAGGCGCGGACCAAGGCCGAGCTCGCGCATCTCACCGGCCTGGCACGGTCCACCGTGTCGTCCCGCGTGGACGCGCTGCTCGCCTCCGGCCTCGTGATCCCGGCCGGAGAGGCCGCCTCGACGGGAGGCCGCCCGCCCTCGCGAATCGCCTTCAACCGTCGCGCCGGCCTCGTCCTCGCCATCGATCTGGGCGCCTCGCACGGAACGGTGGCCATCGCCGACCTCGGCGGTCGCATCCTGGCCTCCACGACGAGAGTGCTCGACATCGCCGCCGGGCCCCATGCCGTGCTGGACATGATGGCGGAGGAGGGGCGCCGGCTCCTCGACACCGAGGACCTCCAGGGCATCGCGCTGGTCGGAGTGGGAATCGGGGTGCCGGGGCCGGTCGAGCACTCCTCCGGACGACCGTACAACCCGCCCATCATGCCCGGATGGGACCGTTTCGACGTCCCGCGCTATGTGCAGCAGAGCTTCGACGTCCCGGTGCTCGTCGACAACGACGTGAACATCCTGGCGCTCGGCGAACAGGCCACGAGCATGCCGACCGTGAAGGATCTCGTCTTCGTGAAGGTCGCCACCGGCATCGGCGCCGGCATCATCGCCGGCGGCCAGCTCCAGCGCGGCGCACAGGGCTCGGCCGGCGACATGGGGCACGTGCGCGTGCCCTCCTCGCCCGACACTTTCCACGCTCCCGGCGAGGACCGCGACCTCGAGGACCTCGCCAGCGGCTCGGCGATCGCCGCCTCCCTCCGCGCGGCCGGACTCGATGTCGCCGACAGCGGCGGCGTGGTCGAGCTCGTCCGCGCCGGGAACGTCGAGGCGATCGAGGCGACGCGCCAGGCGGGCCGGGTCGTCGGCGAGGTGCTGGCCACCATGGTCAATCTCCTCAACCCCTCAACGATCGTCCTCGGCGGCAGCATCGCCCGCGCCGGGGAGCACCTGCTCGCCGGCGTCCGCGAGGTCGTCTACCGCCGCTCGATCCCCCTGGCCACTCAGCACCTGGCGATCGTGCAGTCGCAGGCCGGCGAACGAGCGGCCGTCATCGGCGCGGCGATCATGGTCATCCGCGAGGTGCTCTCCCCCGCGAGCGTCGACCTGCACCTCGCGACCCAGTCGGCCCGCTAACGCGAGCGCAGACCATGGCCGGCGCGGAACAGCGGATCGGCGGTGTCGAAGGGGACGTCCTCCCGCGAGGCCTCGACGGCCTCCATGGATGAGGGGATGTCGAACGGCAGCGTTCCCGTGAAATCGGTGCGCCCCGCCAGCGCACCCAGCAGAACCGCATCGCTCGCGCCGAAGTCGCCCACGACGACGGAGGCCGTCTCGACCAGTGGACCGAGCACGGCCGGGCGCTCCAGGAAGACGGAGACGCAGACCGGCGCATGGCGCGCGTACGCGCGTACGCGTTCGACGGTCTCCTGCGGGAAGTCGAGCGATCCGCCGTGGAAGAAGTCGCCGAGCGATCCCCTTCCCGGCTCATAGGGCGCATCCAGCCTGACGACGATCACGTCGGCCTCGGAGGGGTGATCGACGGCGACGAGGCCGAGATCATCGTCCTCGAGCGAGGCGCCATCGGCATAGACGCGCGCTCCGGGACGCAGCGGAAGGATCTCGTCGCGCTGCGAGAGCAGGACGAGCGAGCGGGACTGGGCCTCCCGACCGCGTTCCATGAAATACACGTCGCCGCAGATCTCCGAGGTCTCTCGGAGATCGACACGGCGGTCCTCGAACGCGCCGAGCCGGAACTTCTCGCGCAGGATCCTGCGGACGGACTGGTCCAGACGGCTCTCGGAGACCGTGCCGGCGTCGACGAGCTCCTCGACCAGCTGCGGATTGCGGTCTCCGCCGAACTGGTCGACGCCCGCCTCGATCGCGATGCGTGCACGTTCTCCGGGCGACAGATGCTCCAGGCCCCAGCCGTTGGGCCCGAAGTCGATCCCACCGACGCGCTCGCTTTCGAGCAGGTTCCAGTCGGTGACGACCAGGCCGTCGAAGCCGAGCCGAGTGCGCAGGATGTCGCGCACCACCGGGCCGTTGAACGCGAAGCCGACTTCGTCCCAGTCCGTTCCGACGGGCTTGCCGTAGTACGTCATCACCTGCGTGACACCGGCGTCGAAGGCGCGCTCGAAGGGCCGGATGTGCAGCTCCTGCCGCCCGCCCGGGTACACCTGTTCGGGGTATCGGGGATCATGGGCATCATCGCCGCGCAGCTGCGGGCCTCCGCCGGGAAAGTGCTTGACGACGGCGGCGACGGAGTCCGGCCCCAGCTCGCGACCGCCGCGCAGCCCTGCGATGAAGGCGACCGTCAGATCCGCGACCCGCTCGGGATCCTCGCCGAAAGTCCCGGATCCTCGGGACCAGCGGGGTTCGCTGAAGATGTCGGCCATGGGCCCCAGATACACGCGGATCCCCATGGCGAGCAGTTCGCGACGCACGATGTCTCCGTACTCCCGCGCCGCGGCGACACCCGCGATCGCCGCGATGCCGGTGGTCTCCGGCCAGCGCGAAAGGCTGTCCTGCGCCTGCCCGGTGAACGGGTTGCTGCGGAATCCATGCCGCGGGTCCGTCGACAGCGTGACGGGGATGCCCAGCCGAGTGGACTCCGCGAGCTCCTGGAGGGTGTTGTGCCAGGCGGCGACCGCGACGCTGTCCTCTCCGCCGAGCACGTTGAAGTGCGTGATGCCACGCTCGACGACGTTCAGCGAGGCCGCGTCCATCGCCTCGGTCTCGGATGAGCCCTGGTTCTCCGGGGTGGTCGATGGATGGAACATGAGAGCCGCCTTCTCGGCGACCGTCATGCGCGAGAGCAGATCTTCGACCCGTCGTCCGAGAGGGAGCTCGGGGTTCAGATAGTCGTTCATCGACGGTGACCTTTCGACTGCGGGAGAGTTAATCGGATACGTTACCGGAAACGTTTCCAGTTTCTCCTGCTCGCTAAGCTGGGTCAAGCATCCCTTTGGATCTGGCGATGAGCGGAGAACGCGTTGGCAGCACGGAGAGTGACCCTCACGGAGGTGGCTCGGATCGCGGGCGTAGGGATCGCGACCGTCTCCCGAGCCCTCGGCGACCATCCCGACGTCAGCGAGGCGACGCGTCACCGCATACGCGAAATCGCCGCCGACCTCGGATACCGACCCTCGGCGACGGCACGAGCCCTCCGATCCGGAGGGTTCCACCTGATCAGCACCATCATCCCCGACGCCGGCTGGGGATGGTGGCAGCCCGTGGTGCAGGCCGCGCACAAGGCGGCCGCCGCCCAGGGGTATCACCTGCTCGTGCACCCGGTCGGCAGCGACGGGAGCCTCGCCGCCACGGTCGACGGCCTGGAGAACATCCCGACCGAGGGCGTGATCGTCATCAGCGTTCCCGATCAGGATGCGGTCCGCGCCGCCTGCGACCGGCTGTCCCTCCCCGCCATCGCCATCGACGACACCAGCCGGACGACGCGGTTCCCGACGGTCTCGGCGGCCAATCGCGAGGGGGCGCGCACCGTCGTCGAGCACCTCATCTCCGAAGGGCGCCGTTCGATCGCGCTCGCGCGCGGCGTGCTCGATCGATCGGATCCGGACTGGGGGGACGGGCTGTTCCTGGAGGAGCGGGCCGAAGGGTACTTCGACGCCCTGGCGGCCGCGGGACTCGAGGTCGATCCGCGACTGGTCGTCGACTGCGCCGACCCCTTCGACGAGGAACGAGAGCGCTTCTCCGGGATCGACGCGCTTCTGGCGGACGGGCCGGAGATCGACGCGATCTTCTGCTCGGCCGACCTGATGGCCGCACCGGTGCTCCGTTCGCTCCGCGCGCATGGACGAGAGGTGCCGACCGACGTCGCCGTCGCCGGGTTCGACGACGAACGGGCGGCCCTGCTCCTCAACCCGCAGCTGACGAGCGTCCGCCAGCCCTATGAGCGCATGGGAGAGATCGCGGTCGACATGCTCCTGAGGATGATCCACGGCGAGAAGCTGCCGGAGCGCTCCGAGCAGCTGGCGACCACCCTCGTCGTGCGCGGCTCGACGCGGGCAGGGGCCTAGCACCTCGCCCGAGCGGCGCCCACCGATCGTGATCCGATCTGCTCCTGCAGATCGACAGCCTCTCTTGACGCGCTTCAAAACCTTCTGCTAGCTTTTCCGACACAGCAATGGAAACGTTTCCGGAAACGCTTCCGGGAACGCTGTGCGTACGGAGATCGCTCTCCGCACACCCTTGTCCGATGCAGCAAGTCAGGGGAGCCGATCACCGGCTCTGCGGTTCGAAGGAGAACACAATGCGGTTCAGTGGAACACACGGTCGTCGGCTCCGGCGCGGCGTCGCCGTCGCGGCGGTCGCGGCGGTCAGCGTCGCTCTGGCGGGTTGCGGCAGCAGCGAGAACGGGAACGAGAGCACCGACCCGGACGCGATCACCATCCGGGTCGGGGTCGTGCCCAGCGACACGGTCGCCAACACCTTCAATCAGTACGAGTTCGTGCTGGGTCTGCTCGAGGAGGACACCGGATACGAGTATCAGCTCTTCGAGGCCACCGATCTGGCCGCCGTCATCGAAGCGGGGATCGCTGGAGACCTGGATGTCATCAGCCTCGGCCCCTTCGGAATGCTCATCGCGCTGCAGAACGGCGCCCCGATGAAGACGATCGGAGCCATGGCTCCCACCTCGGCAGGTCCGGACAACGCCGCGGTCGCGGTCGTCCGCGCAGACAGCCCCGCCAGCAGCCTGGCCGACCTGGAGGGACAGGACGTCTGCTTCATCAGTCCGAGCTCGGCCACGGGATACCTCTTCGGCGCCGCAGCGCTGCTCGATCTCGGGATCGACCCCGAGTCGGACATGAACGCGCTCTTCGGCGGGGACCATGCCTCTGCCACGCGGGCGATGTACGACGGCGAGTGCGCCGCGGTCTTCACCTATCGCGAGTATGCGGAGAAGGTCGTCTACGACGACAACCCCGACATGGAGCCGGGCGCACTGCGAGTGCTGTGGAGCGTGGACGTCCCCGAGACCGGGATCGGCGTCTCGACCAATCTTCCCCAGGAGGTGCAGGACACGCTCCGCACCTCGATCCTGGCGCTCAACGGCACCAACGTCCTCGCCGATGGGCGCTGCCCCGACGATCGCGTGGTGACCGACGCGGAGAACGGAGACTTCTGCGGAGTCTGGTACAACCTGACCTGGGGCGCCGTCGAGGCCGATGACAGCTACTGGGAGCCGATCCGCTTCGTCTGCGAAGCCACCGAAGCCCCGGCCTGCACCTCCTAGGGGCACCGATGGACAGGGAGGAACGGAAGCCATCCCCTTCGACGATCTCGGAGTCATCGGGGGCACCCGCCATCGTGGTCCGGGATCTCGTGAAGACCTTCGACGGAGGAAAGGTCCAAGCCGTACGAGGCGTCGATCTGACCGTTCCGCGAGGACAGCGCATCGTCCTCATGGGCTTGTCCGGCTCGGGAAAGTCCACGATGCTGCGCATGTTCAACGGGCTCAACGCCCCGACCTCGGGAACGGTGGAGGTGCTCGGGCAGGAGCCGGCGAAGATGTCCCACCGTGAGCTGCGTCACTTCCGGCGACGTGTCGCCTTCATCTTCCAGCACTTCAATCTGGTCGGGCGACTGACCGCGCTGGAGAACGTGCTCACCGGTTCACTCGGATCCATCTGGGGACCCCGCTACGGCATCGGCGCCTATCCCAACCGGCTGCGGCACGAGGCGCTCGCGCATCTGGATCGTGTCGGCCTGGCCGACAAGGCGTTCCAGAGAGCGGGCACGCTCTCCGGAGGACAGCAGCAGCGGGTGGGCATCGCCCGGGCGTTGATGCAGAAGCCCGAGCTGGTTCTGGCCGATGAGCCCGTCGCCTCCCTGGATCCGGAGTCCTCCCGGCAGGTGATGGATCTGCTGCGCCAGCTCACCGACGAGGACAACCTCACCGTGGTGTGCAGCCTGCATCAGGTCGAGCTCGCGATCGGATGGGCCGATCGGATGGTGGGGTTGCGCGACGGCCAGGTCGTGCTGGACAACGACGCCCATGAGCTGTCCGCCGAAGAGGCATCGGTCATCTACACCCGCGTCGATCCGGAGCAGTCATGAGCGCGCTCCTCCCCCCGTCGACCTCCACCCGGATCCGGCGTCCGCGGGATGCCCGTTCCCGGAAGCTGACGATCGCGACCATCGTGATCGCGGTGCTGTTCTGCATCGGGATCTGGCAGACCGGTTTCACCCCGTGGGGCGTGTTCGATCGGCTGGATGCGGTGGGGTCGCTCCTGCAGCGCATGTGGCCGCCGGACTTCCGGGAATGGGAGCGATATCTCGCCGCCGTGGTGGAGACGCTGTGGATGGTGCTCGCCGGGACGGCGATCGCACTGGTGCTCGCGATCCCTCTGTCCGTGCTCGCCGCACGAAACACGACGACGGGGCCCATCGCCTACAACGTGTGCCGCTTCCTCATCACCGCCACGCGTGCGGTGCCGTCCCTGGTGTTCGCTCTGATCTTCGTCCGCGCGATCGGGATCGGCCCCGCCGCCGGCGTCCTGGCGATGGGGATCAGCTCGGTCGGGATGATCGGGAAGTTCTTCAGCGACCGCATCGAGGAGATCGACATGGGCCTGGTCGAGGCCAGTCGCGCCTCCGGCGCCTCCCGTGTGCAGACCTTCGTGTCCGCCGTGCTGCCTCAGGTGCTCACGAACTGGATCTCGCTGTCGCTGTACCGCCTGGACATCAACCTCCGCAACGCGGTCATCCTCGGCTTCGTGGGCGCGGGAGGGATCGGCCTCGAGCTGCAGCGGGTTCAGGGACAGCTCGCCTACCGGAGAGTCCTCGCGATCGCGATCATCATCTTCGTGCTCGTGCTGCTGGCCGAGCAGCTCTCCTCGCTGGCCCGCCGCTCGGTGACCGGGCAGAGCGACACCGGGCAGAATCCCTTCGGGCTCCGAGCACGGATGCGCTCGGCGGGAGAACGACGCAGACAGCATCGCTCCGCGATCGTGTCCCGCCCCAGCACCGAGGCCATCCGGAATCCGGATCTGCGCATCACCGCCCCCTGGACGTCGGTGCGGATCGGGCAGTGGCTGGGCGGCGTCACAGCGATCGCGCTGGTCCTGTGCAGCTTCGCCCTGCTCGGATTCGGTCCGCTGCAGTTCTTCGAGGCGCTCGGCAAGATCGGCCCCTACGTGGCGTCCATGTTCCCGCCGGACTTCGCCACCAATCTCGGGCCGCATCTGAGTCTGATGCTCGAGACGATCTGGATGGCGCTGGTCGCCACCGTGCTGGGATTGATCATCTCGCTCCCCGTCGGAATCATCGCCGCACGAAACGCGACCTTCCACCCGATCGCCGCGCGCCTGTCCCGGCTGCTCACGGTGGTCGTCCGGGGCATGCCCGAGCTCATCCTCGCCGTGCTGCTGGTGGTGGCCTTCGGGCTGGGACCGGTGGCGGGAATGCTCGCACTCACCGTCGGCTCGATCGGTCTGGCGGGCAAGCTCATCGCGGACTCGATCGAGGACACCGATCTGTCCAAGCCGATGGAGTCGATGAACTCCGTGGGTGCGACCTGGCTGCAGCGCACCTTCACCTGCACGATACCGCAGTGCGCCCCGGGCATCATCGGCGTCGGTCTGTACATGTTCGATGTGTTCGTCCGAGCCGCCACCACCATGGGCATCGTCGGCGCCGGCGGTATCGGGCTGGCCTTGGATGCGTCCATCCGCGGACGGAACATGGATCAGACCCTGGCGCTGGTCATCATGATCTTCATCACCGTCTACGGCACCGAGCGGCTGTCGGCCTGGTTCCGGAAGCAGGTGCTGTGAGATGAGCGCACGCGACGAGCTCGATCTCGCCCGGATCGCGCGGGAGGCTGCGGAGAGGGCGGGAACGGTCGTCCGTGAGGCTTTCGGCACCGCTTTCCTCGTGGAGTCCAAGACCTCACCGGTCGATCTCGTCACCGAGATCGACCGGAAGGCCGAGGATCTCATCACCGAGCATCTGCTGGCCGCCGTGCCGGACAGTGCCGTGCTCGGAGAGGAGTACGGGGCGCGAGGGGACGAGAACGGTGCGATCCAGTGGCATATCGACCCCATAGACGGGACGAACAACTTCGTCTCGGGTCGCCCGTACTTCGCGGTGTCCATCGGTGTCGAGCACGCGGGCCGTCTCATCGGAGGGGCCGTGCACGATCCCGTTCACCGCGACACCTTCTGGGCGACGAGTACGCAGGCGTGGGCCAACGACGATGCGCTCCCCACCGCGGCGGAGTATCCGGGACACGCCGGGCTGCTGACCTCGCAGCCCTTCTACGGCCTCATTCCCGAACCCGAGGATGCAGGGCCCTATCTGGATCTGCTCCGCAGCTTCGGGGCGGTGAACAATCCGGGCTCCTATGCCCTGCAGATCGCGGAAGTGGCGCTCGGGAGGGTTTCGGCGGCTCTGGAGATCACCGGGGCCGCACCTTGGGACATCGCGGGAGGCCTGGCACTGGCCCAGGCGACGGGATGCACGATCGTCCTGCTCGCCGATCCGACGGCCGGATACGGTTCCTGGGGAGCGCACTCCTACCTGGTCACGCGCGACCCTGCCGTCGCCGCGGCGGTCGCGCCGCGGCTCCAGGAGCTCATGCGGCGCACGACCCCTCCCCCTCGGTTCCAGGAGTTCCTCGCCCGGATGGAGGGGTGACACCCCCGGAGGACATCTGGCCCTCGGGGAGGGTCGGTCAGGCTGCCGGTCGCGACCGCATCCGCCGCCAGATGTCGCCGAGCGCGGGCTCCAGCTCGGGGAACCGGAACTCGTAGCCGGCATCCGAGAGCACGCCTGGAAGCACCCAGCGGCTCTTCAGCACCAGCTCCGACTCGGTGCGCAGCGCCCACATCGCCGGCTCCAGCATGAAGCGCCAGGCCGGAAGACCGATGGGCATGCCGACGATCCGGCGCAGCGTCGCCATGAGCGAGCGGTTGTCGCTCGGGCGGGGAGCGGCGAGATTCACCGGCCCGGAGATATCCGGATGGTCGCGCAGGAAGCGCACCGCGCCCACGACGTCGTCGATGTGGATCCAGCTGAACTTCTGGCGCCCCTTGGAGCGGTGGACCCGCGTCGGATGCTCGGTCGGGCTGGGGCCGATGCCCCGGTAGCGCTTGTGCGGGAACCACCAGCCGTCGAACTGGGGTCCCCCGACGCCGAGTCGCGCCAGCCGGAACAGCAACGCGGTCGCCGCCCCGTCGTCGCCGAGCACGATCGTCGTGCGCAGCGCGATGCGGCGGGTCCGAGGCAGGTCGCCGGCGAAGAGCTCCGCCTCCCAGGTGCGCCCGACGTCCGGGGAGAAGCCGGTGTCGAGCCCGGTGCTCTTCTCGGTGTTCGGGCGGTCCATCGCGTAGCGGTAGATCGTCGCAGTGCTCGCATTCATCCACACGGAGGGCGGATCCTCGGCCGAGGCGATGGCCTCCCGCAGCGCGCGGGTCGTGTCCACGCGCGAACGCAGGATCTCCCTGCGGTTGCGATCGTTGTAGCGGCAGTTCACGCTCTTGCCGGCGAGGCCGATGACCAGCTCGGCGCCCTCGACCGCGCGCAGGATCGAGGCCGGATCATCCCAGCGCGCATCGGGTCCCTCGCGCCCGATCACGAGCACCTCGTAGCCGTCGTCCTCGAGCGCGGCCTTCAGCCGCCGGCCCATGAAGCCGCTGCCCCCGCCGAGAACGGCTTTCTTCACCGCATCCTTCGCCATGCTCCCAGCATGTCACGGGAGGCCTCAGGATGCCTCGGACTCCCCCTGCTCGCGCTTGCGCCTGGCGATCTCCTCGCGCAGGCGCGCCTCCTCGATCTCGCGCTCGAGATCGGCGAGCTGCTGCTCGGTGGTGCGTGTGTCCGCCGGCGGCGACGGCGGTGCCCAGCCCGTCTGCGGCGGCCCGTACGAGGCGGGCGCCTGTCGCCTGGGCAGCGAGATCCCCTGCCCCTCGTACTCGCGCCCGATCGCGAACCACAGCACGCTGCCGATGAAGGGCAGCAGGATCACCAGGATCAGCCACACCATCTTCGGCAGGTACTTCACCTGGTCGTCGCGCCGGGTGATGATGTCGATGAGCGCGAACACCATCACCGCGAGGGTGAGCAGGGACAGGACGATGTGCATGGGGCAATTGTAGAAGACTGCCCTGATTGAATAGGGCCATGCCCTTCCGCGCCTCTCCCGCATCCGTCACTCTCACCGGGCGGCTCGTCGAGCTCCGCCCTCTCCGGCGCGAGGATCACGACGGACTCGTCGAGGCGGTGTCGGAGGGCGACCTCTGGGAGAGAGCGTGGTACACCTCGGTTCCCGCGCCGGATGCGGTCTCCGAGGAGATCGAGCGACGCCTCGCCCTCCTCGACAAGGGCGAGATGATCCCCTTCACGGCGGTGGATGCCGCGGGTCGCATCATCGGGATGACGACCTACTACGATCTGGTGCCCGATGTCCCGCGTCTGCACATCGGCTACACCTGGAATCGTCCCTCCGCCCACGGCACGGGCACGAACGCCGAGTCCAAGCTCCTGCTGCTCACGCACGCCTTCGAGACGCTCGGGGTCTACCGCGTGGGCCTGACGACCCAGTGGATGAACCACCAGTCGCGCACGGCGATCGAGAGGCTCGGCGCGAAGCAGGACGGCGTGCTGCGCGCCGTCTCCCGCCACCGCAACGGTGCTCTCCGCGACAGCGTCGAGTACTCGATCCTCGAGCCGGAGTGGCCTGCTGTGCGCGCCGGCCTCCAGGCCCGCCTGGCGCGCCTCGGCTGATCCGCCTACTCGGGCATCACGCGACGCGTGATCGCCTGCACGTCGCGGTCGATGTCATCGACGCGCTTCTCCAGGCGGTCCATCCACGACTCGAAGCGGTCCATGCGCTTCTCGAAGCCGTCCATCCGCACATCGACGTGCTGGAAGCGAAGGACCATCTCACTCTGCAGCGAGTCGACCTTGACGCCGATCGTCTGCACCTGGGCCGAGAACGACTTCATCATCAGCTGGGTCGTCACCGTGATCGTCGCCGCGAACGCCGCAGCGAGCACGCCGATCACCGTCCAGACCTGGGCGTCGCTCATGATGATCACACTCCTATCCTGGGCCGGATCAGCCCAGGATTCCAGCCCATCGGTTGCAGAACAGACCAATGGCACAGAAATCGCCACAAACTGTGGAGAACTCGTGGAGATGCGGATCTGTGCAGAAGAAGTCGCGCAGAGGGGTCTCGGCGCCGCCCAGGGAAGAAGCAAGGAGGGGATCAAACATCGAAACGCGACGAAACCGATGCCTCTCAGGCATCGGTTTGTCCGCGCGGCTCCGTGCCGCGCGTCAGTGTCGTCCGCCCGGCGGGCCGATGACGAGCAGAGCCGCGAAGATCGCGACGACGGCCAGGGCGATCAGCAGGAAGAGGATCCAGGGCCGGTGCAGGAGCGCCCGCATGAGGCGGTCGTGCCAGGCGGCATCCCTCGGGTCATCGGTCGCCGTCAGGCGCCACGCGCCCTCGAGGCGGAGCGTGCGCGCCAGCCAGATCTCGGCGGGGATGGTCGCATAAGGGATCACCGCGCTGACGACCGCGATGATCGTCGGACCTGCGCCCCAGCGCTGGTTCTTCGCCACCAGCACGGCCGTGGCCCCATAGGAGAGGAACACGAACCCGTGGATACCGCCGCCGATCGTCACCGCCAGCGGCCAGTCGAACGCCGCCCGCAGGATGAGCCCGCCGATCAACAGGGTCCAGGAGATCGCCTCGGCGATCGCCAGCGTGCGGAACAGGGACTTCGGGGTGCGGAACACGTCTCTCCTCGCGGCTCGGGCGGCCGATGCCATCCTCTCATCCGCCCCTATGGATGAGGCAGGCGGGCAGAAGCCCTCGCGGGGCTCTTCGCTCATAAAGAACGTCCAGGTTTCTCATGCAGGCCCCATAGACGCCCTCTCTACCGTCAAGGCCATGCCTCGCACGAGGCCTGAAGGAGCGAGAACCGCATGAACCTGAAGAACCTGGCCGGCCGACTGTCCCGGCGGACGTGGATCGTCCTCGGCGTCGCCGCTGTCGCCGTGGCGGGCGTCTCGGTGTGGGCGCTCGTATTCCTCCTCCCCTCCCAGGCGCAGGCTCAGCCGGTGACGCAGACCTCGGCGGCAAGCCTGCAGACGATGCAGAAGACGGTGTCGGCCAGCGGCACCGTGAGCGCTGCGGTCAAGGAGGACGTCTCCTTCGCCGTGTCCGGCGTCGTGACCGGGATCGAGGTGGCCGCCGGCGACATCGTCGAGGAGGGTGCCGTGCTGGCGCGTGTGGACACTCTTGAGTTGAATGCCTCTCTCCTGGAGGCGGAGGCAACCCTGGCCGAGGCGGAGGCGACGCTGGCCAGCGCGCGGAACGCGAACGACGGCAGCAGCGCCGCGAACTCGCGCGTATCGGCGGCGTCGGCGGCGGTCGATGTCGCCCATGCCGCGGTCGGGGACGCGGAGGCGGCCCTGGCCGATGCCGTGCTCCGGGCACCTGCGCCAGGGCTGATCACGAGCGTCGGAATCTCCGTCGGGGACCGGATCACCGGCTCCGGAGGATCCTCGGGCTCCGTCGGAGCCGCATCCCCGACGGGCTCTTCGACAGGAGCCTCCAGCGGAGCGGCCTTCAGTCTGGTGAGCACGGACGCCTGGACCGTGAGCGTCACCGTGGGCGAGACGGACATCGAACACGTCGAGCCGGGTCTCCAGGTCGAGCTGACCACGTCCGAAGGGCTCGAGCTCTTCGGCATCGTGAGCGAAGTGGGCCTGGTGCCCTCCACCTCTTCGGGCTCTGCCCGCTACCCGGTCGCCATCGACATCACCGGCACGGGCGAAGGGCTCTTCGACGGTGTCTCCGTCACCGTCGAGATCGTCTACGAACGACGGCTGGATGTGCTCACAGTCCCCTCGGCCGCCGTGACGACGGCCGAGGGCGTCAGCACCGTGACCGTCGTCGCCGAGGACGGGACCGAGCGAGAGGTGACCGTCGAGGTCGGCGAGACCTCCGGCTCCGTGACGGAGATCCTCTCGGGCATCGAGGAGGGCGACGAGGTGGTCGTGGCCGTCTTCACTCCCGGAGAGGGCAACAGCGGGGGCGGGTTCCCCGGCGGCGGGGGCGGATTCCCGGACGGCGGCAATTTCGAGCTGCCGGACGGATTCGAGCTGCCCGACGGATTCGAGCCTCCAGGCGGCGGGTTCTCCGGCGGACCGGGCGGCAGCGGACTCCCGGGAGGCGACCAGTGAGCATCGCGACAGAGGACATCGCCGCCGCACCGCGGCATGGCGATGCGGCGGAGCCCGTGATCGAGCTGAGCGGCGCGCGGAAGACCTACCGGAGCGGGGAGATCGAGTTCGAAGCGCTCCGCGGGGTGGACCTGACCGTGACGGAGGGCGAGTACGTGGCCATCATGGGTCCCTCCGGCTCGGGCAAGTCCACGCTGATGAACATACTGGGCTGCCTGGACGTGCTCACAGAGGGCAGCTATCGCCTCGGCGGAGAGGATGTCGCCGAGCTCAGCGAGAACGCCCTCGCCCAGGTGCGCAACCGCAGGATCGGCTTCGTCTTCCAGCAGTTCCACCTGCTCCCCTCGCTGTCGGCCTGGCGCAACGTCGAGCTTCCGATGGTCTACGGCAAAGTCGACCGCGCCGAGCGACGCAGGCGCGCAGAGACGGCGCTGGGCCGCGTGGGCCTCGCAGACCGCCTGCACAACAGGCCCGGAGAGCTGTCCGGCGGGCAGCAGCAGCGCGTCGCCGTGGCACGGGCTCTCGCAGGCGAGCCGACGATGATCCTCGCCGACGAGCCGACCGGGAACCTGGATTCCGCTTCGACCGAGGATGTGCTCACCCTCTTCGACGAGATGCACGATGCGGGCAGGACCATCGTCCTCATCACTCATGAGCTCGACGTCGCCCGCAGGGCGCGAAGGATCGTCTCGGTCCATGACGGCCTCATCCGCTCAGACGAGGAGCGTGCGGCATGAACTGGTCGGAGACGCTCTCCACGTCGTGGCACGCGATCCGTTCGCACACGATGCGGTCGCTGCTGACGATCCTCGGCATCCTGATCGGGATCGCGGCCGTCATCGTCACGGTCGGCCTGGGGCTGGGAACGCAGAAGGATGTCAGCGAGCAGATCAGCTCGCTGGGCAGCAACCTGCTGATCGTCTCTCCCGGGTCGAGCACCGACTCCTCCGGGTTTCGCGGCGGTTTCGGCACCGCGACCACGCTCACGCTCTCGGACGCGCGGGCACTGGAGTCGGATATCGCCGCACCCGATGTGCAGGCGGTCGCGCCGGAGAAGACCTCCTCCCTGTCTCTGGAGGCCAACGGCACCAACTGGACGACCTCGGTGACGGCGACCACTCCCTCCTGGCCGGACGTGCGCTCCCGCGAGATCGAGTACGGAGGGTTCTTCGACCAGGAGCAGTACGACACGGGAGCGCGCGTGGTGGTGCTCGGATCCCAGACCGCGCAGGAACTGTTCGGACGCACGGGCGTCGTCGGGCAGAGCGTCACGATCGACGGCACGGACTTCGAGATCGTCGGAGTGCTCGCCGAAGCCGGATCCAGCTCCTCCACGAGTCTCGACGACATCGCGCTCATCCCCATCAGCACGGCGGCGAGCACCGTGATGGGCGGCACCCAGGCGGCGAGCGTGTCCACGGTCTACGTCAAGGCCGCCTCCGACCAGGTGCTCTCCGCCGCCTACCAGCAGGTCCAGGCGATCCTGCTGAACCTGCACGGCATCACCGATCCCGACAACGCGGACTTCTCCGTCTCCAGCCAGACCGCGCTGGTGTCCACGGCGACCTCCGTGTATCAGACCCTGACGGTGCTGCTGACCGGCATCGCCGCGCTCTCGCTCCTGGTGGGCGGCATCGGCGTGATGAACATCATGCTCGTCTCGGTGACCGAGAGGACCCGCGAGATCGGCCTGCGAAAGGCGCTGGGAGCTCCGCCCGGGGCGATCCGCAGCCAGTTCCTCACCGAGGCCGCGATCCTGGGGCTCGCGGGAGGCGTACTCGGCGTGGCCCTGGGACTGATCGCGACCTGGGTGCTGCCCGGCATCATCGGCAGCTCACTGGTCGTGTCGACGCCGATCGTCTTCCTCGCCCTGGGCATCGCCGTGGCGATCGGGCTGATCTTCGGAGTCTATCCCGCAGCCCGCGCAGCACGCCTCGCCCCCATCGACGCTCTTCGCAGCGAATGACCGACCCCTTCGAAACACCCACGGAGATGAAAATGATCACACCTCGCACCTCCCCGACGACCGGACGCCGAGGCGGCAGGCTCGCCCTGGCCCTCTCGCTGACGGCGATCGCGGCGCTGACGCTGAGCGCGTGCTCCAGCTCCGAGGAGCCCCGGACGGCCGCTCCCGAGAGCGACGCTCCCTCGCCGGCTGCGCCCGAGGGCGCCTCCGGGATGCCGATGCCCAGCGGCGTGTCGGGGCTGATCGCCGATGCCCGGGAGGGCCAGCTCCAGGTGCAGGGCTCGGGCAGTCAGACCACGGTGCGCTACTCCGACGACACGACCATCAGCACGACGGTGTCGGCGGATGTCGCAGAGCTGCAGGTCGGGGACTGCGTGCTGATCGTCTCCGGCGAGAACGAGATCGCCACGAGCATCTCCGTCACAGCGGCGGTGGATGGCGAGTGCGGGATCGGCAGCGGGCTCGGCGGATTCCCCGGCGGAGGCTTCCCCGGCGGTGGATTCCCCGAGGGCGGCGAGCTTCCTGAAGGCGGATTCCCGGACGATCTGCCCGAGGGTGCGCCCGGTGAGGGATTCGAGCGTGGAGCGCCCCCAGAAGGATTCGAGGGCGGACCCGGCGGCTTCGGCGGCTTCGGCGGCTTCACCGCCGGCACGGTGACCGCCCTGTCCGACGACCTCGTCACCGTGGATGCCATCGGCGCGGACGGCGAGCTCACGTCCGCCGCGATCGCCGTGGATGCGAGCACCGTGCTGACGACGACGGTGGACGGATCCGCCGACGACATCGCGGTCGGGCTGTGTGTGAGCGCCCAGGGCGAGGCGGACTCGGCGGGAGGGTATGACGCGACCTCGCTGACCCTCAGCGAGCCGGGCGAGGACGGGCAGTGCGGCGGTGTCGGCGGCTTCCGCGGCGGCTTCGGCGGCGGGCCGTCGGGCGAGAGGGGTGGTAACAGTGGTTGAGCGAGTGAAGGCGGTCCGAGCACAGGTCGCCGCGAGTCGCGTCGGCGGTGCGATCCGCTCGATGCTGGCCACGCCGCGGCGAAGGGTCGTGGCGGCAGCGGCGGCCGTCGCCGTCATGGTGGCCACGGGAGGCACCGCCGTCTACGCAGCGAGCGGCGACGGCGACGATCGGTATCGCACGGCGATCGCCGAGATCGCGGATGTGTCCGAGACGCTGTCCCTCACCGGGCACGTCGCCGCCGCGACGAGCCCCGAGGCGACCTTCCAGACCGATGGCACGGTCGCAGAGGTGCTCGTATCGCTCGGCGATGCGGTCACCGCCGGCCAAACGATCGCGAGCCTGGACCCCGAAGCCCTCGACGACGAGATCACCCACGCGGAGGATGCGCTCGCCCGGGCGGAGCAGCAGCTCGAAGACCACCTGGAAGCGCAGAGCAGCGGATCCTCGACCACCGGCGCCGGCGGCGCGCCGACGGGCGCTCCTTCCACCTCCCCTCCCGGAGGCGGCGCACCGCCCGCCGACGGGACGGATGATCCCCCTCCGAGCGAGCCCGGGGACAGCACGCCGGATCCGGCCGTGACCGAGGCCATCGCCGCCGTGGCCGCCGCGCAGAACGCGCTGCTGGCGCAGTACGATGCCGTCGTGCAGGCACAGGCGGCATCCGAGCAGATGCTGGCGAACGCACAGGCGACCTGCGAGCCGTTCATGAACGCCGCGCTCGATCCGGGAACGCTCCCCGACGAGGAGGGCAACGGGGGTTCGTCCGGGAACCTCGACGAGCTCCAGCAGCAGCTCGCGCAGTGCCGGCAGGCTCTGAGCCAGACGCAGGATACGCAGGAGCAGACCTCCGCGGAGCAGTCGGCGCTGAGATCACGGGCTGCCGAGCTGGATGCCGCTGTCACCGTGCTCCAGGACGCCCTCTCGGCGAGCCAGGGCGCGGCAGCGCCCGCCGCCTCCGGACAGGGCGGCGGCACCTCGGCGCAGAGCAGCGCCGTCGTGCCGGCCAGCACCACCTCGGTGCAGGCCAGCACCTCTGAGCCCTCGACGCCGCAGACGACCGCGTCGATCACCTCCGAGACGATCCTGGCGGATCGGGCCGCGATCGACGCCGCCGAGGCCGCGTTGGCGATCGCAGAGCGCAACCGCGGGTTCGCCACGCTCACCGCTCCGATCGACGGCACGGTCGTCTCCATCGGCTTCGCGGTCGGCGACAGTGTGAGCGCAGGCGGCGCCGAGGCGAGCATCGTCATCCAGGCCGATGACGGCTATGTGGTGGAGGCGACGGTTCCACTGTCCCAGATCGTCGCGGTCGACGTCGGCCAGACGGCGACCGTGACACTGCCGGCTTCCGGGACCACCTATCAGGCTCAGGTGTCGGCGATCGGCGTCCTGAACGTCTCGGAGACGTCCACGCCCTCCTACACGGTCACGATCGCGATCGACTCCGCGGGCGATGAGCTGCTGATCGGGGCGACGGCGCAGATCGTCGTGACGCTCGCCACCGCGAGCGATGTCCTGACCGTGCCGATCTCTGCGCTGAGCCGCAATGGCGCCTCGTCGACTGTGACGATCCTGCGCGACGGCGTCGCCGAGGCGGTCGCGGTGGAGATCGGAGCGACGGGAACCGAACGAGTCGAGATCCGGAGCGGCGTCGAGGAGGGAGACCGCGCCGTGCTGGCCGATCTCACGCTGTCGATCATCGACGATGAGGACGACTCCTCCGGCGGCGGCCTGACCGGGCTCGGCGGAAGCAACGGCGGCGGCATGTCCGGCAGCAGCTTCCCCGGTGGCGGGTTCCCTCGAGGCGAGCTCCCCGAGGGCTTCCCCTCGCGAGGGCAGTAGGAGAGGACGAGGACCATGACTGCACGCCTCTCCGGCAGGCTCGTGCGCACCGACGGCCGCCCCGTGCGGGCTCTGGTCGTCGACGACGAACCGGCGCTGTGCGACATCCTGGCACTGGGCCTTCGATACGAGGGCTGGAAGGTCATGACGGTGATGACGGGTCAGGACGCCGTCCGTACCGCCCGCGCCTTCGACCCGGACGTGATCGTGCTCGACGTCATGCTTCCGGATCTCGACGGGCACAGCGTGCTCCGCCGCATCCGGGAGTCCGGCAACAGGGTGCCCGTCCTCTTCCTCACCGCGCGTGATGCGCTCGAAGACCGCGTCACCGGGCTGGACGCCGGCGGCGACGACTATGTCACCAAGCCGTTCGACCTCGACGAGGTCGTCGTCCGGCTGCGCGGTCTGCTGCGCCGCACGGCTCCGGTGGTCGACGAGCGCACCGGATCGACACTCGAGATCGACGATCTCGTCCTCGACGAGGAGACCTTCGAAGTCAGCCGCGGCGGAGTGACGATCGATCTCTCGCCGACGGAGTTCGAGCTGCTGCGCTTCCTCATGCTCCATCCCCGTCGTGTGCACGACAAGCTGCACATCCTGCGCGAGGTGTGGAAGTACGACTACGGCGGCAGGCCCAGCATCGTCGATCTGTACATCTCCTATCTCCGCCGCAAGCTCGACGCGCACGGCCCGCCCCTGATCCACACGGTGCGCGGCGTCGGCTATCTGCTGCGGCCCGCGACGGAACCCGAATGAACGGGCGCGCACCCTGGTCGCTGCGGCGCCGGCTCCTGCTCGGAGTGACGCTGCTGGTCGCGGCCATCGCCGTCACGACCGGCGCTGTCACCATCGCCTCCTCGCACGCTCAGCGCGTCGACCGGCTCGACCAGCAGCTCCTGGGCGCCGCCGAGCGCACGCGCGCGGCATCCGACCGCGGCCCGGGCATCGATTCTCCCCGACCTCCGCGACCCGAGTCGCGACCGCCGGTCACCGAGTTCCTGCCCGGTCAGGGGGCCGGCGCCCTCGCCGTCCTCATCGTCGACGGCGACACCTTCGTCGCCGGCTACGTCGGTGCCGACGGGGAGGGGCGCGAGCTCGCACGGGATCAGCTCGCAGCGCTCATGGCGCTGCCGGCGAGCGAGACCGTCAGCACCGTCGACCTCGGCGACGAACTCGGACGCTATCGCGTGGTGCGCACCGAGATCGAAGGCGGCGAGGTCATCGCCTTCAACGGACTCTCCCTCCAGGATGTGGAGGCGACGACGACGGGCCTCATCGTCACGACCGCGGTCGTCGGCGCGTTGGGGCTGCTCATCGCGGTGCTCCTGGGCACGGTCATCGTGAAGGTCGCGATCCGTCCGCTGGACCGCATCGCCGACACCGCGACCCGGGTCTCCCAGCTGCCCCTGGAGTCGAGGGTGGCCGTTCCGGAGCGGGTGCCCGCCGCCGACACATCCCCCCGCACAGAGGTCGGTCGCGTAGGACTCGCCCTCAACGAGCTGTTGAGCAGGGTGGAGTCCGCCCTCGTCGCGCGCGATGCCGGCGAGCAGCGCCTCCGCCGGTTCATCGCTGATGCCAGCCATGAGCTGCGCACACCGCTGGCGGTGATCAAGGGCTATGCGGACCTCGCCGACCGAGAGGTGGTCGAGCTTCCCGCCGGAGCCCGGCATCCGCTGGAGCGGATCGGCGCTGAATCGCGAAGGATGACCTCGCTCGTCGAGGATCTGCTGCTGCTGGCACGGCTCGACGAGGGAGCAGAAGTGCGAACGACGCGAACGGGGATCGTGCAGCTGGTCGCCGAGGCCGTCACCGGGGCGCATGTCGCCGGACCGGATCATCGCTGGGAGCTGGACGTTCCCCCGGATGAGATCGAGCTCCTCGCCGATCCTCAGCGGCTTCACCAGGTGGTCGCCAACCTCCTCAGCAACGCCAGGGTGCACACTCCCCCGGGCACGAAGGTCGAGGTCTCCCTCCACGCCACGGCGGACACCGTAGTGCTGACGGTCGCGGACGACGGCCCCGGCATCCCCGCAGAGGCGATCGAGGGCATCTTCGAGCGCTTCAGCCGCGTCGACCCCTCCCGGGCACGACGAACCGGCGGGAGCGGGCTGGGCCTGGCCATCGCGCACGCCATCGTCGAGGCCCACCACGGCACGATCACCGTCACGAGCGAGCCCGGGTGCACCCGGTTCATCGTCACGCTGCCGCGCGGCTGACCGGTGACGCCACGAGAAGAAGCGAGGCTCTCATAGACGGCTCTCTGGGCTCGCAGCCGCCATCGGCGGCGGCTTGTCGGACATCGGTCAGGGGATGCTCCCGACGAGGTCCGCATCCGGCACGGCGTCGACGTCTTCAGGCGCATCCTCGTCCACCACGCGCGCCGCGCCGGCGAGCCCGCGCGGCACCGAGGCGACAAGCCGCTGCGTGTACGGGTGCGTCGGCAGTCGCAGCACGGATGCAGCGGGACCGGACTCCACCGGCACTCCGGCACGGAGCACGGTCATGGTGTCGGCGAGCTCCGCGACGACCCGAAGGTCGTGGGAGACGAAGAGGTAGGTGAGTCCGAGCTCCTGCTGCAGGTCCTTCAGCAGACGGAGGATCTGCGCCTGCACGCTGACGTCCAGGGCGGAGGTCGGCTCGTCGAGGATGATGAACTCCGGCGATGCCGCGAGGGCGCGGGCGATGGCGACCCGCTGCCTCTGACCACCGGAGAGCTCCCGCGGGCGCCGACTCGCGGTGCCGGCCGGAAGACCGACCGCGTCGAGCAGGTCGGCCACTCTCCTCTGCCGCGTCGATCGGTCCACGTCGAGGTAATGCCGGATCGGCGCGTCGATGATCCGCTGCACCGACTGCTGGGGGTCGAGCGAGCCGAAGGGGTTCTGGTACACGTACTGCACGCGGCGCCGCAGCGCCCGCAGCGCCGCGGGCTCTCGAAGGTCGATCACGCGACCCTCCAGGGAGATCGACCCGGTCGCCGCCGGCACGAGCCCGAGAACGAGGCGACTGAGCGTCGTCTTCCCGGAGCCGGACTCGCCGACGAGGGCATGGGTCGTCCCGCGGGCGACGGAGAAGGAGACCCGGTCGACCGCGAGGTGGTCGATGCCTCCGTGACCGCGATAGACGACGGAGGCGTCGTTCACCGCGAGCAACGGTGCATCCGTGGATCCGGCTCGCCCTGCGGCCGATGCCCGGCTCTCGATGGCCGCGGCGATCGGCCGCGGCACGTCGGCGAGCAGCGACCTCGTGTGCGAGTCTCGGGACTCGCCCAGCACCTTCGCCGTCGGTCCGACCTCGACCACGCTCCCCTCGTGCAGCACCGCGATCCGGCTGCTCCGATCCGCGGCGAGCGAGAGGTCGTGAGTGACGAGCAGCATGGTCATCCCGAGCGACTCACGGAGATCGTCGATGAGATCGAGGATCTCCCGCTGCGTCGTGACGTCGAGCGCACTCGTGGGCTCATCCGCGACGAGCAGCTTCGGGCGGTGCACGATGGCGGCGGCGATGAGGACGCGCTGCAGCTGCCCTCCGGAGAGCTGATGCGGATACTTGTCCAGGACCAGCGATGGCGGCCGGATGCCGGCGAGCGCCAATGCCTCCTCGGAGAGGCGGGTGATCTCTGCCCGGTCTCGCGTGAGTCCGCGCACCCTGATCGCTTCGGCGAGCTGGGAGCGGATCGATCGCACCGGGTTGAGCGAGGAGCCGGGATCCTGCGGGACGTAGCCCACGCTGGCGAGCAGATCCCGCAGATCTCTGCCCCTGCGGCGCGTCATGGGATGTCCGAGGATCTCCAGGGTGCCCCCCACGACCCGGGCATTGTCCGGGAGCAGGCCGAGCAGCGCGCTCACGAGCGTCGACTTGCCGGAGCCGGACCTGCCGATGATGGCGAGGGCCTCGCCGGGGGCCACCTCGAGCGAGACCTCGTGCAGCGCGGGGCGGCTCTGACCGGCGATGCGGTATTCGATCGTGACATCGGCGGCTCGCAGCACGGGATGGTCAGACATGGCGCCAGGTCCTTACGTAGTCGGCGAGTCGGTTGCCGGCGAGCACCACAGCGACGATGATGACGGCCGGACCATACAGCAGCCACGGGGCGCTGTAGAAGTAGTTCACGCCCTCCGCGACCAGGGAACCCCACTCCGGTGCCGGCGGGGGCGCTCCGTAGCCGAGGAAGGACAGCGTCGAGATGGCGAGGATCGCCCCTCCGAAGCGCAGCAGCGCCAGCGAGATGAGCGTCGCTCCGATGTTCGGCAGGACATGGCCGAGGACGAGGCCCAGCGGACGGACGCCGTTGAGCGTTGCGGCCTCGATGAACGGCAGTTGCCGCACCCGCAGCACCTCGCCACGGGAGATGCGGGCGAAGCCGGCGACGCTGGCGATGCCGATGGCGATGGCGGCGTTCTGCGCCGAGAAGCCGAACACCGAGACGAGCAGCATCGCCAGAAGCAGGTCGGGAATCGCCAGCAGAAGGTCGATGATCCGGCTCACCACGCCGTCGACCCGGGAGCGGCCGAGGCCGGCGACAGCACCGAGGAGCAACCCTGCACCCAGACCGATGGCAACGGCGAGAAGTGCGCTCAACAGTGACGTCCGGGTGCCGTAGACCATCCGCGCGTACAGATCGCGACCAAGGTGGTCTGTCCCGAGAAGGTGCTCCCAGGACGGCGGGGACAGCTTCTCCTGAGGCACTCCGATGATCGGATCGAACGAGGTGAAAACTGTCGGGAACGCAGCCCAGCCGATGGCGATCAACAGGATCGACGCCGAGACGCCGACCCCGAGCCAGGTGCCCGGACGACCCTGGATCCGCGGTGCGGCCACGCGGGAGACGAGCGCGCTCATTGCAGCCCCTCCACGCGGATCCTCGGATCGAGCACCGGATACAGCAGATCGACGACGAGGTTCACGCCGAGGTAGATCGCCGCGCCGATGAGGACGAGCGACTGGAGGACCGGCAGATCCTGTTCCAGAACGGCCTGGTTCAGCATGTTGCCGAGACCGGGTCTGCTGAACACGGTCTCCGTGACGACGGCGCCGCCGAGCAGCGCGCTCACGATGAGGCCGAGCACGGTCAGGTTGGTCGTCGCGGTCGCGGGAATGAGGTGGGAGAAGAAGACACGCGACTCCTGGGTCCCACGCGAGCGCACCACCGTGATGAACGACTCCCGCGAGGTCTCCTGCAGGCTCGTGACGAGCACCTGGGCCACCGTGGGCGAGATGGTGATGCCGAGCACGAGCGCGGGGAGCACGAGCGAGGAGAGGCCTGTCGCCCCGACGAGCGGGAACCACTTGAGCTGGAACGAGAAGATGTGGACCATGATGAGCGCGACGAGGTAGACGGGGAGCGCGTTCACGATCGAAGGCGCGGTGGCGCCGAGGGTCCGAAGCGGCTTCCACGGCCCATAGATGGTGAGCAGCGCGCCGGCGAGCGCCACGACGACCGTGACCACGAGCGACGCTCCGGCCAGCTGCAGCGTCGGCACGACGGCGTCCTGCAGCTTGTCCGCCACGGGCCTCGCATCCTGCAGCGACAGTCCGAGCTCGCCGGTGAAGAAGCCGGCGAGGCCGCGCAGGAACTGCTCCCAGAGCGGTCGGTCCAGGCCGTACCAGGCCTGCAGCGCGGCCACCACCGCCGGGGTGTAGCCGGAGTCCGGGTCGTTGATCCGGTTGGAGATCGGATCACCCGGCAGCGCCGTCACGACGAAGAACACGAAGACGTAGACGAGCAGCATCGTCAGGAGCGCCTGCGCGATGCGCTGGGCGACGTACGCCCAGATGCGCACATGTCGCGCCCCGGAGCGCCGCACCACCGTGGCGGTGGGGCGCTCCGGGAGCACGGCCGTCTCGGTCACGGCGCGACGAGTGAGGCGTCGTAGAAGAACGGCCGCCCGTAGGCGTCGAAGGTGATGCCCTCCACGGCGGCCGGGTCGGCCCCGAAGGTGAGCAGGTTGATCTCCAACGGGATGACGTAGGCCTGCTCGATCAGATAGCGCTGAACATCGGCGATCGCCGCGTTGTACGCTTCCTCGTTCCCGACGCTGGAGAGCGTCTCGAGCAGGGCGTCGAGCGTTGTGTCGACGTTCTCGCCGCCGCTGGAGAACCAGCTGTCCGGAACCTGGCTGTGGAAGCCGTTGTAGATCGGCCCGGTCACCTGCGGCACCGAGCCGAGCGTGATCTGCGCGCTGACGTCAGCTGCGGCGATGGCCGCGTTCGACTGGCTCGGATCGACCTTCTTCACGAGCACCTCGACGCCGAGCGTCTTGTACTGCTGGGCGATCTGCAGCAGCTCCGCCTCCGAGTTCTGGATGTAGACGACGGGGTAGATGGTCAGAGAGATCCGCTGACCGTTCTTGACCCGGTAGCCTTCGTCGTCGATCTCGGTCCAGCCCGCGGCGTCCAGCAGGGCCGTCGCGCCGTCGAGATCGTATTCCAGCTGGTCAGACAGATCGATGGCGCCCGGCACGCTGTCGTTCAGGATCGAGGTCGCAGGGCTCCAGAGATCGGTGTAGTACAGCGTGGAGACGAGTTCTTCGCGATCGAGGCCGATCTGCAGCGCCTGGCGGACACGGACGTCCTTGGTGGCGTCGGAATTCGGACGGACCCGAAGGTGGATACTCGTCGCGGTCTGCTGGGCGGGAAGGACGGAGAGCCCTGCGGCGGTGAGCCTCGTCTCGTCGGCCGGCGGCACGTCACGGACGAGATGAGCCTGACCGGACTCGAGCAGACCCACCCGGATGTTCGGCTCGGAGGCGATCTTGACCGTCAGCGTGTCGATGTAGGCGGGGCCTTGGTGGCTCACGCCGTCCGGCGCCCAGTCGTAGTCGTCGCGCTTGGTGAGCACGTACTGCTCGCCCGGGCTGTAGGAGGTGAAGGTGAAAGGACCCGTGCCCACGATCTGTTCGATCCTCGCCGCTCCGTCGATATCGAGGTCGAGCGTGGACTGTCCGACGATGCCGGAGTGGATGAAGGTCAGCGAGCGCAGGAAGCCGAATGCCGGCCGGTCGAAGGTCACCAGAACCGTCGAGGCGTCGAGGGCCTCCGCCGAGACGAAGCCCGGCGGGAAGGTGGGCACGGCGATGAGGCCGCGCTCGACGTCGCCGAGGCCCTTGAGCGTCAGGTTGTTCGCGACGACCTCGGCATCCAGCGGCGTCCCGTCGCTGAAGGTGACGCCCTGCCGGATGTTGAAGGTGAACTCGGTGCTGTCGTCGTTCACCTCCCAGCTCTCGGCGAGCCATGGCCGGAGGATGTCATCCCCGGCCTGCCAGTAGATCAGCCGGTCGACGACCTGCCCGAAGATGATGCCGGAGTCCCAGCTGTTCGTCAGCGACCAGAAGAAACTGGAGATGTCGGCGGTGGCGACGTAGACGAGGTCGCCGCCGTGCACCGGCGCGACGTTGGCCGAATCGCCTCTGGACGCGGGGGCGGTCTGGGAAGAGCAGCCGACGAGCAGGACGGCGGCGGCCGCCCCGGCCGCAAGGACTGCGGTAAGGCGCTTGCGCGAGATGGACATGGGTCTCCTTCGTGATGTTTGTCGTGCGATGACGGGGGATGCCGCTAGACGGTGCCGAGGTTCTCGCTGAGCAGCGTGGATTCGTACTCTTTCCGGAAGATCCCTCGACGCTGCAGCTCGGGTACGACGTGGTCGACGAAGAAGTCGACCGGCCCTCGGTGGTACGGGGGAAAGAGCTGGACGCCGTCGAAAGCGCGCTCGAGCAGGCCCTCCTCCAGGAAGTCGGCGAAACCCTGGGCGTCGCCTACGTACGGCGGCTGGGTGTACCGGTACTGCTGCACATAGTGGTAGAGGTCCCCCAGCGTGACATCCGGATCGGCGAGCTGGCGGTATACGAACTCCGTGAGCCACTTCCGATCGTCTGAGCCCTCGCGCTCGACATTGGCTCCCGGACGGGTGACGTCGAGCGTGATCGGCTCGGTGCCGCTGTCGAGGTCCAGCACGGTCACGGCGCGCTCGTTCGGCCGCACGCGGCTGAGGTCGATGCCGAACGCCTTGCTGATGGCGGCGGGCACGGCCTCGCTCGCTTCGATCGTGCTGACCTGACGGAACTTGTCGCGCGCCTCCCGCTTCGTGCCGGCGACGAAGAACCCGAAACCGGGAAGGATGAGGAACTTGTCGGGGTCGCGTCCGGCGTCCTTCACCCGCTGCTTCGTCGCGGCATAGTCGGCCTTGCCCCCCTCGAGCCCGTAGTACACGCCGAAGCGGATGTCGGCTCGCTGTGCGCCGAGCTCCAGTGACCGATCCGAGGTGCCGACGTGGACGAGCGGGATCCTGGACTGGATGGGCGGTGGCGTGTTGAGAGGACCCTGGACGTCGAACCACTCGCCTGCGAAGTCCGTGGTGTGAACAGCAGTCGGCCTGATCAGGTGCCCGCCGACCTTGCCGTCTTCGAGATAGTCGGCGTCCCACCCCGTGTAGAGCAGCCGGTAGACGAGGTCGGTGAACTCGTCGGCACGGTCGTACTTCGTCCCGGCATCCGGAAGGCGCTCTTTGCGGAAGTTGTCGCCGACGATGCCCCGCTCGATCCCGTACACGAGGTTGAGACCCGCCCGGCCACCGCTGAAACGATCGAGGGTCGCGACCTGCCGGGCGACCAGGTACGGGTTCTCGATCGAGGTGTTGAACGAGACGAGCAGTCCGACATGCGAGGTCTGGGCCGCCGCGAACCCGGCGTAGACGCTGTTGTCCCAGCGAAAGGTGCGCTGCAGCGACTGCGGCTCGCTGGCCAGCGATGAGCCGGTGAAGACGTAGTCGATCTTGCCTCGCTCAGCCGCCCTGGTGACATCGACGATGACGCTCGGATCCTCCAGACCTCGATTGTTCGCCTCCGGCAGGCGCCAGGCCTTGAGGTCCCATCCGGTGCCATAGGCTGCGATGCCGATCTTGAGTTGGCGCTCTGCCGCCATGATTCCTGCTTTCGTCGTGGTCGTGCGATCCCGAGGGCGAGGGGAGTCGTTGTGTTGGAAAGATAGGCCCGCATGGCGGCGCGGTGAAAAGATTGCGTCACGATGGGACATCGGACGTAACCTTCGGTGAACTGTCGCGGGCGCGGTGGGAGGCTGGCAGCAGCGCAGCCCGCGTTCCACGACAGCACTCCAGGAGTGACCATGACGACCGTCTCGCCCTTAGCAACCCTCGACGAGCTCACGCATCCGTTGGTCCTGCTGGAGGTCGGCCGCGAGCCGGGGGAAGCGACCGTCCCGGGAGCGCATCGCGTGTCGCTCGCGGATGTCGCCGGACCGGAGCTGCCGGACTCGGGGCGTTTCCCGCTGCCGGAGCACTCGACGTTCGTCGCCTGGCTGCGTGGGATCGGGATCGGCCCGACCACCCGGGTCGTCTCTGTGGCATCCACCGAAGGCGATCTGTCGGCGGCGGCTCGTGTCTGGGTGACGCTTCGGTGGGCCGGGGTGCAGGACGTGCGCGTGTTCTCCGGGACTTCGGCCGATCTGAAGGATGTGCGGCTGCCGCTCGCGGCCGGGGACATCGAGGGCGACTACGTCATCGACGACCGGGTGACGGTGGATCTCGCCGCGATCGAGGCGCTGCCGGAGGGGACGCGGTTGATCGACGCCCGGCCCGCCGAGGCCTACTCCAAGCGGCACATCCCGGGTGCGGTGAGCCTGCCGAGCGCGTTGCTCTCCGACGGTGCTCTGCTGAAGTCCCCGCTCGAGATCAGAGAGACGTACTCCGAGGCGATCGGCGACGTCGACGAAGTCCCGATCGTCGCATACTGCGGTGGTGGCGTGGCGGCGAGCCTGCAGGCGCTCGCACTCGCGACCGCCGGCGTCGAAGCACCCGTCTACATCGGATCCTGGTCCGAGTGGTCCAAGCACCACGGGGAGCAGAGCGCCTGATCCGGATACGACGTCAAGCAGCGTAATGAAGCATCCCGTCCTCGACGAGCGCCACTAGCCTGACCGAATGACCACCTCCCCCACCCTCACCTCCGTGAAACTCGGCGACGGCCTCGTCGTCAGCCCGCAGGGCTACGGCGGAATGTCGCTGACACCGGTCTATGGCCCGATCGACCCTGATGACGCTCTGCGCACCCTGACCCACGCCGTCGACTCCGGCGTGACCTTCATCGACACGGCCAACGTCTACGGCGACGGCGTGAGCGAGCAGATCATCGCCCGGCTGATCGCCACGCGCCGCGACGAGGTGCAGCTGGCCAGCAAGTTCGGCATCGTCAAGGGCGGAGGAATCGGCGCCCGCGGCATCCGCGGTGATCGTGCGTACGTGCACGAGCAGATCGACCTGAGCCTGGCCCGGCTGGGTACCGACCACCTCGACCTCTACTATCAGCACCGCGTCGACCCCGACGTCCCCATCGAAGAGACCGTGGGCGCTCTCGCCGAGCTCGTGCAGGCCGGGAAGATCCGCCACATCGGTCTCTCGGAGGCCACCGGCGAGGAGCTTCGCCGCGCGGTCGCCGTGCATCCCATCGCTGCGGTGCAGTCCGAGTGGAGCATCATCAGCCGCGACGTCGAACGGTTCGTCATCCCTGCCGCCGTGGCGCTCGGCGTCGGCTTCGTGCCCTACTCGCCGCTGAGCCGGCAATGGCTCACGGGAGCGTTCGACCGGGCGCAGCTCACCGACGTCGATGCACGAGGCCGCTTCCCCCGCTTCACGCCGGATGCTCTGGCTGCCAATCAACCCGTGCTCGACGAAGTGATCGCCGTGGCGTCGGACGCGGAGGTCTCGCCGGCCCAGCTCGCGCTGGCCTGGGTCCATGAGAAGGGCCGCGCCCTCGGCCTGGCGCTCTCGCCCATCCCCGGGTCGCGATTCCCCGAGCGCGTGGACGAGAACCTCAGCGCGGTGGGGATCGAACTGGCTCCCGAGCACATCTCCCGCCTGGACGCCCTCGCCGAGCGCATCGTCGCCGAGCGGTCGTTCAACCTCCAGTGGGTCTCAGCCGGACGCGAGTAGCGCCGGGCTCCCGGGAGGGAGCGATCATTCGACCCGCCCCGAGTCAGATCTGCAGAACGGCGCGGGCGATGAGGAAGTAGACGATCAGCCCGGTCGCGTCGACGAAGGTCGTGATGAACGGGTTGGAGAACACGGCCGGGTCGACGCGGACGGTGCGTGCGACCAGGGGCATGATGCCGCCGATGCTCGCGGCCATCGTGCACACGGCGAGCAGGGTGAGCCCGATGACGACGCCGATCTGCGGGTCGTAGACCAGCGCGGTCAGGGCGAACCCGGCGAAGCCGAGCAGGGCGCCGAGGGAGAAGCCGACGCGCACTTCGCGGGAGAGCACGCGGAGGATGTCGCGGGGGCGGACATCCCCCAGTGCCAGCGCGCGGGTCACGGTGGTCGCGGCCTGATTGCCGGTGTTGCCGCCGGTGCCGATCAGCAGCGGCACGAACAGAGCGAGCACAGTCACCTGCTCGAGCGTGGCTTCGAAGACCGACAGTACCTGCACGGTGAGCGTCGCGCCGATCGCCAGCACGAGCAGCCAGACGACGCGGGAGCGCACGATCCGCGAGATCGGAGTGGACAGGTAGGGGCGGCGAAGCGGCTCGACGCCGCCCTGGCGCGCGGCGTCCTCGCTCTCCTCGTCCTCAAGGATGCGGGCGGCGTCATCGATCGTGAGGATGCCGACCAGTCGCTGCTCATGGTCGACGACCGGCAGAGCGAGCAGTCCCTGCTCGGTGGTTCGCCGCGCCGCGATCTCCGCGTCCTCGTCGGCGATCACCGTCACGGCGTCGCGCATCAGCTCCCCGACGAGCGTCTCCGGTTCGGCGCGCAGCAGATCGCGCAGGCTGATCACCCCGACGACATGGCGGCTGTCGTCCAGGACGGGCAGCGTGTAGACCGTCTCGGCCTCATCGAGCCGCGCACGCACGCGCTGCAGCGCCTGGTCAGCGGTCTGGTCGGTGCGGGTCGAGACGTACTCCGGGCTCATCCGCCGGCCGATCGAGCCGCGCGGATACCCGAGCACCTCGGCGGTCAGTTCCCGCTCCCGCTCCGGGAGGCCGCGCAGCAGCCGCGGCGCGAGCGAGGCGGGCAGCTCGTCCAGCAGCCAGACCCGGTCGTCGGGGTCCAGGTCGGCGAAGATCGTCGCGACCTCCGCATCCCGCAATCCCTGCACGAGCTCGCCTTGAAGCGCCGGGGAGAGGTCTTCGAAGACCTCGACGGCGCGGTTCTTGGGCAGCAGGCGATAGACGATGGCGCGCGGGGACGGCGTAAGCCGCTCCAGCACCCAGGCGACATGCCGATCGGGCGCGGAAGCGAGCGCATCGGCGATGCCGGCGAGGTCGTTGTCGGACAGCGAGGCGGTGAGGCGCTCCAGCAGGGGCGTCACATCACGGATCTGCTCAGGGGTCACGATCCGGCTCCTTCGAGGTAGGCAGGCGGTCAGAAGCCGCGCGCACTCGAGCGCATCACCGGATGAAGGGTGAGCCGGAGGCGAACGGCAGAGAGGGGCACCGGGCAAGCACCGACGCCTTCCGCCTGTGGGGAGAAGGACTCAGAACGGGCGAGGAGAGGAACGCGGCACGGGCGCGGTGCGGGGACTATGACTCGGACTGTCACTGTTCATGGGCACCTCACCCCCTTCCTCTTCACTCGTTCGATACGTGATCGTGGCATCGCACATCACCGGCATCGGCGCCGTGGACGCCGGCCGGGGCCGGAAGGCCCGCTGACACCTTACCAACACGCGGTGACCGGATCGCCGCGACGCACTCCACCCGCGACTCTAGAAGTCCCAGTCCTCATCCTCCGTGGCCTCGGCCTTGCCGATGACGTAGGACGAGCCCGAGCCGCTGAAGAAGTCGTGGTTCTCGTCGGCGTTCGGCGAGAGCGCCGAGAGGATCGCGGGCGACACGTTCGTGACCGTCGCGGGGAACATCGCCTCGTAGCCGAGGTTCATCAGCGCCTTGTTGGCGTTGTAGTGGAGGAACTTCTTCACTTCCTCCG
>CAYOTY010000016.1:0-35643 GCA_964406995.1 uncultured Microbacterium sp.
TCACCGCGTGGTAGTGCTTCTTGAGGTCGTCGAGGTGAAGGTCGTCGCCGAAGCGGACGTTGCCGAAGATGCGGATGTCGCCGCGGTCGAGCACGTCGCGCAGGGCGTTGATGATGCCCTTGATGCGCGGGTGATCGGGCGCGACGCCGTAGCGCACGAGCCCGTAGGGAGCGGGGAGCTGCTCGAACAGGTCGATGGAGACATCGAACTTGCGCTCCGCCTTGAGCAGGATGTCGGCGGCATAGATGCCTGCCGGTCCTGCCCCGACGATGGCGAGCCTCAGCTTCGTCATGGGTTCCTCCAGGTGGGGTCAGCTGCTGCGATCGGCGAGCGTCTCGGCGAAGCGGGTGAGCGCGTCGCGCACGGGTCCGGCGGGGATCGGCTCCAGCGCCGCGATCGCCTCACTCGTCCAGGTGCGGGCCAGCTCCAGGGTCTCGGCCGTGACGGCGTGCTCGCGCAGCTCTGCCAGAGGGCCATCGAGCAGAGACGGCTCGGCGCCGTCGGCGATGCGCGCCACCCCCTCGTCGATGCGGTCGGCGAGGGCGTGGGATGCGGCATCCGTCCCCTTCCGCAGAAGAAGGTACGGCATCGTCGGCACGCCCTGGATGAGGTCGGTGCCGGGCACCTTGCCGGTGTCGTCGGGGCGGTCGGACAGGTCGATCACGTCGTCGAGGAGCTGGAAGGCGACGCCGACCTTCTCCCCGTAGATCCGCATCGGCTCCTCGTACGCGGCGGGCGCCTGGGAGAAAACGATCCCCGACTGGGTCGCCGCGGCGATGAGCGAACCGGTCTTGTCGGCCAGGACCTGCAGGTAGAACGCGATCGGATCCTCGTGCTCCTGCGGGCCCACCGTCTCGTGCAGCTGCCCGAGCACGAGGCGCTCGAAGGTGTCGGCCTGGAGACGGATCGCCCGCTCTCCGTGACGCGCCATGATCTGGCTCGCCCGCGAGAAGAGGATGTCGCCGGTCAGGATCGCCACGCTGTTGCCCCACACGGCGTGGGCGGCGGGAACCCCGCGGCGGCGATCGGCCGAGTCCATGACATCGTCGTGATAGAGCGAGCCCAGATGGGTCAGCTCCAGCGCCCCCGCAACGTCGATGACCGGAGCGCTGTTGCCGTCGCCGAGCTGCGCCGTCAGCAGGGTCAGCACCGGCCGCACGCGCTTGCCGCCGGCCTCGTAGAGGTAGCGGCTGGCGGCATCCGCCACGGGGTCGGCGACCTTCAGCTCCTCGGCGAGGGCAGCCTCGACCAGGTCCAGGCCTGCCTCGATCTCGCGGGCGACGCGCCGCGCCGCGGGACCGATGAAAACACGGTCACTGAAGCCGAAACGGCTCGCAAGGCGCGAGCCCGAGGGCGCGGGGCTCGAAGTCACGCCCTCCAGCCTACCGGTGCGACGGTCGCGCCGGTTTCGTCGCGCGGTGCAGCGCCACGATCCCCAACGAGAGGTTGCGGTGGGCGACATCGTCCCAGCCCGCCTCACGGATCCACGCGGACAGCCGCTTCTGGTCGGGCCAGTCGCGGATCGACTCGTTCAGGTAGTCGTAGGCGTCGGAGTTCGAGGAGACCGTGCGGGCCACCAGTGGCAGGATGCGGTCGTTGTAGAAGCGGTAGAGCCCGCGGAAGGCCTGGTTCGGCGGAGTGGAGAACTCGCAGATCACCAGGCGTCCGCCGGGCCTGGTCACGCGCAGGAGCTCGGCGAGCGCCTTCTTCGGCTCGTTGACGTTGCGCAGACCGAACGACATCGTCACCGTGTCGAAGTCCTCGTCGGCGAAGGGCAGGGCCGTGGCATCCGCCTCCACGAAGGTGAGGTTGTGCAGATGCCCGTGTCGCCGGCGACCCTCGGCGAGCATGCCGGGCGAGAAGTCGGCGGCGACCACATCCGCGCCGCTCTTCGCCAGCGCCGCAGACGACACAGCAGTGCCGGCGGCGAGGTCGAGGATGCGCTGTCCGCGCTGCGGCGCCACCGTGCGCACCATCGCGGCGCGCCAGAGCTGATCGTTGCCGATGCTGAGCACGGTGTTGGTGCGGTCGTAGCGGGCGGCGACCTGGTCGAACATGCCGCTCACGCGGGAGGGGTCCTTGCCGAGATCGGCGCGGTTCGGCTCGGAGGTGCTCACCCCATGAGTCTACGCGCGCGGCGTCAGCGGCGATCCATTCCGAGCGCCTCGAGGCGGTCGAGCCAGGCGTCCGCGGTCGCATCGTCGAAGGGCGGATGCTGGGCGCGCACCTCCGACTCCAGATCCAGCGCGAGGGACTCGAGCCGGGCGACGGGCTCAGGCGGGTAGCCGTACGCCGCGCGGTGCTCCTCCCATTCGTCGCGGTCATCGACCCAGGTGCCCCGTTCGCCCTCGACGCGCACGACGTCCAGGTCCATGTCGATCCCGACGGCGAGCAGCGGGTCGTCGCTCCAGCGGATGTCCCACCCGAGGTCGATGTAGATCCGTATCCCGCGCGGATGGTCACGATTGACCGTCAGAGCGTGGTCGCCGTCCGGCGGGATGAGCGTCACGTTGGGGCTCTCGGCGAAGAACTCCGCCCCGGGCCGCTCGCTGTGCCAGCCGCGCGGCTGCCCGACCCAGTCGCCCCAGGCATCCGCGCCGAGGTACACGCAGTCGTGCCGCCAGTGCGGCGAGCCGTCCCACTTGCGCCACTGGAAGATCATCGGGGTTCCCGGATCGGGCCGCTGCGCGCTCACTCGCCGAGTCTACGCGTGCGCTCGCCCAGTGTGCAGGAGCCGCTGTCCCTTGCGCAGGAGCGCGAGGGCGGCGGCGGCCTCCGTCGCGGCGTGTCGCCCCGTCTGGAAGCCAACGGCCCTGCGGAACGGACGAAGGCTCCTGCACATCGGCCGACGAGACCGGACGCCAGGGCTCTGGCGAGAGCACCTAGGCTTGTCTGGTGCGCAGACTGATCGTGCAGACCCGACAGGTCGATCCCGTCGAGGATCTCCTCGCCTTCGCCGACCCCGACGCGCCCCTGGCCTGGCTGCGCCGTGGGGACGGGATCGCGGCGATCGGTGCGGACGTCGCCTGGCGCATCGACGTGCCCGCACAGGCGCCGGATGCCTCGCGCACCGCGCTCCTCGCCGCGCAGTGGCGGGATCTCGTCGCCGCCGCCGACGTGGATGACCCGGTGAGGCTGCCCGGCACGGGTCTGGTCGGCTTCGGCGCACTCGTGTTCGACGACTCCTCGGCATCCGACAGCGTCCTGATCGTGCCGAGGGCGGTGATCGGATGTCACCAGGGCCGCACCTGGGTGACGCAGATCCGCGCCTCGGACGCCGAGGAGGTGCCGGTCGCACCGCGAGAGTACGGCCCGCACTGGGCGGGAACGCTCGGGCCAGGCGCCCAGTCGCCGGAGGCGTACCAGGAGGCCGTGCGGCAGGCGGTGGAGGCGATCGGCCGCGGCGAGGTCGGCAAGGTCGTGCTCGCCCGCGATCTCGCGGGCACGGTGCCGGCCGGCGCCGATCTCCGCCGTCTCGTGCGCAGCCTCGCAACCGGCTACCCCGACACCTGGGTGTTCGCCGCCGACGGCCTGATCGGCGCGAGCCCCGAGACCCTGGTCACCGTGCAGGACGGCACCGTCACCGCGCGCGTGCTCGCCGGCACGATCGGGCGGGGGGCGGATGCGGATGCCGACACCGCCGCCTCGGCCGCTCTCGCCACGAGCACGAAGGATCTCGACGAGCACCAGTACGCCGTGCAGAGCGTGGTCACGGCCCTCCGCCCGCACACCCGCGCACTGGCCTCGAGCGAGCAGCCGTTCCTGCTGAAGCTGCCGAACCTCTTCCACCTCGCGACCGATGTCGAGGGCGAGCTCGCCGGCGCGTCGAGCGCGCTGGATCTGGTGGGGGCGCTGCATCCGACCGCCGCCGTCGCCGGGACGCCGACCGATGCCGCCCTCGCGGCCATCCGGCGCCTGGAGCCCTTCGACCGCGGCCGCTACGCGGGACCGGTCGGCTGGGTGGACGCCGCTGGCAACGGGGAATGGGCGATCGCCCTACGGTGTGCGCAGTTCGCGGCATCCGCCTCCTCCGACATCGCGGTGACCGCTTACGCCGGCGCCGGGATCGTCGCCGGCAGCGACCCCGAGACCGAGCTGCTGGAGACGCGGATCAAGTTCCGCCCCCTCGTCGACGCCCTGGCCTGATCCGCGTCGCTCCTCCCGCGAGGCGGAGATGTCGGACGGAGTCAGGTGGCGGCGAGGCGACGACGCTCGGTCTCGACGTCGAAGTCCGCCGTCGGCCACTGCGGGTCGATGCCCTCCAGCGCGGCCAGCAGGAGTTCCTGCACGGCCAGGCGCGCATACCATTTCGCGTTCGCCGGAACGACGTACCAGGGCGCGTACTCGGTGGAGGTGCGCTCGAACACGGTCTGGTAGGCGGCCATGTAGTCGTCCCACAGCATCCGCTCGTCGACGTCGCCGGGGTTGTACTTCCAGTGCTTGTCGGGGCGGTCGAGGCGCTCCATCAGACGCGCCTTCTGCTCTTCGCGCGAGATGTGCAGCATGACCTTCACGATGCGGATGCCGCCATCGACCAGGCGCTCCTCGAAGTCGTTGATCGCACCGTAGCGGCGCTCGATCTCCTCCTCGGGAGCGAGCCGACGCACCCTGCCGACGAGCACGTCCTCGTAGTGCGAGCGGTCGAAGACGCCGATGAAGCCGTGCTCCGGCAGGCGCTTCTCGACGCGCCAGAGGAAGTCGTGCGCAAGCTCCTCCGGGGTGGGCTTCTTGAAGGCGGTGATCCTCACGCCCTGCGGATCGACGGCGCCGACGACATGGCGCACGATGCCACCCTTGCCCGCCGAGTCCATGGCCTGGAGCACGAGGAGCACGGCATCGTCCGCCGTGCCCGTGCGGCTCGCGGCGAAGAGTCGCTCCTGCAGCTCGCTGAGATCCTCGAGACCCTGGGCGAGGGCCTTCTGGCCGTCGCTCTTGCCTCCACGGAACCCCGGAGTGCCGCCGGGGTCGGTGTCCGCGAGCGAGAAGCCCTCGCCCACGCGCAGGAGTTCGGATGCCTCGGACGTCCAGGTGCGCTTGCCCATGCGCCCATCCTGCCCTATCGCTCGGACCTCGGGCGAGAGACGCCATGCCCCGGAGCCCGCTCCACCTGTTCAGCGCGCCAGCGGCACCTCGATCAGCTGCGGGCCGACGACCGGGGCGACCAGCGCCTGATCGAGCGCCGAGCGCGTCGCGGCGAGGCGGTGCTCCCAGCCGTAGGCGGCGGCGAGCGCCGCGAAGTCGGCCCGATGCGGGGTGTAGAAGGCGCGATCGAGGTCGCCGGGAGGGGCGGACGCCGCCACCTCCAGGGAGTCGAAGATCGTCCCTCCCCCGTCGTTGCCGACGATGACCTGGATGCGCGGGGCGGGCTCGTCGCCCGGCAGCAGGAGCGCTCCGGCATCGTGCAGAAGGGCGAGGTCGCCCAGCAGCACCCGGGTGACGCCGGGCGAGCCGTCCGCCTGGCTGGCCAGGGCGATCCCGATGCCCGTGGCGACCGTGCCGTCGATTCCCGCGAGCCCGCGGTTGGCGTGCACCGGCACCTTCTTGCCACCGAGCACCTGGTCGGCCACGCGCACCAGTCTCGAGGAGCCGAACATGAGCCGGTCGTGCGGCCAGGTCGCCCGCCACACCGCGTCGACGAGCAGGGCGCGGTCGATCGGGCGACGCACCGCGTCGAGCTCCGCGCGCACGGCCCTTCCGCGCGCCTCGGGATCGTGCGAGGCGAGGCCGGCGTCGGGAGCGGCCTCGCTGAGGTCGACCGCGCGGTCGGCGGACGCTTCCATCCACATCCCCAGCCACTCCCTGTCGCGCTCGCCCTCGGCGACCCGCACGGCCGCCACCGCGCGCGTCCGGTGGTTGAGGTTCAGCTCCTCGCCGCCCCTGCGCACCGCGATCACCTCGAGGTCCGGGCGCGACAGGAGGGCCGCGACCTCCCGACTGAGGGTCGGATGCCCGAGCACGACCGCCCGCTCGATCCGTCCGCCCAGCTCCGGAGCACGCAGCAGCTCGCGGTAGCCGTGCACGAGCTGTCGTCCGAAGCGGGCACCGCTGACGATCTCGGCGACGAGCGGCCATCCGCCCGCGAAGGCGACCTCCTCGGCGTCGGCGCCCGCATCCGCCCCCGCGATCACGACCGTGCGCGGACCGCGCTCGATGACGAAGGGTGCGGATGCCGCCGCGACCGGAGCCTCCCCCGGCGCCGCATCGAGCACCTCGGGAAGCGCCCCCGACAGCGGCTCGCGCGCGGGGAGGTTCAGGTGCACCGGGCCGCGGACGCCGGTCGCGCCGCCCATGGCCGCGTATGTCGCCACGTCCACGAGCTGGGCCGGTGCCACGCCGTCGTCGCCGGCTTCCGGCACCGCGGCATCCGCTTCGAAGGCGACGAAGGGAGAGAACATGCCGGGCTGGATCGTCGCCTGATTCGCCCCGACCCCGCGCAGCTCCGGAGGCCGGTCGGCGGTCAGCAGCAGCAGGGGCACGCCGGCATGGAACGCCTCCATCGCGGCGGGCAGCAGGTTCGCCGCCGCGGTGCCCGAGGTGCAGACGACGACCGCAGGCACGCCGGTCTCGCGCGCGAGCCCCAGCGCCGTGAAACCCGCGACCCGCTCATCGATGCGCACATGCAGACGCAGCATGCCCTCCCGGGCGAACCGCACGGCCACGAGCGCCAGCGCCTGAGAACGCGAACCCGGCGAGAGCACCAGATCGCGCACGCCCCGGGCGACCAGGCCCGACACCAGCGCGAGAGCCGCCTCCGTCGCCGGCGACGGCTGCCCGCTCACGTGCGCGTTTCCGTCCCGTCGTCGCTCTCCTCGTCGAGGCGGGCAAGCTCCTCCTCCAGGCGGGCGATGCGGGCATCCGCCTCGGCCTGTGCGATCTTCCGCAGGAAGTCGGGATCGTCGTCGGGAGCGACCAGCGGGGGCAGCCCGGTGCCGTTCTTGCGCGTGCGGCCGAGAGTGAACCACAGGATGCCGCCGAGCACCGGGACCAGGATCACGATCGCGATCCAGGCGCCCTTGGACACGCCGCGATGCCGCGTCGGCGGCTGCAGAGCGCAGTCGACGACGCTGAACACCCAGAACACCGCGGCCAGGAAGCCGCCGATGATGAGAAATCGCGCCATGCATCCAGTCTAAGTGGGATGCCGGGTGCCGGTCCGACTTCCCGGGCGGGCACGGCCCGCACCTCATCCTGCTCACACGAATGCACGAGACCGACACGGGTGCACGAGCAGATGCGCTGATTCCTCGTGCATCCGTGTTCCGGTCGTGCATTCGCGTCAGGACGCAACAGGCGGCGGGGATGCGTCCAGCGCACGCAGCACGCGCTGGAGCGACTCGCGCATCTCGCTGCGTCCGGGCTCGGCGAGGTCGGTGGTGAACTCGACCCCGGGCGGGATGTACAGCATGCCGTAGAGGGTCTCCCGCCAGTCGGCCCCGCCGACCGGCCAGCGGGTGTGCGCCTCGCCCTCGGCGGTCGCGCCCTGTGACCACTGGCCGAACTGCCGCTTCATCTCCTCGAGGGGGAGCTCCATCACGACATCCGCCTCGACGGCCTGGCGCACCCAGGAGCGGGCGATGAGGATGAACTCCTCGATCTCCTCGGGGGTGAGGGGACGCGGCGTGAACAGCACGCGCGTGTGCTCGAGATCCGCGAGCCGGTCGACGCGGAAGGTGCGCCAGTCGTCTCTCTCCACGTCCCAGCACAGCAGGTACCAGTGCCGGTCGGCCGGGGCGAGGGCGTGCGGCTCGACGCGGCGACGGGTCGTCACGCCCTCGGCGGAGGTGTACGAGAACCGCACGCGTTCGTGGTCGCGGCAGGCGAGGGCGAGCTCGCCGAGCACCTCGGAGGAGACCGGCGCCCCGGAGGAGATGCCGGCGGGCTGCACGGTCTCTGCGAGCGCGGTCACCCGGCGCCGCAGCGGCGCGGGCAGCACCTTCTCCAGCTTCGCGAGCGCGGTGATGGTGGTCTCCGCGCCGGAAACGAGCCGTTGCGACGCCGCGACCCGGAGGCCGATCGCCATCGCGACGGCCTCCTCGTCGGTGAGCAGAAGCGGCGGCACGGCGCTGCCCGCCTCCAGCCGGTAGCCGCCCATCGCACCGGGGGTCGACTCCACGCGGTACCCGAGATCGCGGAGTCGCTCGATATCTCGCCGCACGGTGCGCTCGGTGACGCCCAGGCGATCGGCGAGCTCGGCGCCCGGCCAATGTCGATGGGTCTGCAGGAGGTTCAGCAGGGCCAGGGCACGGGAGGTCGTGTCGGTCATGTTCCCAGGTTGCCAGATATTGAGGACTGAATCTGTCCGCATTGTTTTCTACCCTCGATCCATGGCACAAGAACCGATCATCGAATCCGACGGGCTCACCAAGAGATTCACCGTCAAGAAGAAGACCGTCGAGGCGGTCACCGATCTCACCTTCCAGGCCGCACGAGGCGAGCTGGTCGCCTTCCTCGGCCCGAACGGCGCCGGCAAGTCCACGAGCCTGCGGATGCTGACGACGCTCATCCCGCCGACATCCGGCACCGCGCGGGTCGTCGGGCACGACATCCTCCGCGACCCCGCGGGCGTGCGTGCCCGCATCGGCTACGTCGGCCAGCAGTCGAGCGGCAGCTTCTCCCAGCGCGCCCGCGACGAACTGCTGAGCCAGGGCGCCTTCTACGGGATGAGCCGCGGCGACAGCCGGCGGCGGGCCGACGAGCTCATCGACTCGCTGGATCTCTCGAGCTTCGCCACCCGCTCGGTGCAGCAGCTCTCCGGCGGGCAGAAGCGGCGTCTCGACATCGCGCTCGGCCTGATGCACTCGCCTCCCCTGCTGTTCCTCGACGAGCCCTCCACCGGGCTCGACCCGCAGAGCAGGGCGAACCTCTGGCAGCACATCCAGGATCTTCGCGCCCAGCACGGCACGACCGTCTTCCTCACCACGCACTACCTGGAGGAGGCCGACCGCTACGCCGAGCGGGTCATGGTCATGGATCGCGGCCAGGTCATCGCCGACGACACGGCCGCGAGGCTCAAGGCGGAGCTCGCCGGCGACGTCGTCACGCTCACCCACGACACCGCCGCGGACGCCGCCCGCGCGGCATCCGTGGTGCAGCGCCTCACCGATCGGGAGGTGGCGGCATCCGGCGCCTCCGTCTCCGTCACGGCTCCCGACGGCGACGCGCTGCTGCCCGCGGCAGTGCGCGCACTCGATGCCGCGGGCCTCACGGTGCGCTCGGCGACCGGCGTACCGCCCACGCTCGACGACGTGTTCCTGGCCCTCACCGGCCGCACCCTCCGCGATGCGGAGCAGCAGAGCGAAGAGACCGAAGACGACACGGATGCCGCGGCATCCGAGCTCACCACCGAAGGAGCAGGCCGATGACCACCACCGACACCGCCGTCCGCCCGAACGTCGGGCGCGACACCTGGAACGTCCTCAGCCGGGAGATGCGCCCGGTCCTCCGCGACCCCTTCTCGCTCATCTTCAGCCTGCTCCAGCCGCTCGTCTTCCTGGGGCTGTTCGGGCCGCTCCTGATCGGCATGTCGGGGCTGCCGGCGAGCGAGACACTGCGGTGGTTCGTGCCCGGCATCCTCGTGATGATCGTGCTCTTCGGCACGGGGGCGGTGGGCTCGAACCTCCAGTACGAGATGATGACCGGCTCGCACGAGCGGACGCTCGTCGCGCCCCTGGCACGCTCCTCCCTGCTGGTCGGTCGCGCACTCAAGGAGGTCGCGCCGATCGTCGTGCAGGCACTGCTCATCGTCGCGATCGCCTGGCCCTTCGGCTTCACCGTGAACCCGCTCGGACTCCTCGCCGGGCTCGTGCTGCTGTCGGTGTTCGGTGTGGGCCTCGGAGCCCTCTCGTACACGCTGGCCCTGGGCACCAAGGAGCGCGAGTGGCTGTTCTGGGGAGTGCAGCAGACGCTGATCTTCCCGCTGCTGATCCTGTCAGGCATGCTCCTTCCTCTCGAGGAGGGGCCGGCGTGGATGCGCGCCGTCGCCGCCGTCAACCCCGTGAACTGGGTCGTGCAAGCCGAGCGGGTGCTGCTCTCGGGTGACTTCGGAAGCACGGCCGTGCTGTGGGGCGCCGTCTCGGCGATCGCGGTCGCCGCGGTCGGGCTCGCCGTCGGCATCCGGGCCATGCGCCGCAGCAGCTGACGCGGCCCCGTTCCCCTCGCCCCACGAATGCACGGCTTTCACACGTCTGCACGACCAGACCGGCGGTCTTCTCGCGCGGTCGTGCGGCGGTCGTGCATTCGTGGGCGGCGAGGCGGGAAGGCGGGGGTGGAGTCGGCAGGGTCATAGGACGCCTGCCTAGACTGGAGGGATGAGAAAGCTGCCGCCCCTCCTCGTCTACACCGTGCTGCGGCTGCTCGCGTTCCTGGTGCCCCTGGCGATCCTGATGCTGTTCCCGATCTTCCAGGAGTTCTGGTGGCTGGCGCTGCTCTTCGCCGCCCTCATCGGCGTGAGCATCTCGCTCATCTTCCTGCGCGCCCCGCTGTCGGAGGCCTCGCGCGAGATCTACGAGAAGCGCGAAGCGCGAAAGAACCAGACGCGTGACGAGGACGTCGAGGACTCCTCGGCCGAGGCCTGAGACGCCGCTCAGCCGATGAACGCCCAGTACAGGGCGCCGGCGACCAGGAGCGAGGTCAGCGAGGTCAGCCCGAGGGCGATGACCAGTTCCTTCGGCAGGCGGTAGGTCCACACGATCAGCACCGCGGGCAGGGCCGCCAGAAGCGCCAGCATGCCCAGCCACGCGATGGGATAGAACAGCGCCACGAGCGCGACGAGCGCGAAGGCCAGCAGGATCAGCACGGAGAACAGCACCCGGGAGGCCGTGCGGCCGATCATCACCGAGAGGGTGCGCTTGCCGACCGCGCGGTCCTGGTCGATGTCGCGCAGGTTGTTCGCGACGAGCACCGCGCAGGCCAGGAGCCCTGCGATGATCCCGCCGAGCCAGGCCTCCTGCGTGAGCTGGAAGGCCTGCACCCAGGTCGTGCCGAGGGTGGCGACGAGACCGAAGAAGACGAAGACGAAGAGCTCACCGAGCCCGGCGTAGCCGTAGGGGCGCTTGCCGCCGGTGTAGAACCAGGCGGCGGCGATGCAGACGGCGCCGACGGCGAGCATCCACCACTGCTCGGTGCGGATCACGATCGCGAGCCCGGCGAGGGCGGCGAGGGCGAAGAAGACGAGGGCGACGGCGAGCACGCGCTTCGCGGGAACCCGGCCGGATGCGGTCAGGCGCGCAGGACCCACGCGGTGCACGTCCGTGCCCCGGATGCCGTCGCTGTAGTCGTTGGCGAAGTTCACCCCGATCTGCAGCAGCACCGCCACGGCGAGGCAGAACAGCGCGATGACCCAGTGGAGGGCGTGCTCGGTGATCTGCGCCGCACCGGTACCGATGACGACCGGAGCGACCGCGAGCGGCAGCGTGCGCGGGCGCGCGGCGCCGATCCAGTCGCGGGCGCGAACGGGGCCTGCTGCGACGACGGGGCGCTTAGCCGGGTTGCCGGTGCTGCGGTACGCGGGATTGCCGCTGACGCCGGAGGAGCGCTTTCGGGTGCGTTTCGAGGATGCTGCCATGCGGGGAATCCTATTGCGTTCCCTCGCGGTTGTTGCGCAGGAGGGCAGGCCCGTTCCGCAGGACGGCCAGGAGTGGGCCGCAGACAGAATCCGGCCCAGGCCGTAGGCTGGGAGGACCAAAGAAAACCCGCGCAGGACCCACCAGGTTGTGCGTACGCGAGGCGTCGCCCACCCGGTTGCCCTGTGCCGAGACCTCGAAGATCGGAGGTTCCCATGCACAACAGCGCCACCCACGACCAGGTCGTGAGCAAGGCCATCATCGGCGAGCCCGAGGTCGTCGAGGACACTTCGCCCCAGGAGCCTTCGGCTTCCTCGCTCAGTGCAAGCGCTGCGGAGACGTCGTCGGCATGGCTGTCGCTCAAGGCCGCCGTGCTCGCCATCCGCGAGCTGCAGGAGCACGACGGATCGATCCCGGATCCGGCGCTCCACCCGGCCGCGCGCGAGCACGTCGCCGCGATCGTAGCGGGCATCCGCGCCCTCGCCCCGGCGTTCCCGCACGACGCCGAATATCTTGCGGCATCCGTGCAGGACTTCGAGCGCTGGGCTGCGGAGGGCTTCGGGGTTCCCGACTTCTACGACTCGCTCGTCGCGTTCCAGCCGCAGCAGCACCGGGAGGACGGCATCCGTCACCTGGTGATCTTCCCGATGTACACGCAGAACGGCTCGCCCGATCGCCTCGTCGAGGCGCTCATCGTCGAGACGATCTGGCCGGAGTTCATCGGTGAGCTGGAAGCGGGCGACTACGGCAACAAGCTGTTCGTCTCACTGCGTCTGGTGGACTTCACACCCGGCTACGACACGAACTCGGCGGTGCTGTTCCCCGAGACGGTGTCGATGCGGGAGATTCCGCAGTTCACCTGGGGCGCGATCTTCCAGGACCGCGAGGCGGCCCGCTACCGGCGGGTCGTGCGCGCGGCGGCAGGCATCACCAAGCTCGACCTGCCCGAAGAGGCGGCGCGCATGCTCGATGACCAGGCGCTCGCCGAGCACACCTTCGTGATGTGGGACATCATCCACGACCGCACGCACATGCGCGGCGATCTGCCGTTCGATCCCTTCATGATCAAGCAGCGGATGCCGTACTTCCTCTACTCGCTGGAGGAGCTGCGCTGCGACCTGACCGCGTTCCGCGAGAGCGTGGCGATCCAGAGGCGACTGTCTGCCCTTCGACCGGTTGCTGCCCTTCGACAGGCTCAGGGACCGGGGAGCGAAGCACAGGGACCGGAGTCATTGAGCGAGAACGAGGAGCGGATGCTCGAGCACGCCGCCCTCGTGCAGTACGCGGTGATCTTCGATCGGATCTTCCGTTTCGCGATCACCGGTTCGCGCGTGCGCAACTACGACGGGCTCGGCGGGCAGCTGCTGTTCGCGTGGCTGCACCAGCGCGGCGTGCTGCATTGGACCGACACGCAGCTCGCCTTCGACTGGGAGGGCGTGCCGGATGCCGTCATCGCCCTCGGCGAGCAGATCGACGAGCTGTACTGGCGCTCGATCGACCGCCCGAAGGTCGCGCACTGGCTGGCCGCGTACGAGCTGGTCCGCTCCACACTGACGCCGCACCCGGCATCCGTCTGGGCACGTGGTCTCTCCGACGAGGTGCTCGCCGGTCCGCCCAAGGGGTACACCGACGCGGTGCTTCCCGACGAGTTCCCGCTGTCGATGTTCTTCGAAGCGCTGGAGAAGAAGATGCGACCGGTGATCGAGTCCACGGCCGGGATCCGGGCAGGCGATGCCTGACATCGCCGGGCGCGTCGTCGTCCTCGCAGGAGCGACGAGCACGCTCGGCCATCTGACCGCCCGCGCGCTGGTGAACACCGGCGCGCGGGTGGTCGCGGTCTCACGCAACGACGAGCACCTCGCCGAACTCGCCTCGCTCGGCGCGCGGACCGAGGTGTGCGATCTCAGCGATGCGGATGCGGTCGGCGTGCTGAGGGAACGCATCCTCGCCGCCGAGGGCACCGTCGACGGCGTGATTCCGCTCGTGGGCGGCTGGCGCGGGGGCGGTGGCATCGCCGGTCAGAGCGATGAGGACTACCGTGCCCTGGAGACCTCGTTCACCGTGCTGCGCAATGTCAGCCGCGTCTTCGACGCCGAACTTCGCACGTCGAGTGCAGGACGACTGGCGATCGTCTCCTCGAAGGCCGTCGCGCGGCCCCTGGCGGGCGGCGCGAACTATGCGGCGGTGAAGGCGGCGAGCGAGGCCTGGGTGCGCGCGGTCGCTCAGGGCTTCGCGAAGGCGGCGCGGGCGGCGGATGAGCAGCTGCGCGCGGCCGCGACCATCTTCCGGGTCGGCGGGCTCGAAGACATGGAGGGCGTGGTCGCGACCGAGATCGTGAACCTCTGGGACTCCCACGCCCGCTACATCAACGATCGCATCATCGACCTCGACGCCTAGCCGGACGGTCGACAGACCGATTCCGTGCGCGGAGGCCGCTGGCTCAGTGCGGGGCGCCGGGGATCGAGGGCGGGGCGTCGGGAAGGTCGGATGCCGCGGCGCGCTCCGTCGCCTCGGTGGTGTCTGCGGCATCCGGCCCTGCCGCATCCGGCGCCTTCTCGTACAGCTCGCTCAGCGTGCGATAGGCGCGGCTCTTGAAGGCGAGCAGCGCCACCACGACCATGATCAGCCCCGCGAAGAAGCAGATGAGGGCGATGCCGCGCGCCTCGCCCTCGCCGAGCAGCCAGCCCCAGCGCGCCTGACCCGCCGGGCCGTTCATGTAGGGGATGACCCAGAATTCGGCGATCGGCGCGATGAGGAAGGCGGTGATGGGGGCCGCCGCCGCCTCGAAGGCGGCCGCCACGCCGAACACGCGACCCTGGCGGGTGAAGGGAACGACCTTCTGGATCACGGTCTGCTCGGCGGCCTCGACCGGAGGCACGAGCGCCATGTACAGCCAGATGCCCACCGCGTACAGCGCCCACCACTCGCGGATCATGAAGATGCTGCCGAGCACGCCCATGGCGGCCACCACCAGCAGCATGGTGCGCATGGGCTTCTTGCCGAGACCCCACTTGGCGACGATCGCACCGCCCACGAGGAATCCGGTCGAGGCGACGCCGAAGACGATGCCCCACATCTGCACGGAGAAGAGCTCGAGGCCATAGGGGTCCATGAGCGCCATGTAGACGCCGCCGATGAGGTTGTTGAAGGTCGAGAAGAGGATGAGGGCGAACAGGCCCGGTGCGAGCCGTATGGCACGGATGCTGCCGCGCAGATCGAGGGCATGCGAGCCGCCCTCCTCGGGCTCGGGCGCGGACTCGGGGATCCGCACGAACACCAGATGCGCGAAGGTGACGACCATGGCGCCGATCGCGATGGCGAGGGTGCCGCCCATGCCGAGGAAACCGATCGAGAGGCCGGAGAACACGCTCGTCATGATGAAGGCGATGCCCTGCACGGTGCCGACGAGGCCGTTGGCGTTGGCGCGGCGGTCTTCGTCGATGAGGAGGGTGACCGTGGTCGACAGGGCGATGTTCCGCATCTGCTCGATCACCCCGCCGAAGAGGATGATGCCGGCGAACAGCCAGAACCACGGGCCCGCGAGATTGAGCAGGGCGGACTCCGGATGCCACAGGTACAGGCCCCCGGCGATCACGAACGCCGCCGCGGAGACCAGACTCGATCCCACCATCACGGTGTACTTGCGATAGCGGTCGACGATGGTGCCGAAGACCATCGCGAAAGCGGAGACGAACAGCATGTATGCGCCGCCGATGATGCCGGTGGCCAGCACCGAGCGCGTCTCGATGTAGACCCAGAAGGTCAGCGCGAACCAGAGGTAGCTCGTGGTGACGTTGGCGATCGCGGTGTTGACGAGCACCTGGATGAAGGCACGCTTGCGCACAGACGCGGGAACGTCGGCGGCAGGGCTTGCGGGGGAGGACGCCACGGATAGAGCGTAAACCCTGCCTCCGACACTTCGTCTCGCTCCGCTCGCTCAGCGCATCGCATCCGTCTCCCGTACGGCCACCCCTCCTCCGCCCACGAAGGCACTGCTCCGCGAGACTGCATATCCCGGTCGAAACAGCAGTCGTCGCATGCGGTCTCGACCAGGATATGTAGTCTCGCGGGTCGGAGCGACGCGGGTGCACTGGACGACCTCGTAGTCTTGACGGGTGAGCACACTGCATGACCCGGCGGTACGCGACTTCGCCTCCGATAACTATTCCGGCATCCACCCAGAGATCCTCGCCGCCATCGCGGCGGCCAATGAAGGGCACCAGGTCGCCTACGGCGAGGATGCCTACACGAAGCGGCTCCAGGAGGTAATGGCCTCGCACTTCGGCGAGGGCGTGCAGGCGTTCCCGGTCTTCAACGGCACGGGCGCGAACGTCGTGGGCCTGCAGTCGATGCTGCCGCGCTGGGGAGCGGTGATCACGGCGTCCACCGCGCACATCCACGTCGACGAGGGCGGCGCACCCGAGCGGATGGGCGGCATCAAGCTCCTGACGGTGCCCACGGATGACGGCAAGCTCACTCCTGAGCTCGTCGATCGGGAGGCCTGGGGCTGGGGCGACGAGCACCGCGCACAGCCGCTGGTCGTCTCGATCACGCAGTCCACCGAGCTCGGCACCCTCTACACCCCCGACGAGATCCGCGCCCTCGCCGAGCACGCGCACGAGCGCGGGATGCGGCTGCACATGGACGGCGCCCGCATCTCCAACGCCGCCGCCGCGCTCGACCTGCCGCTGCGCGCCTTCACCCGCGATGCGGGCGTGGACGTGCTGAGCTTCGGCGGCACCAAGAACGGGGCGATGCTCGGCGAGGCGATCGTGGTGCTGGATCCCGCGGCATCCGAGGGCCTCGTCTTCTCGCGCAAGTACTCCATGCAGCTGGCCTCGAAGATGCGGTTCGTCTCGGCGCAGCTGATCGCGCTGCTGGAGGGCGACCTGTGGCTGCGCAACGCCCGCCACTCCAACGCGATGGCCGCGAGGCTGCGTGCGGGGGTCGAGGCGGGCCTCGCCGAGGGCTCGATCCGCGACGTGCGCTTCACGCAGCCGACCCAGGCGAACGCCGTCTTCGCCTCGCTCCCCGACGGCGTCGCCGACCGCCTCCGCGAGTCGTTCCGCTTCTACGACTGGGATGCCGCGAAGAACGAGGTGCGCTGGATGTGCTCCTTCGACACCACCGAGGACGACGTCGACGCCTTCCTCGCCGCGATCGCACGCGAGACCGTCTGACGGCATCCGCCGCCCGCGCGCCCGATCTGCGGACGTCGTCCCCCGAATCGCGGACGAATGCGGTGCATCCTCAGAACGGGACGACGTCCGCAGATCGGGCATCGCCGGAGCCGGCCGCATCCCGACGCGACACGAGGATTCCCTCGAGATCGTTGTCCATCGTCATCTTTACTAGTACGGTCATTAACTGTGTTAGAGATATTTCGTGAGCCGCTCTCCTCCTACCAGGAGATCGTGGATGTGATCACACAAGCGGTTCGCAACGGCGAGGTGGAGGCCGGGCAGGAGCTGCCCTCCGTCCGCAGTCTCGCGAAGACGGTCGGCGTGAACCCGGGCACGGTGGCACTCGCCTACCGCACGCTGCGCGAGCGCTCGGTGATATCGACCAATCAAGGGCGCAAGGCACGCATCTCCAACCTGCCCGTCGCGCAGCGCGCGATCACCTTTCCCACACCGCCCGGCGTCAGGGACCTCGCCTTCGTCGGACCCGACCCCCAGCTCCTCCCCGATGTCAACGCGATCGTGCGCCGCGGGCTGTTCCGTCCCACGCTCTACGACGTCGAGCATGCCGAGCCGGATCTGCGTCGCGTGATGCAGGAGCAGTTCAGCGCGGATGGCGTCTCCGGCGAGCTCTCGATCACCAGCGGCGCCCTCGACGCCTTCGAGCGGATCGCGCAGGCTCACCTGCGGCCCGGGGATGCGGTCATCGTCGAGGATCCGAGCTGGAGCTCCTCTCTGCACCTCATCCACGCGCTGGGCCTTGAGCCGGTCGGCGCTCCGATCGACGACGAGGGCATCACACCCGACGGGCTGAGACAGGCACTCGAATCCCGCCGCATCTCGGCACTGTTCGTCACGACGAGGGCGCACAACCCTTACGGCTCGGCCATCTCCTCGGCCCGGGCGGCCGAGCTGCGGGAGCTGCTCGCGGCCTATCCGCACGTGATCGTGGTCGAGGACGACCACGCCGCGCTCATCTCAGATGCCCCTCCCGTCACGCTCACGACCGGTCGATCGCACTACGCGGTGATCCGCTCGATGAACAAGGCTCTCGGCCCCGACCTTCGCATCGCGGCCATGATGAGCGATGCGTCCACCGCCGACGCGGTGCAGAGACGGATGCTGGTCGGCCCCGGCTGGGTGAGCCATTTCACCCAGCGCATCACCGCGGCGCTGCTCGAGGACTCAGGTGTGCTCGCCCAGATCGCCCGGGCGAGGGAGGCGTATGAGCTGCGTCGCATGACGCTGCTGGACGAGCTCACCGCCCGGGGCATCGAGGCCCATGGCGTCTCCGGACTCAACATCGCCGTCCCCGTGCGCGACGAGACCGCGCTCGTCTCACACCTCCTCCTGCACGGCTGGGCGGTGCGCGCCGGCACGCTCTTCCGCATCGACAGCGCCCCCTTCGTGCGAATCTGCACCGCGACGCTCCTGCCCGAGGAGTCGCCCCGTCTCGCCGATGCGATCGAGAGCGCGCTCAACCCGAGCCGACGCTTCCGCGCCCCCTGAGCGCCCCCTCCCGGCACCGCGTGCCGCCCTTCACCCGCCCACCGACGACCAGCGAGGAGCAACGACGATGCGACAGCAGAACTATGTGAGAGGGGAGTTCGCAGACGTCCCGGATCACCGGCCCAACCTCAATCCCTCTGACACGAACGACGTGGTGGGTCTGTTCCCGCGCTCCGATGCCGCGGTGCTCGATCGCGCGGTGGAGGCGGCCCGCGAAGCGCAGCCGGGGTGGGCGCGGAGCTCCCCGCAGGAGCGCGCCGACATCCTCGAGCGGATCGCCACGCGCATCTACCGGGATGCCGAAGAGCTCGCCGATCTGCTCGCGCGCGAAGAGGGCAAGACGCTCCGCGAGGCGCGCGGCGAGGTGATCCGCGCCGCGCAGGTGTTCCGCTTCTTCAGCGGCGAGGCCCTGCGACTGACCGGGACCCGCCAGGCCTCGACGCGCCCGGGGGTCACGGTCAACACCACTCGTGAACCGCTGGGCGTGGTCGGCATCATCACCCCGTGGAACTTCCCGATCGCCATTCCCTCGTGGAAGGCGGCTCCCGCCCTCGCCTACGGTAACGCGGTCGTGATGAAGCCGGCCGAGCTCACCCCGGCGAGCGCGCTCGCTCTCGCGCGCATCATGCACGACAGCGGGGTGCCCGCGGGCGTCTTCAACCTCGTGATGGGCCAGGGCTCCGTACTCGGCTCGGCGATGGTCGACCATCCGGGCATCGATGCGATGACCTTCACCGGATCGAGCGGAGTCGGAGTCGGGATCGCCGAGAAGGCGGCCCGGCGGCTCATGCCGGCGCAGCTCGAGCTGGGCGGGAAGAACCCGCTCGTGATCGCCGAGGACGCCGATCTGGATGTCGCGGTGAGTTGCGCGATCGACGGCGCCTTCTTCGCCACAGGCCAGCGCTGCACGGCCTCGAGCCGCCTCATCGTGCATGATCGCGTCCACGACGCCTTCCTGCAGCGCATGCGTGAGCGCATGTCGCAGCTCTCCGTCGGCGACTCCCGAGCCGAGGGAACCGATATCGGCCCGGTCGTGGACGAGTCTCAGCTGGACACCGATCTGGAGTATCTCGAGATCGCTCGCCGGGAGGCCGGCGAGGTGATCGGCGGCGAGGTGATCGACGGAAAGACCCCCGGTTTCTATCTCTCGCCCGCCCTCATCGTCGGAGCGAGCAACGAGCACCGCACGAGCCGTGAAGAGATCTTCGGCCCGGTCGCCTCGGTGATCCGGGTCTCCTCGCATGACGAGGCCGTGGCCATCGCGAACGACACCCCCTATGGCCTCTCAGCCGGCATCTGCACGACCTCGCTGAAGCTCGCCGAGGATTTCCAGGCCCGCTCGGACTCGGGGATGGTGATGGTCAACCTCCCGACCGCGGGCGTCGATCCGCACGTGGCCTTCGGCGGCCGCAAGATGTCGAGCTTCGGCCCGAAGGAGCAGGGGTCGACGGCTCGCGAGTTCTTCACGCACTCGAAGACCTCCTACGTGCTGCCGTAGTATCGCCGGTCGTTTGGCCCGGATCCCTCCAGGGGTCCGGGCCAAACGCATTCCAGGCCCGCACGTTGACACGCGGACGAATGGCTGGCTAAGCTGTCTGAATCTCAACCAATACAGTTTTAAACTGTACTAGGAAAGTCAATGTGGATTAATCCGTTCTTTGATGTCTCGCAACGCGAGACCGCGCTCGACATCGTGCGCTCGAACCCGCTCGCCGTGCTCATCGCAGGCGGGGATGAAGTGCGGGTCTCCCACATGCCGCTTCTCCTCGAGGAACTGCCCGACGGCCGTCTCGAGCTCGTCGGGCACATGCCGCGCGTCGACCCGATGGCGGCCGCGATCACCGCAGGAGAGACCATCACCTGCGTGTTCCGCGGACCACAGAGCTACGTGAGCCCCGCCTGGTACGCCGACCCGGGGCTTCCCACCTACAACTACCTCGTCGCACAGCTGACGGGCACGTCGCGAACCATGCAGAGCGAGGGGGAGCTCCGTGAGCACCTCATCGACCTCATCGCCGCGCACGAGGCCAGCTGCCCGGTGACCGGCGCGCGATGGCAGCCGGACGCCGTGGCCGACGCCCGCATCGACGAACTGCTGCGCTTCCTCATCGGCTTCCGCATCACGGTCGACGTGCGTCTGGCCAAGGCGAAGCTCGGCCAGAACCGCTCGCTCGCCGATCAGGCGAAGGCGGCAGGCGTCCTGCACACCTCGCCGCGCAGCGACGACCATGTCATCGCAGAGCTCATGGAGCGTTCGCTGAAGCAGCGCGAAGCGGGACAGGAGAGCGGACTGTGAGAGTCGACACGATCATCGAGAACGCCGACATCGTCACGATGGACGAGAGCCGTCCGAGCGCGAGCCGCATCGGCATCCTCGCCGGACGCATCGCGGGGTTCGACGACGACCTCGACGGCGTCACCGCCGACGAGCGCATCGATCTCGCGGGCGCCTGCCTGCTCCCCGGCTTCATCGACGCCCACACCCACCTGCAGTTCACCGGCCAAGGACTCTCGGCCGTCGACATCGGGGCGGCGCAGAGTCGCCAGGAGGCGCTCGACCTCATCGCCGAGGGCGTCAAGAGCAGGGCTCCGGATGCCTGGGTCGAGGTCGTCGGCTACGACCAGCGCAACTACGGCGGGCACCTCACCGCTCCCGAACTCGATGCGGTCGGCGGCAAGCGACGCATCTGGGCCCGTCACATCTCCAGCCACGCCTCGGCGGTGTCCACGGCTGTCCTCGATGGCATCGAGGATCGCAGCCTGCTCGATGACCCGCAGATCGCGCAGGGCGTGCTCATCGAGTCGAACCAGGCGCTCGTGCGCGAACAGCGCCTGCCCTACAGCGTGGACGACATCGCACGCTTCATCCGCGCCGCGGGTCTCGCCGCCCGCAAGGACGGCATCACCTTCTGCACCGAGGCCGGGATCAGCGGTTTTCTGGCCCTCAGCGGCATCGACCTGGCCTCCTACCTCGCCCTCGCCGAGCGCGGCGAGCTGCCGGTGCGCCTCGAGCTCATGCCGAGCTTCGACACGCTCGAAGACCGCGTGACCAACGAGGAGCAGGACTACAGCAGGGCCCTCTCGCTGGGACTCCGGACGGGATTCGGCGCCGGCAGCATGATGCAGATCGGCGCGCAGAAGGTCATGCTCGACGGCGGGATGATGGTGCGTGCCGCCCGGATGTCCGACCCCTATGTCGGCACCGACAACTGCGGCTCCTGGCAGTTCGACCGCACCGTCATGCGCCGCGCGGTCGTCGAGGGCCACGCCGCGGGGTGGCAGCTGGCCATCCACGCGATCGGCGACGCGGCCATGGATCTCGCGCTCGACTACGTCGAAGAGGCCATGCGCCTCCACCCCGAGCGCCGAGCCCGTCACCGGATCGAGCACGGCGGTGCGATCCGTCCCGACCAGATCCCCCGGATCGCGGCGCTGGGACTCTCGATCGTGACGCAGCCCTCGTTCATCCACGACTCGGCGCACGACTTCGCCGACATCCTCGGGCCGGATCGCGCCGACTGGCTCTATCGTGGCCGTTCCCTGCTGGACTCCGGCATCCGCCTGGTCGGGAGCACCGACCGCCCTCTGCCCGGCACCCCCCTGCGCGGCATCCAGGCCTTCGCCGACCGCCGTAACCGCACCGGCCGGATCCTGGCGGCGCACGAGGCGATCACCGCCCACGAGGCGCTGGCGATGTTCACCGTGCACGGCGCCTGGCTGTCCGGACTCGAGGACTCGCTCGGACGCCTCAAGGAGGGCTACCTGGCCGACCTCTGCGTGCTGGGTGCGAACCCTCTGACCGTCGACATCGCAGACATCTCCGCCATTCCCGTCCTCGCCACATTCCTCGAAGGGACCCCGCTGTGGAACTGATCCGGCCACGCATCGCCGTCTCGCTGCCGTACGAGCATCTCTACGATGACGTCAAGGCCACGCTCGCCCCCGAAGAGGCCGAGCAGATCCGACTCGTGCTGTGGAAGCTGCAGGACGGCACCGACCCGGTAGACGCCGATCCCGCCGAGCTCGACATGGTCGTGCTCCCCTTCCACACCACGCTGAAGGAGACCACCTGGCAGTACGTCTCGACGCACGGCCTCGATGCCGTTCTCGCCCGCGCCACGAAGGCCCGTCTCTTCCAGGCGCCCTCGATCGGCCTGGAGGGCCTCGTGCCCTGCATCCCGGGTCACGGCGCGCTCGCCAACGCGGTCGGCGTGATGGAGGCCCCCACGGCGGAGCTCGCCGTGACCCTCCTGCTCGCGCTCCTGCGCGAAGTGCCGGGATACATGCGCAGCGCCGCCGCATGGGACAACCACCCCTCGCCGGGGCTCATCGGCAAGCGCGTGCTGCTGATCGGCTACGGCGGCGTCGGCTCGCGCGTCGAGCGGATGATCGCCGGCTTCGATCCCGCTGCGGTGATTCGCGTCGCCAGCCGCGCCCGCGTGCTCGAGGACGGCCGCGAGATCCACGGCGTCGACGAGCTGCCGACGCTCATACCGCAGGCCGATGCGATCATCTGCACGCTGCCGCTCAACGAGCACAGCAGAGGACTGATCGGCACCGAGGCATTCGCCGCGATGCGCGAGGGCACCGCTTTCGTCAACATCGGCCGTGGGCCCGTCGTCGACTCCGAGGCGCTGCTCGCCGCCCTGGACGCGAAGCAGCTGCGCATCGCGCTGGACGTCACCGATCCCGAGCCGCTTCCCGCAGACCACCCGCTCTGGTCGCGGGAGGACGTGCTGATCACTCCGCACGTCGGGGGCAACTCCGATGCCTCGCACGGCTTCCAGAGAGACCTGATAGTCGCACAGATGCGCGCGCTCCTCACCGGCCAGACCCCGGTGAACATCGTCGCGGGCTCATGGTGAGCCCGCACACATCCGCTACACCTCAATCACCATTCGGCCCCCAGGTGCCGCCAAGGAAAGGAAATCAAGGATGATGACCAAGAAGCAACGTGGGATCTGGAGGTTCGGCGCCCTCGCTGTCGTCGGCCTCGCCTCTTTCTCGCTGATCGCCTGTTCGAACAGCGCCGGCCCCGCCAACCCATCCGGAGAGCAGCCGGCGGATGACTTCCCCGACAAGCCGATCCAGGTCATCGTGCCCTGGGCCGCCGGCGGCGGCACCGACGTCATCACCCGTCAGCTCATGACGATGTCGGAGGAGACCTGCGACACTCGCTTCGTCGTGCAGAACCTCACCGGAGCCGCGAGCGCGACCGGCCATCAGGCACTCGTCGACGCCGATCCGGACGGCTACACCATCGCGACGGCGACGACCGAGCTGGCGATCCTCAAACACCTCGGCACGGCCGCTTTCACTCCGGAGGACGTCAAGGGCATCGTGCAGATCGCCGCGAACCCGGCGGTGCTCACGGTCTCAGCGGACTCGCCGTACCAGACCTTCGACGATGTGAAGGATGCCCTGGCCCAGGGAGACACCGTGCGCGCGGCGACGAACGGTCGCGGGGGGACCTGGGATCTCGCGGTGCGTGGTCTCGGCCAGGCCCTCGACACCCACTTCACCGAGTATGTGCCCTTCAACGGCGCGGCGGAGATGATCCCGGCGGTCCTGGGCGGCCAGGTCGAGGTCCTCGCCCCTTCCGCCGGCGAGGTCCGCCAGCAGATAGAGTCCGGTGCGATGCGCGGCCTCGCGGTGATGGCCGAGGAGCGCTTCCCCGCCCTCCCGGATGTGCCGACGCTCAAGGAGCTCGGCGTCGACTGGGTGATGGGCAGCTGGATCGGCGTCGTCGTTCCTGACGCGACTCCCGACAACCGTGTCGAGAAGCTTCGCGACTGCATCGGCGGCGTCGCGCAGTCGGCGGAGTACATCGACTTCCTCGAGAAGACCGGCATCGGCATCGCCGACCGCGACGGCGCTCAGTTCACCGACTTCACCCGATCCGAGTTCGACCGTTTCGAGAAGCTGATCTCCGAGGTCTACTGAGAATCCGCTGCCTGCGGGCGGAGAGCGCCCTGCTCTCCGCCCGCAGGCAGCCTCTTGGGAGAAGAGGCAACCATGAAGCCCTTACTGCAGACGCGCAAGGCCAACCTCATCGGCGCTTTCGTGTTCCTCCTCATCGGAGTCGTGACCTTCGCGCAGATGGCCGCGATCGGCGAGCACCCCGACGGCTCCGACCCCGGCGCCGCCGGCTACCCCAATCTCATCGGCGGGGCGATGATCGTGCTCGCCGTGCTGCTCGCATTCCAGCGCGACAAGAAGGAAGCGACGCCCACCCGCGGCGAGCTCCTCAACGTCCTCGCGGCGATCGCCGCTACCTTCGCCTACATCTACGCCATGCACCCGCTCGGCTATGTTCTCGCCACCGCGCTGTTCCTCGTCGTGACCATGCTGCTCATGGGCATCCGCTCGATCATCGCGCTTCTCGTCGTGCCGGTCGGACTCGCCGTCCTCAACTTCTACCTGTTCTACGTGGCGTTCGGCGTACCCCTCCCCTACTCGTTCATCGAAAGGCTCCTCACATGAGCGACACCTGGGCCGGGCTCCTCCAGATCCTGAGCTGGGAGCCGATGCTCTTCCTGGTGATCGGCGTGGTCGGCGGCATCGTCGTCGGCGCCATCCCCGGGCTCAGCACGACGATGTCCATCGCGCTGATGCTGCCCTTCACCTTCGTGCTGCCGCCCGTCAACGGGATGATGCTGCTGCTGGGCATCTATTTCGCGACGGTGTACTCGGGCTCGATCCCCGCCATCCTGCTGCGAATTCCGGGGACGCCGGCCTCGGCCGCCACCCTCATCGACGGCTACCCGATGACGCAGCAGGGCAAAGCCGGGCAGAGCCTGATGATCTCCCTCGTCGGCACGGTCGCCGGCGGCCTCCTCGGCGGAATCCTGCTTCTCCTGTTCGCCCCCACGCTCGGTCAGTACGCCCTGAAGTTCGGCCCGGCCGAGTTCTTCATGCTGTCCTTCTTCGCGATCGCGCTCATCGCATCCATGTCGGAGGGCAACATGATCAAGGGCGTGCTGAGCGGACTGCTCGGACTGCTCATCGCGACCGTGGGCACGGATCCCATCGGCGGCTATCCGCGTTTCACCTTCGGCAACGTGGACCTGCTGGGCGGTCTGGGGTTCATCCCGATCCTGATCGGAGTCTTCGGCGTCGCGGAGGCCCTGACGAACTTCGAGAGGAGCCGGAAGCTGAAGGAGGCTCAGCCGCTCACCCCCGGCTCCTACAAGCTGAGCTTCCGCGAGTGGCGCAAGCTCACCCCGGCCGCGATCTACAGCTCGGTGATCGGCTTCATCGTCGGGGTCCTCCCCGGCACCGGTGCGGACATCGGCTCCTTCGTCGCCCACAACGAGGTCAAGCGCATCTCGCGCGACAAGTCGAAGTTCGGTCACGGCGACATGCGCGGGGTCATGGCGGCGGAAGCGGCGAACAACGCCTCCGTGCCGGGTTCGCTGGCTCCGAGTCTCGTGCTCGGCATCCCGGGCAACTCGGCGGCGGCGGTGCTCATGGGCGCGCTCACGGTGCACGGCCTGCAGCCCGGGCCACAGCTGTTCACCGGCTCGGGAGTGCTCGTCTACTCGATGTTCTGGGCGATGCTCGTGATCCCGATCGTGGTGCTGATCGCGGGCTTGGCCGGCATCCGCCTCTGGGGCCAGGTCACGCGCATCCCCACGCGCTATCTCTGGCCCGCGGTCATCGTGCTGAGCGCAACCGGTGCCTTCTCCGTGCGCGGCACCGTCTTCGACGTCGTGGTGATGCTCGTCGCGGGCATCGTCGGCTACGTGATGACGAAGGGCGGCTTCCCCCTGGCGCCACTGGTGATCGGCCTCATCGTCGGGCCCCTGGCCGAGACCGGCTTCCGTCGCGCGACGATCATCCACTCCGGCTCGCTGGAGTGGATCCTCCAGCCGATCCCGCTCATCCTGCTGATCCTGAGCCTGCTCACCATCGGCGTCTCGATCTACCGGTCGCGCCGCATCCAGCAGGAGGAGAAGGCCGCGCACTTCGTCGGCTGATCGACCCGGCTCTTCACGGACGAGAGCAGAAGAAGGCACGAGAAAGAGGAGACGATGAGCACCCTTGCCACCGAGGCGCGAACCGATCGTCTGGTCGCGCAGCTCGAGCGGATCGTCAGCGGCGAGGTGGATGCCGCCAGGCGTCGTCGTGCAGAGTACTCCAGCGACGCCTCGAACTACCGCGTCGTCCCCGAGGCCGTCGTCTACCCGCGCTCGGCGGACGACGTCGCGTCGCTGGTGACGTTCGCCATCGACACCGGCACTCCGCTCACCGCGCGGGGTGCCGGCACCTCGGTCGCGGGCAACTCGATCGGGCCCGGGATCGTGCTCGACTTCACCCGGCACATGAACCAGGTGCAGGAGATCGACCCGGACGCCCGCACGGCCCGTGTGCAGCCCGGCGTCGTGCAGGGCACCCTGCAGAGGCAGGCCGCCCCCTTCGGGCTGCGATTCGGCCCGGATCCGTCGACCTGGGCTCGCTGCACGATCGGCGGCATGATCGGAAACAACGCCTGCGGCTCTCATTCCCTGAGCTTCGGCCGCACGAGCGACAACGTGCTCGATCTCGAGGTGATCGACGGGAGGGGCAGGCGCTTCCGCAGCTCCGAGGGCACCGCGGCGGTGCCCGGCCTCGATGAACTCGTACGCACGAATCTCGCGCTGATCCGCACCGAGTTCGGCCGCTTCGGACGTCAGGTCTCGGGCTACTCGATGGAGCACCTGCTCCCCGAGCACGGCATGGATCTCACTCGGATGCTGGTCGGCACCGAGGGCACGTGCGCCCTTCTGCTCGAGGCCACCGTGCAGCTCGTGGAGATTCCCCGCGACCCGCTGCTGCTGGTGCTCGGCTTCGCGGACATGATCCGGGCCGCCGAAGCGGTGCCCGCGATCCTCGCGCACAGGCCCGGCGCGATCGAAGGGCTCGACCCGAAGCTCGTCGACGCCGTGCGACGGGCACGCGGCTCCGACTCCGTGCAGCATCTGCCCGAGGGAGGAGGATGGCTGCTCATCGAGGTCTCCGGCGAGAGCCGCGACGCGACCTTCGAGCGGGCGGAGCGGATCCGCACCGGCTCGGGCGCCATCTCGGCCAGCATCTTTCCCACGCTCGCCGAGGCGCGGCCGATCTGGCGCATCCGCGAGGACGGGGCGGGACTCGCCGGGCGCACCTCCGCCGGCGCGCAGGCCTGGCCGGGGTTCGAGGACGCGGCGGTGCCTCCGGAGCACCTCGGCGCATATCTGGGGGAGCTCGACGCGCTGCTGGCCGAACACGGGATCGAAGGCATGCCCTACGGTCACTTCGGCGACGGCTGCATCCACCTGCGGCTGGACATCCCCCTGGAGAAGGACGGCGCGGCACTGCGACGCTTCATGGAGGACGGCACGCGACTGGTGGCCTCCTATGGCGGCTCCATCTCGGGCGAGCACGGCGACGGCCGCGCCCGTAGCGAAATGCTGTCGCTCATGTACTCCTCCGAGGCGCTGGCGCTGTTCGGCGGGGTGAAGGCACTCTTCGACCCGGGCAACGTGCTCAATCCAGGGGTGCTCGTCGATCCCGATCCGATCGACGCGCATCTGCGGCGGCCGGCGGCGCTGCCGATGCCCGCACGCCGCGGCTTCGCCTTCGCCGAGGATGCCGGCGACTTCACCACCGCCGTGCACCGCTGCGTCGGGGTGGGCAAGTGCCGGGTCGACAACAGCGCCTCCGGGGGATTCATGTGCCCCTCCTTCATCGCCACGAAGGACGAGAAGGATCTCACCCGAGGGCGTGCGCGCGTCCTTCAGGAGATGGCCAACGGCACTCTCATCCAAGGAGGGTGGGAGTCCCCCGAGGTGCACGAGGCCCTGGATCTCTGCCTATCCTGCAAGGCCTGTTCGAGCGACTGCCCGGCCGGGGTCGACATGGCCACCTACAAGTCGGAGGTGCTCTATCGGACCTACGCCGGGAAGATCCGGCCGCGGACGCACTATCTTCTCGGACGGCTCCCGCTGTGGGCGCGACTGGCCTCGCCCTTTGCGCGCCTCGCGAACCCGCTGATGCAGCTGCGCCCCCTCCAGAAGCTCGTCCTCGCCCTGGGGGGCATGGACACCCGTCGGCGCATCCCGCGATTCGCGACCAGGACCTTCAGCCGCACTGTGGATCGCTCCCTGCGAGGCACCGGACTGCTCGAACGACAGGACGATCGCCCTCCGGTGCTGCTGTGGACCGACTCCTTCTCCGATCACTTCACCCCCTCGATCGCCCACTCCACGGTGTCGCTGCTCGAAGCAGCCGGTTTCCGGGTGCTCTACCCGGAGCGCTCGGTGTGCTGCGGGCTCACCTGGATCAGCACCGGCCAGCTCGACGGCGCGAAGGCGCGACTGGGCTCGCTGCTCGACGAGCTGCACCCCTATGTGGCCCGGGGCGTGCCGATCCTCGGCCTCGAGCCGTCCTGCACGGCGGTGCTGCGCTCCGATCTCGTCGAGCTGCTGCACGAGGATCCGCGCGCTCACGATGTCGCCGGGGCGACCCGCACGCTGGCGGAGCTGCTCGCGCTGGCGCCGGAGTCGCCCCGTGCGCGACTGTTCGAGAGGGTGAGGCTCGACGGGAGGCGCATCATCGTGCAGCCGCACTGCCACCAGCACGCGGTCATGGGCTTCGAGCCCGACGCGAAGCTGCTCAGGAGCCTCGGCGCCGAACTGGTCACGCTCGCCGGATGCTGCGGGCTCGCCGGAAACTTCGGCATGGAGGAAGGTCACTACGAAGTGTCGGTGAAGGTCGCCGAGAACATGCTTCTCCCGGCGCTGGATGGTCTGCGCGAGGGCGATGTCTTCCTGGCTGACGGGTTCTCCTGCCGCACACAGGCCGATCAGCTCGCCGGCGTACGCGGGCTCCACCTCGCCGAGCTGCTGGCGGAAGGCCTGGAAAGCTGACCCGGGACGCGCAACAGCTCCTCTCCCGACCGAGCAGGAGACAGCCCCCTGAGCGACGCCCCTCGATGTCCGGATTGAGGCATGCCGGCAGGTGCGGGGTCAGTCCTCGGCGGGCTGCTCCTCGGCATCCGACTCGGTGAGCTCCTCCAGCTCCGCGTCGAGGTCGTCGATGATGGTGGAGGCGTCCGAGTCGGCGGTGCTCCCCGACGACGTCGCCAGGCGGATCAGATCTCCCACCTCGGCGAGGAAGCCCGTCAGCTCGTGCTGCTGCCAGCGCAGCTGGCGGGCGCGGTCGTCGGCATCGCGCAGCGCGGACTGGGCGTGCGCGGTGACCAGGTCGAGGATGTGCTTCGCCTTCGCCTGGGCATCGTCGAGGCGCTCGCGGGCGCGCAGGGTGGCATCGGCCTCGATCTGCTGAGCCTGGGCCCGCATGAGCCGCTCGAAGTCGTCGGCCTTGGTCGACACGCGCTTGGCGTGATCGAGGGAGGCGGCCACCTGCGCGTTCGCGTCGTTCGTGATGCGCTCCGCGTGGGCGACGGCCTGGTTGTGCAGGAGCAGGAACTCCTGCTGCGCCTCGTCCTGCCGGCGGGTGAGGGACGCCTCGAAGTCGGCGGTGCGCAGCTGCAGCTCGCGCATCGCGGCCTCGGCATCGGCGCGCTGCTGCCCGGTCTCCCGGGTGACGAGCGAGCGGAGGGCGGCCGCGCCCTTCTCGGCCTCGGTCCGGATCGCCGCCGCCTCCTGCTCGGCCTGGGCGACCTTCTCCGCCGCGTGTGCGGCCTCGCGTTCGATGCGCGCCTCGTGCGCGGTGAGCTCGGTATCGATGCGCAGGCGCGCCTGCTGAGCCTCGTGATGCGCCTGCGCCAGGACGGCGTCCGCCTCGGCCTGCACCTCGTGGCGGTTCTTCTCGGCCGCGTCCCGCGCCCCCTCCAGAAGCCTCTCGGCGTGGATCGACGCGTTGGAGATGATGACGCCCGCCTGCTCCTCGGCCACCCGCAGGATCTCCTCGAAGCGGGGGCGCTCCCCCGCCTCTCCGCCGACGGCCTTCAGTTCGTCGGTGAGGGTGCGGTTCTGCTTGTTCGCCGCGTCGAGCTTGGCGCTGCTGGCGAGGAGCTCGCCCTCGAGCCGGGTGATCGTCTCCTGCGCGTCCTCGTCCGCGGTCGCGGTGAGCTGGGCCTCGAGCTCTTCGGCCTTCTGCTGAGCCTGCTTGACCGCGGCGCTCGCCTTGCGCTGGTACTTCTCGAGCTCGGCGATCTTCGCCGCCGCCGCGTCGGCGCGCTGGGTGAGAGCACGGATCGCGGTGTCGACCTCGTCGCGGTCGTAGCCGCGGAAGGCGGTCGAGAAGGATGCATCCTGACCGCTGGCGGCGATCAGCTGGTCGAAGGGTGACTCGGTGGTGCGGTCGGAATCCGGGGTGTCAGACATGACGTCCTTCTGAGGCAGGGGAGAGAAGACGCCGGAGGAAGCGTCGCCCTCCAGGCTACCCGCGCGAGCTGTGGATCGCCGGTGCCCTGTGAACAACTATCGCAGGAGGCCGACGCTGGCCAGCGCGTGCTTGACGAGGACGCCGCGTCCGCCCTCCATCTCGGCGAGAACGGCGTCGGACGCGGCCTCCTCCGGCGAGAACCAGGTGACCTCCAGGGCATCCTGCCGGGGCTCGCAGGTGCCGGTCACCGGCACCACGAAGGCGAGCGAGACGGCGTGCTGACGATCGTCGTGATAGGCCGAGACCCCGGGCAGCGGGAAGTACTCGGCGACGGTGAAGGGCGCGGGCTGCGGCGGCAGCAGGGGGAAGGCCATCGGACCCAGGTCGTTCTCGATGTGCCGGAAGAGCGCATCGCGCACGGTCTCGCCGTAGCGCACCCGCCCCGAGACGATCGTGCGGGTCATCTCTCCCACCGGCGTCGAACGCAGCAGCATGCCGACCTCGGTGACGACGCCCACGCCGTCGGTGCGCACCGGCACGGCCTCCACGTAGAGCATGGGCAGGCGCCGGCGCGCCTCGGCGAGCTCGACCTCGCTGAGCCACGCGGGGTTGACCGGACCGGGCGCGCCCTGCCGCGGCATCCCTTCGTCGGGAACCTCGGGGTCTGGGTCTGGAGTGCGCACCGTCATGCTCCTTTCTTAGCACCCCATCCCCCGTCCCCGCCTCGCCCGGGAGCACCTGCCGCGAAACGCCGGTATCCGGCATCCGATTCCGACCGGATGCGGCAACTGCCCGGCGTTCTGGGCGAGGGGGAATGGCAGGATGAGAGGGTGAGCGATCTTCCCGTCATCGATGCCGCGGCCACGCTGTGGTCGCATCCCGAGTCAGAGCGCGCGGACAGGCCGCAGCTGGTGCTGCTGCACGGCTACGGCGCCGACGAGCGCGACCTGTTCGGGCTGGTGCCGTATCTGCCGGAGGGGCTGTCCGTGGCATCCGTCGCCGCGCCGCTCGCGCCGCCGTGGCCGATGCCGGGCCGCTCCTGGTACGCGATCGACGGCCTCGACGGGCGCGACCCCTCGGCGATCACGGCGGCGGCCGGAGCGCTGCTGACCTGGCTGGACGCGCACACGACGGATGCCGCGCCCCTCGCCCTCCTCGGCTTCTCCCAGGGGGCGGCCGTGGCGCTGCAGGCGCTGCGCCTGGCCCCCGAGCGCTTCGGGGCGATCGTCGCCCTGAGCGGCTATGCGGCAGGAGGCGAGCTGCCGGGCGACGCCGTACTGCGCGAGAGCCGCCCGGCGGTGTTCTGGGGTCGCGGCTCGCACGACGACGTCATCCCGCCGCACCACATCGACCACACCGCGCAGTGGCTGCCCGACCACTCGACGCTCTCGGGTCGGGTCTATCCGGGCCTCACCCACAGCATCTCCGAAGACGAGCTGCGCGACATCCGCGTGTTCCTGGAGAAATGGAGGGACGGCGCGGGGGATCTCTGACGAGCCCGCCGCGAGCGCTACTCGCCGTCGCCCGCTCCGGGGTCCTCCGAGCCGCGGCGCCGCGTCTTCGAGCCGCGCCCGACGGCGACCGCGAACACCAGCCCCACGGCGATGCCGAGGCCCACCCCGAGCGCCATGTTGTCGGTCGCCACGCCGATCGCGACGCCCACTCCCATTCCGATCGCGATCCCGGCGCCCCATGTCATCCGCTGGCGCATCTCATGCCTGCCCATGTCGTCGCTCATGAAGCCAGGCTACGCAGGCGAGCGGATGCCGGCATCCCTCCCGCGGGGATATCCGCCTCCGTCGCGCGTGCCCCTTCCGGACGATAATCACGGCCCGATCCCGTGCGTCGTCCGTGAGGAGCGCCTAGGCTGAGAGCAACCGACGAAGGAGCGCAGCGACATGGCCGGCACGATCATCGTAGGAGTCACGGATGCCGCGGTCTCGACCCGCGCGGTCGACTGGGCGGTCGCCCGCGCCGAGGCGCGGAAGCAGGATGTGCAGCTGCTGGGCATCGTGGGCGGCGCCGTCGGCATGGTCGGCGAGGGCCGCGTCCTCGACGCCGCGCACGCGGAGACGGAGCAGGCGCTGAGCGCTCTGGCCGACCGGGTCGCCTCCTCTCCCGTCACCGTGACCACGAAGGTGACCGTGGGCGACCCCGTCACAGAGCTCATCGAGGCCTCGCACAAGGCCGTGCTCCTCGTGATCGGCAGCGACTACCAGGGGCCCGGCGCCGGGCCCGCGCGCGGCTCCCACGGCATCCGCATCGTCGCCGGGGCCGACTGCCCCGTCACGGTCATCCCCGACATCGAGCTCACCGGACGACGCGGCGTCCTCGTCGGCGTGGACGGCTCGGAGATCTCGGAGCGAGCGATCGCCTTCGCCGCCGAGGAGGCGGACCGCCTGCAGGAGCCGCTCATCGCCGTGAGCGTCTGGACCCCGATCGTCGCGCCCCGCAACGCCATGATGGCCATGCCCGAGGACTACCGCGCCGGCATGAACGAGCACGCCCGCGAGGCCCTGGCGCTGTCGCTGGCAGGGCTCCGGTCGCAGCATCCGGGGCTGGAGATCGAGGAGCACATCGAGGAGGGCTACCCCTCCGCCGTGATCAACCGGCTCGCCGCCCAGGCGCGGCTGGCGGTGGTGGGATCGCGCGGACGCGGGGCGATCCGCCGCTTCCTGCTCGGCTCGATCAGCCACGAGGTGCTGCAGCGCCTGGCGACGGCCACGGCCGTCGTGCGCTGACCTGCTCGCTCGCTCCGTCGGACTCTGCGCGGGTGCACGCGGCAGCGATGTCGCAGAACAGCGCCTTTGTCGCAGAGATCCCGGCCGTTCCTGCGACAAGTGTGTCGAACTGCGAGAGGCGTTGCCGCCTCGCAGACCACGCTGTAAAGTAGAACGTCCTGTCCGCCGTGTCTGGAACTCCCTTGAAGCCGATCGTCGCCTCCGCCGCTCTGTAAGCGCGCTGACCCGATGATCGCCGACCCCTGGCGGGCACCGGTTCCTGAGCGAGGAATCGCGAAGCGATCCCGAGACGAAGGACCGGATGCCTCGGTGTCAGTGCACCCGCACACCCTCGGGAGACACCCATGGCTTCATCCAGCACTTCCGCATCGGTCACGCTCGACCGCCTGACCTTCACCTGGCCCGACGGATCCGTCGCGCTCGATTCCGTCTCCGGGTCCTTCGGCCACGGCCGCACAGGCCTCATCGGCCGCAACGGCTCGGGCAAGTCGACGCTGCTGCGCCTGATCGCGGGCGAACTCGCCTCGACGAGCGGACACGTCGGGGCCCGCGGCGAGGTCGCCCACCTGCCCCAGCGGCTGACGCTCGACACAGATCGACGTGTGGCCGAGCTGCTCGGGGTCGCCCCGGCGCTCGACGCCGTGCGGGCGATCGAGGCCGGCGACCCCTCGCCACGCCACTTCGACGTGGTCGGCGACGACTGGGACATCGAGGCGCGCGCGGCGGCGTCCCTGGCCGAGGCCGGGCTCGATCCGGCGTTCCTCGATCGCCGCGTCGGCGAGCTGTCCGGCGGAGAGGCGGTGCTGGTGGCGATCGCCGGCATCCGCCTCCGCCGCGCCCCCGTCACGCTCCTGGACGAGCCGACCAACAACCTCGACCGCATCGCCCGCGCGCACCTGTCCGAGATGGTGCGCGCGTGGCGCGGCACGCTGATCGTGGTCAGCCACGACCTCGCGCTGCTCGAGCTCATGGACGAGACCGCCGAGCTCTACGATCACGAGCTGGGCGTGTTCGGCGGGCCGTACTCGGAGTGGAGAGCCTGGCGGGACGCCGAGCAGAACGCCGCCATCGGCGCGGAGCGCGCGGCCGCACAGGTGCTGGCGCGCGAGAAGCGCGAGCGCATCGAGGCCGAGACGAAGCTCGCACATCGCGCACGGACCGCGAAGAAGGCGCAGCGTGAGAAGCGGGTGCCGAAGATCGTCGCGAACGGCCGCAAGATGGCCGCGGAGGTCTCGGCGGGAAAACTCCGCGGCGAGATGTCGGCGAAGGAGGAGGCCGCTCGCCTCGCGCGCGAGGAGGCGGGGCGCCGCATCCGCAGCGACGACTCGCTCGCGATCGAGCTGCCCGATCCAGAGGTGGCGCGCTCGCGCCGCATCGCGACCCTCGGCGACCGCGAGCGGTCGTGGGTGATCCAGGGGCCGGAACGCGTGGCGCTGATCGGGCGCAACGGCGTGGGCAAGACGACGCTGCTGGAGCGGTTGGTAAAGGGGCGGGGCGAGCCTGTGCACAACAGCGGATCGGACGCCCGACACGCCGCGGAATCCGCCGGCACGCCCGCATCCGACCAGCTGATCCGCAGTTGTGCACGCACCGAGGCGCACACCGACCGCATCGGCTATCTGCCGCAGCGGGTGGACGGGTTGGAGGATGCGTCCTCCGTCCTCGACAACGTCTCGCGTGCGGCACCGGGCATCCCCGAGAAGGAGCTGCGCAACCGGCTCGCCCGCTTCCTCATCCGTGGCGCCGCCGCGGACAGGCCGGTCTCGGCGCTCTCCGGCGGCGAGCGCTTCCGGGTCGCTTTGGCGACGCTGCTGCTGGCCGACCCCGCCCCGCACCTGGTCGTGCTCGACGAGCCCACCAACAACCTCGATCTCGACACCGCCACCCACCTCGTCGAGGCGCTCCGCGCCTACCGCGGCGCCGTGCTGGTCGTCAGCCACGACGAGGCCTTCCTGCGCCGCCTCGAGCCCGACCTCACGCTCGAGATCGACGGAGAGGGGATGCACGAGGCGGCCGGCGCATGAGAGGCAGCCCGGCGCCGGGGAGCCGACGCTCCCGGGACGGGGACGGGCGCACGCGACCGCGGCGCGAAGGATTCGGATACCGCAACGCGCCGTCATGGGGGATCATGGAGGAATGAGCACTCTGGCCCGTCCCCGTGACCGCCGCGTCATCGCCGGCGTCTGCGCCGCCCTGGCCGATCGCTTCGGCCTCACTCCCACGACGGTGCGCGTGCTCGCCGTGGTGCTGGTGTTGGTCGCCGGCCTTTCGCTGTGGGCCTATGTCCTGCTCTGGATCATCATCCCGAACGAGGACTGAGCCGCTCGCACATCTCCCGTT
>CAYOTY010000017.1:0-35533 GCA_964406995.1 uncultured Microbacterium sp.
GCGGGCACTGGAGCCAGGACGGCGCGGTGACCTCGCAGTTCGAGCAGCATCTGCGCGCGGTGGCCGACCTGCCGCTGGGCGATCCCAGCCCGCGGGAGGACTGGTCGGTGATGATCAACATCCTCGGGGGCCCGGCCAAGGGCGACATCGACGCCTGCTTCGCGGCGGCGATGGCGCGGCATCCCTCCGCCAAGATCCACACTTACGGCAAGTCACCCCGCCCCGGGCGCAAGGTCGGGCACGTCACCGTCTCCGGCGACGATCTCGATGACGTGGCCTATGAGGCGCGCGCGGCGGCGGCCTTCTTCGCGTAGCGGCAAACCGAGGCAGCGTGCCGTAACCGGGAACTCGCAGGTGTGCGACGTAGCCTTAGGGGGTGACCGAGCCACTGCACTCCTCCGCACACCCTCTCGTCGGCGTCGTGATGGGATCAGACTCCGACTGGCGCGTGATGAGCGACGCCTCGCAGGCCCTCAGCGACTTCGGCATCGCGCACGAGGTCGAGGTGGTCTCGGCGCACCGCACCCCTGACAAGCTCATGGGCTACGGACGCGAGGCGCGCGCTCGCGGCATCCGCGTGATCATCGCCGGTGCCGGCGGCGCCGCACACCTGCCGGGCATGCTCGCCTCGGTCACGGCCCTGCCCGTCATCGGCGTGCCCGTGCCGCTGGCGTACCTGGACGGCGTGGACTCGCTGCTGTCGATCGTGCAGATGCCCGCCGGGATCCCGGTCGCGACGGTCTCGATCGGCGGCGCCCGCAACGCAGGCATCCTCGCTGCGCGCATCCTCGGCACCTCTGACGCCGCACTCGCCGACCGCGTCGAGGCCTACGCACGCGAGCTGGAGGCGCAGGTCACCGAGAAGAACATGCGGCTGAAGGACTCTCTGTGACCGTGGCCCCGCCGCCGCAGCGCCTGACGCGCCCTCCGGCGCGCGGGCGCGTCGTCGAGACCAGGCCGCTGCGGCATCCCGAGGCGGACTCGCCCGCGTTCATGGGCGCGCGGGCATGGTGGCTGGTGGCGATGAACGTGCTCGTGCCGGGCTCCGCGCAGGTCCTCGCCGGCAATCGCAGGCTCGGCCGTCTCGGCCTGGGCGCCACGCTCCTCGGCTGGGTGCTGGTGGTCGCGGCGCTGGTGACCGCCCTCGTCTGGCGGGGGGTGTTCATCACCCTGATGTCGAACTGGTTCGTGCTCACGTTCCTGCAGGTGCTCCTGATCGGATATCTGATCCTGTGGATCGTGCTCACCTTCGACACGCTGCGCCTGGTGAGGCTGGTGAAGCTGCCGCCGTTGCGGCGCCTGCTCGTGCCCGTGGTCGCGCTGCTCGTGCTCGGGCTGGTCGGTTCGGGAGCCGCGTATGCGGCATCCGCGGTCGGGGCGGGACGAGGGGCGCTCGAGCTCGTCTTCGGCAACAGCGGCCCGAGCCTTCCGCCCAGCGACGGCTACTACAACGTGCTGCTGCTGGGCGCCGACAGCGGCGAGGGTCGTGACTCGATGCGCTTCGACAGCATCTCGGTGGTCTCGGTCAACGCCGAGACCGGGGCGGTGACGATCACCGGCATCCCCCGCGACATGCCGGACTTCCCCTTCGCCGAGGGGCCGATGCGCGACCTGTACCCCGAGGGGCACCGCGGGCACCGGGACAGCCTCTGCGGCTGGGGGTCGGGGATCAACCAGCTGCGCACCGAGGTGGATCTGTGCCGTAACCAGTACAACGGCGAGAACCTCTATCCGAATGCGGCGATGGTCGGGTCCACCGCCGGGGTGGAAGCGACGAAGGACGCCGCCGAGGGGATTCTCGGCATCGAGATCCCGTACTACGTCTTCATCGACATGCACGGCTTCGCCGAGCTCATCGACGCGCTGGGCGGCGTGGAGATCACCGTCGAGAAGCGCCTGCCCAAGGGCGGGGGGCCCGGACCCAGGAACCTGCCGGTGGAGGAGTGGGCGATCGGCTGGATCGAGGAGGGCACCCAGCGCATGGACGGCGACACCGCCCAGTGGTACGCGCGCTCGCGGTACACCACCAGCGATTGGGACCGCATGAAGCGCCAGCGCGAGCTGCAGATCGCGATCCTGGAGCAGTTCACGCCGCAGAACGTGCTGCTGCGCTTCAACCAGGTCGTCGAAGCGGGTTCGGCGATGGTGCAGACCGATCTGCCCAAGGACAAGCTGTCGGAGTTCTTCGACCTGATGCTTCTGGCCAAGGAGCTGCCGGTGACGACGATCGAGCTGACTCCGGAGGGCGGCGTCTCCGACACCGACCCCGACTACGAGTACGTGCGCGCGCTCGTTCACGAGGCGCTGCATCCGCCGACGCCCGAGCCGGAGGCTCCCGCCGGGTAGCGTCAGCGGGGGTAGTGGCCCAGGGCGGATGCGGCCAGGCGGCTCTGCTCATCCTCCTGTGCGCTCCACAGCACGATGTGCCCGGCGTCGGCGGCATCGGCGAGGCCCGCCACGAGGGCGCCGGGATCCCTGGCCTCGAGGGCGGCGAGGAGGATCGCACCGGCCGCGCGCGCGAAGTAGGCGTTCTGCTCCTCGGGGCTCTCGATCTCGGCGGCGAGCTCCTCGGTGAGGGCCGTGACCACCGTGCGCGCGGCGAAGGTCGCATCGCTGGTGTGCACCTCGCCGACGGCGTCGAGCACGTGCGCGAGAGCGTGGGCATCGACCATGATCACGACGTTGACCGGTGCGCCGTGCTGCTCCTGCCAGCTGTCCGCGATGAACGCGCCGTGCGCGGCGAATTCGGCGCCCGCCGGCAGCGGTTCGGCCAGGGCGGGGATGCCGCGTGCGGTCGTGGTGCCCTCATAGGTGATCGTGCCGGCGTCGGCGGTGAGGCGGCTGATCGAGTCGATCGCGTCGGAGCCGGGGAGCCGGGTGTCGTTCACGCCGATGATGAGGATCGTGTGCGGCTCGTGGAGTCCAGCGATCGGCGGGAGGAGATCGATCGTCGCGCCCAGGGCCTCGATGCGGCCGGCGGCGTGCGTCAGGGCGGCGTGGGCGTCCCGGGCGGAGGCCTGCAGAGGGCCGCCGGCCGAGGCGGGGTCGATCTCCTGCAGCGTCTGGCCGACCTTCTCCGCCGCCGCGGCGGCACGCTGGAGGTGGAGCCGTGCGGCGTCGTGGCCGCTGAGGTCGATCACGTTGCCGGTGAGCCCGAAGGTGCCGAGGCTGAAGCCCTGGGAGGCGGTGACCAGGTGCGGCAGCGCCTCGGTGGCCAGTTCCTCGGATGCCGCGGCGACCTCGCGCAGCACCCGCATTCCCGATCCCACTCCGGGCACGAACTCGGCGACCCGCCACACCGGGTCCGAGGTGAGGGAGTGCGCCGAACCGGTCTGCTCGGCCAGGCGCTCGCTGAACAGCTCGATCTTGCGGGCGTCGTCTGAGGCGATGGCCTCCTGCAGCGAGACGGCGGTGCGTCCGGCCTGCGTCAGGGCATCGCCGGCCCCCATCCCGCGGATGACGAGCCAGCCGAACAGGATGAGCAGCAGCACGATCCCCGCGAGGGTCCAGCCGATCCAGGGGCGTGCTCCAGTGGGAATGTCGTCCTTCACAGTTGCATTCAAGCACGTCGCCCCGGGATCGGACGGATGCGGCGGGTACGCTTTCGCTATGGGCGCGCAGTTGCGAGTGGTGCTGGACTCCGGCGCAGAAGTGGTGAGCCCCGATCAGGCCGAGGCGTCCGTGGCGTTGGCCGGGGGTCTGGTCGCCACGGCGCCGGTCGGATGCTCCGTCGCCGTGATCGTGCCGGCGGGCGGGCTGGTGGACGATCCCGGTCTGGACGAGATCCGCGCGCTGTCGCGCAAGGGGAGCACCCTCGCGGCCCTCTGGCGTCGGGGGATCGCCGCCGGTGCCGGGCGCGGTCTGATCCATGCTCCGACGCTGTTCGCGCCGCTGGTCGCGCATGACCGCGTGCACGACAACGATCAGACCGTGGTGACCCTCTGGGATCTGCGCGCCTGGGAGAGTCCGTCGGAGTTCCCGACGGCCCGGATCGCCTGGCAGCAGGCGATGCTCAAGCGCGCGGTGCGGCACGCGGATGCCGTCGTGGTGCCCGCGCACGCGATGGCGGCGCGACTGGCCGAGATCGCCCCGCTGGGGGATCGCATCCGGGTTATCGCGGGCGCGGCGCCTGCGGAGCTGGGGGCGCCGGCGGATGCTGCTGTGCGCGCAGAGGGCTCCGATGACTATGTCGTGCTGACCGGTGAGGCCGGCACGCTGGCGGCGGGTTTCGCGGCCGCGTCGGCGCAGGGGCTTCGCGTAGTGGTGTTGGATGCGCCGGAGGGCGCGGAGCCGCGACTGCGCGAGAGCGCTGCCCAAGAAGGTCTCGATGAGCACCGCGTGCAGGTGCGGGGGCGGCTGACGCTCGCCGATCGGGCGGCGGTGCTCGCCGGTGCCCGTGCGCTGATCGCCACAGACCAGGCGGCGGCGTGGCCGTGGCGTGTGGTGGAGGCAATGAACCTGGGGGTGCCGATCGTCGCTGCGGCATCCGACACCCATCGGGACGTGATCGCCGACGGAGGACTCCTCGTCCAGGCCCCGGAGCTCGCAGAGGCGCTGGAGGCGGCGGTCGGAGCGGATGCCGCACGCCTGCGCGTGCTCGCCGGAGACCGCTCGCGCGCGTTCTCCTGGGCGAGCGCCGCCGAGCGCGTCTGGGCGCTGCACGCGGATCTGTAGCGGGGTTCATGCGGGCGAATCGACACGCCGCAGGGGTGATCTTTGGCAACTTCAGAGAACTTCCGTCACACTAGTCACATGCCTGGACGCACCCAGACCGTGCCGAGCGCGCGCCCGCTCGGCCGAATCCTCCTCGCGGCGACCGCATCATTATGCCTGATCGCGGGGCTTTTCTCCCTTGCGTCACCCGCCCACGCGGTGCCTGCCGGCGAGGTCACTGCAGAACAGCCGCTCGCCCTGAACGACCTCGCTGACAGCCAGATCCGGCCCGCGACGCTCGTCGGTTTCAAGCCCGGAAACATCATCAGCGACGCCGTGTTCACGAACAAGAACACGATGACCGAGGCACAGATCCAGGCGTTCTTCGACTCCAAGGTGTCAAGATGCCTGGGCGGGTCGGACCAATGGGGTCCGATCGTGTGCCTCAAGGATTTCACGATCACCTCGGTCACCCGCCCGGCCGACAGCTACTGCAACGGGTACACCGGTGCCGCGAACGAGTCCGCCGCGCGCATCATCTACAAGGTCGCCCAGTCATGCGGCATCAACCCGCAGGTGCTGATCGTCATGCTCCAGAAGGAGCAGGGCCTGGTCACCCACACCTGGCCCAGCGCGTGGCGCTACGACAAGGCGCTCGGTCAGGCCTGCCCCGACACGGCGCCGTGCGACCCGAAGTTCATCGGCTTCTTCCACCAGATCTACGGCGCCGCGCGTCAGATGCAGATCTATATGGAGGGCAGGTACTTCACCTGGTACAAGGCCGGGCAGACCTGGAACATCCTCTACAACCCCAACCGCGACTGCGGCAGCTCGCCCGTCTTCATCGAGAACAAGGCGACCGAGGCGCTGTACTACTACACGCCTTACCAGCCCAACGCGGCCGCGCTCGCGGCGGGATACGGTACTGGCAACTCGTGCTCGGCCTACGGAAATCGCAACTTCTACAACTACTTCACGGACTGGTTCGGGTCGACGCAGACACCGGCCGTCACACCAACCGGAGCAATCGCCGCCGAGTGGGAGCGCATGGGCGGTGCATCGGGAGCCCTCGGGAACCCGGCCGCAGCCGTGCAAGTCGTGACGGATCCGAATGGCAACGGCTTCGCGCAGAAGTTCACAGGAGGCTGGATCCACTCCTCGGACGCGGGCACATTCACCTCTCTCACGCCGATCATGACGGCGTACAGCGCCGCTGGCTGGTTGCGTGGAAGCCTCGGGTGGCCGGTTTCGCAAACCATCTGTACCAATGGCGCATGCACGCAGCTGTTCGACGGGGGGATCATCTCCTACTCGAGCGGAAGTCCGGCGACGACGACGCTCGGGCTCACTGAGCGCTCATTGGATGCGGCATCACCCGGCTCGATCACCGTCGGAACGAAGATCGGCGATGTTCAAGTGGTGGGGGACCCGAACGGCGGCGGACTCGCCCAGAGGTATCAGAACGGGTGGATGCATGCCTCCGCGGAGGGCGCATTCTGGTCCTCGACGAGGATCATGAGCGCCTACAGCGCTGCGGGCTGGCTTCGCGGATTCTTGGGCTGGCCGATCCGGTCAGAGGAGGCTGTCACGGATCCGAACGGGGATGGCGTTGTGCAGGCGTTCCAGGGCGGGTGGGTGCACTCCTCTGCGGCGGGCGCCTTCACCTCGTCCTCTGCGGTGATGGAGGCCTATAGCGCCGCGGGTTGGGTCCGGGGCGAACTCGGCTGGCCGACAGGAGAGGAGTTCTGCACGGGCCAGGCGTGCGTACAGACCTTCCAAGGCGGCGTGATCGGATACCTCAAGGGTCAGGCCGCCGTCACCAAGATCGGCGTGACGCCCGCCGCGCTCAAGACCGCCTCGACCACGCAAGTGAGCGTCACCAAGACTCTCGGTGCAGCCCACGCAGTCCAGGTGGTCGCCGACCCGAACGGGAGTGGGCTGGCCCAGAGGTTCGCGAATGGATGGGTGCACTCTTCAGACAAGGGAACATTCGTCTCTTCGGCGACAGTGATGGCGGCGTACAGCGCCGCAGGTTGGTTGCGGGGGAAGCTCGGTTGGCCGACGGGGATCGAGACCTGCTCCGGGACCCTCTGCGCGCAGCCCTTCGAGGGGGGTGTGATCTCCTACTCCCCAGGGAAGCCTGCCGTTGCAATGCTCGGAGTGACATCGGACGCTGTGACGGCACTGCGGTCCTCGACGGCCGGCGCGCTCGGCGCGGCGGGTGCGGCCGTTCAGGTGGTTGTCGACCCCAACGGCAACGGACTTGCCCGAAAGTACAGTGCTGGGTGGATGCACGCGTCCGACCGAGGCACGTTCTCGTCTTCCACGAAGATCATGTCGGGGTACAGCGCGGCCGGTTGGCTCCGAGGCTACCTGGGGTGGCCGATCGACGCTGAGCAGGTCGTGACGGACCCGAACGGGAACGGCGTCGCCCAGGCATTCGAGGGCGGCTGGATCCACTCATCGGCGGCCGGATCGTTCGCATCGTCGTCGAAGATCATGACGGGGTACAGCGCGGCCGGCTGGGTGCGTGGTGATCTGGGCTGGCCAGTGCGAGCCGAGCAGACCGTGACAGACCGCAACGGAAACGGCACAGCGCAGGCGTTCCAGGGTGGCTGGGTCCACTCATCGGCCGCAGGCACTTTCGCATCGTCGTCCACCGTGATGGAGGCGTACAGCGCGGCTGGATGGCTGAGGGGCAGGCTCGGGTGGCCCACGGGAGCCGAGACCTGCGCCGGAACGACTTGCTCGCAAAGCTTTGCGGGAGGCACGATCTCGTACTCTCCAGGCCAACCGGCGGTGACCACGTTCAAGTGAGTGTGTGATCACGACGGCTAGACTGAGAGCATGAAGGTACTGCTCACAGGCGCTGACGGTTTCATCGGATCGCACCTCGCCGAGCAGCTCGTCCGGGACGGCCACGATGTCCGGGCGCTCGTGCTGTACAACTCGTTCGACTCGCGCGGATGGCTTGACGGGATCGCTCCCGATGTGGCCTCGCAGATCGAGTTCCTCCCTGGAGACATTCGCGACCCCGCACTGATGATGTCGGCTGTGCGCGACCGCGATGCTGTCCTGCACCTCGCCGCGCTGATCGCGATACCGTACTCGTACGCGGCTCCCGACCTCTACGTGCAGACGAACATCCAGGGCACCGTCAACCTGCTGAACGCAGCGCGGGCGGCGGACGTCAGCCGCTTCATCCACACGTCAACGAGTGAAGTCTACGGGACGGCTCGTTACGTCCCGATGGACGAGGGGCACCCTCTGCAGGGGCAGTCGCCGTACTCGGCGTCGAAGATCGCAGCCGACCAGATGGTCAACTCCTTCCACACGTCGTTCGGCCTGCCGACGGTGACGATCCGGCCGTTCAACACCTTTGGCCCGCGTCAGTCCGCTCGCGCTGTGATTCCGACGATCATCAGTCAGCTTGCCGCGGGCAGGCGCGAGGTGCAGCTGGGAGCGCTGACTCCCACGCGGGACTTCACCTATGTGCCCGACACGGTCAGTGGTTTCACCACGGCGCTGACGAGCACGGCCGGCGTGGGCGAGGTGATCAATCTCGGCGTCGGTTTCGAGGTCTCGATCGGGCGCACATTCGAGCTCATCGCCGAAGCCATGGGAATCGATGCGATCGCCACTGAGGATCCCGCGCGACTGCGCCCGGCCAGCTCCGAGGTGGAGCGACTCTTCTCCGACAACACCAAGGCTGGGGAGATCCTCGGCTGGGCTCCCCGCTTCAGCGGCGACGATGGCTTCCGCGAGGGGCTGCGAGAGACGGCGCAGTGGTTCACCGACCCGAACAACCTCGCCCGCTACCGGACCGACGCGTACGTCGTATGAACGTCGCGGCAGAGGTCGTCGGCGCGATCCGGAGCGTCGTCGGCGACGACTCGTTCGTCGGACTCCATGTCCCGAGTATTGCCGAGCGTGAGAAGGCAAGGGTGCTCGAGTGTCTGGACTCGACGTTCGTTTCCAGCGTCGGCACCTTCGTCACGGATTTCGAAGAAGGCATCGCCTCGTACACCGGCGCAACGCACGCGATTGCTGTGGTCAACGGGACCTCGGCGCTCCAGGTGGCCCTCGAACTTGCCGGTGTCCGTCCTGGCGACGAGGTGATCGTCCCGACGCTCTCGTTCATCGCGACGGCCAATGCCGTCTCGCACACAGGAGCTGTACCGTTCTTCGTCGACAGCGACGAGGAGACTCTTGGCATGTCGGTTGAGGCTGTGGCACGGGTACTACGTGCCGCGCGTCCCGGACCTGACGGCCCGGTAGACGGTGACACGGGCCGACGGATCGCGGCGATCGTTCCGATGCACACGCTCGGCCATCCGATGCGGATCGACGAGTTGGTGGCGCTCGCGGACGAGTACGGCGTTCCCGTCGTCGAGGACGCTGCTGAATCCCTCGGCAGCAGGCTGGCTGACGCGCACACCGGAACATTAGGACGCTTGGGCATTCTCAGCTTCAACGGGAACAAGATCCTCACCACCGGCGGTGGCGGCATGATTCTCACCGGCGATGACGAACTCGCCTATCGCGCGAAGCATCTGACGACGACCGCGAAGCTTGCGCACCGCTGGGAGTTCGAACACGACGAGGTCGCGTACAACTACCGGATGCCGAACCTCAATGCAGCCCTGGGCGTGGCTCAACTCGAGCGATTGCCCGACTTCGTCTCGGCGAAACGCGTGCTCGCCAACCGGTACCGGGCAGCGTTCGCCGACGTTCAGGGGCTGCACTTCCGCGCCGAGCCCAACGGGACGACGAGCAACTACTGGCTCTGCGCCGTCCGCGTCGACGGCGGCCTGCGCGAGCGTGACGCTGTGCTGGAGGCGACCAACGACGCTGGGCTGCAGTGCCGCCCGTTCTGGAACCTGCTCCACCGACAAGCGCCCTACCGCGATCTTCCCCGTGCAGAGTCCCCGGTGGCCGAGGCACTGCACGCGAGTACGATCTGCATCCCGAGCACTCCGGCGCTGGCGGCCGCATGAGGACGATCGCGGTTCTGACTGGGACACGAGCAGACTACGGGCTGCTGCGGGGCCTTCTTCGTGCCGTTGATGACGAACCCGAGCTCACGCTACGACTGATCGCCACAGGCACTCATCTCGTCGATGAGTTCGGCCGGACGAGCAGCGAGATCAAGGCGGACGGATTCGCCGTTGCCGCGGCCGTACCAATCTGGACAGGCGGTGACGATCGGTTCACGGCAGCCGCAGATACAGGGGCCGCAATACCCCGCTACGCACGCGCGCTCGCCGAGATCGACCCCGACGTGCTGGTGGTTCTCGGCGACCGGCTCGAGGCTTTCGCCGCAGCGACCGCCGCCACGATCCTGTCGATACCGATCGCGCACATCCACGGCGGGGAAGTCACGGAGGGCGCGATGGACGACGCGCTGCGGCACTCGCTGACGAAGATGTCCTACCTGCACTTCGCGTCCACAGAGGATCATCGCCGCCGCGTCATCCAGCTCGGAGAAGTGCCGGACCGGGTGTTTTCCCACGGGGCCCCGATCGTCGACGCCCTGGATGCTCTGGAACTGCTGTCCAAGGGCGAGGTCGAGCGTCGATTCGGCATCCGTCTGCCTGAACCGACGGCTCTGGTCACGTTCCATCCCGCGGTGATGGATGCCGCGGAGCCGGAAGTGCTCCTTGACGAGCTCCTCCACGGGCTCCTCGCGGTGGACGGACTGCACATCGTCATCACGGGATCGAACTCCGACATCGGGACGGCCGACGTGCGAGCACGCATCTCGGCCTTCGTCGCCGACCATCCCGAAAGAGTCGACTTCGTCGAGTCCTTCGGGCAGCTCGGGTACCTCAGCGCCATGTCTTCCGCCGCCGTGGTCGCGGGCAACTCGTCGAGCACGGTGCTGGAAGCACCGGTCCTCGGCATCCCCTCCGTGCTCATCGGAGACCGGCAGAAAGGGCGCCCGCTCGCAGACTCCGTCGTCGTCCCCCCGCCCGATCGCCGTGCGATCGCCGACACGGTGCGCGCGGCCATCCAGCGAACTTCGACGACGGCCGTGACGAGCATCTTCGGGCATCCCGGTTTCGCTGAACGCACCGCTGCCACGCTGCGCGACGCGGCCATTCCGCGGCCGCCGCGCAAGTCGTTCCACGACATTGAGGGAGTATCCGCCCATGACTGACCAGGTCTTCGTCATCGCAGAGGCGGGAGTGAATCACAATGGTTCGCTCGATACGGCCAAGGAACTCGTGGATCTCGCTGCTTCCGCCGGCGCTGACGCCGTCAAGTTCCAGACCTTCTCGGCTGATGCATTGGCGCTGGAGAGCGCCGCGCTCGCCGACTACCAGCGACTCTCCGACGAGGACGGGCGCACACAGCATGATCTTTTGCGACAGCTCGAGCTGACGCACGAAGAGTTCCGCTCCCTGCGGGATCACTGCGACTCGCGCGGCATCCAGTTCCTGTCGACGGCCTTCGATGAGGCCGGGCTCGACTTCCTCGTCGGTGAACTCGGCATCCCGATCGTGAAGATCGCTTCGGGTGATCTGACCTTCGCCCCACTGCTGGTCGCCGCCGGCCGTACCGGACTCCCGATCATCCTCTCCACAGGCATGACCGAGATCGCCGAGATCCAGCGCGCGCTGCGCTTCCTTGCAGCCGGGGTGGCGCAGGCGCACGGGGCCATGCCGGTCGGTGCCCGCCTGCACGAGGAGCAGCTCGATCGTGCCTGGACCCAACGAGACCAGTTCGTAGACTTCTCGCAGCACGTGACGATCCTGCACTGCACGACCGAGTATCCGGCCGCTGACGAGCATCTCAACCTGCGCGCGATGCAGACCATCGCCGGGACCTTCGGCCACAGGGTCGGCTACTCGGATCATTCGCTGGGGGCGCTCGCCTCCGTCATCGCGGTGGGCCTCGGCGCCACTGTCGTCGAGAAGCACTTCACCTTCGATGTGACATCAGAGGGACCCGACCATGCGGCATCGCTCGACCCGGAGGGGCTGCACGCGTACGTCGCTGACCTGCGACGCGTGCCCGTGATGCTCGGTTCGCGGGAGAAGCACTGTCAGCCGGTGGAGGAGGGCAATCGCGCCGTCGTGCGCCGCAGTCTCGTCGCCACGCGCGACATCGCCGCGGGAGCGACGATCGTCGAGGACGACATCGCCTGCTTCCGACCTGCCTCGGGCCGGACGTCGTTCGATTTCTGGGAGGTCGTCGGCGATACCGCCGCTCGGGCGTACCGCAGGGGTGACCTGATCGATGCCTGACCTCATCCTCCTCGGTGGCGGCGGACACGCGCGATCCGTGCTCGCTGCGCTCCTCGCCGCCGGGGAGAGCGTGCGCGGCTACCTGGCGCCGGAAGCGTCGCCGGACTGGTCGCTGCTCTATCTGGGTGACGACGAGGTCCTCAACGACCTCGATCCGGCACAGGCCCGCGTCGTGAACGGACTCGGCTCGATCGCCTCTACGGCAGCGCGACGCCGTCTGTACGATCACGCCGTCGCGCGTGGGTGCACTGTCGTGGGCGTGATCCACCCGCGCGCAATCGTCGATCTCGAGGCCAGTATCGATCCGTCGGCGCACGTGCTCGCCGGCGCCATCGTGAGCGCAGGGGCGGCGATCGGCGTCGACGCCATCGTCAACAGCGGAGCGATCATCGAGCACGACTGTATCGTGGGGGCGCACGCACACGTCTCGCCGGGGGCTGTCCTCGGCGGTGAGGTCCATATCGGCGACGGAGCCCACATCGGGCTTGGCTCCCGTGTGCTGCAGGGGCTCACGGTAGGGTCGGGGAGCGTCGTCGGCGCGGGAGCGGTCGTGATTTCGGACGTGCCTGCGGGCACCACCGTGGTGGGTGTGCCCGCACGACCTCTCCGGAACAAGGAAGTGCACGCATGATTGACAGGACGGATCTGATCGTCGCGCCGGACACGACGATCAGGACGACGCTGATGCATCTGGACCGCAGTCGCCTTCAAGTCGTGTTCGTCGAGGACGATGAGGGCCGACTGGTCGGTGCCGTCAGCGACGGCGACGTGCGTCGGGGGCTGCTGTCGGGCTCCGGATTGGAGGATCGGGTTGCGGCCGTGATGAATCGGGCTCCTGCCACCGTCGCTCCGACCGCGAGCCAAGAAGTCGTGGACGAGCTCAAGTCGCGCCGCGGCATTCGTGTGGTCGCGGTCGTCGACGATGCCGGGAGAATGGTCGACGTGGTGGCAGAGGGCGACCGCATCGCGACGCCGCTGCCCACACCTGTCGTACTGATGGCCGGTGGTCGGGGTCAGAGGCTCTATCCGATCACGAAGGACATCCCCAAACCGCTCGTACCGCTGGGCGACGTGCCGATGATCGACATCATCCTCAGGCGGCTGCACGATCAGGGCTTCCGTCGGGTGCACGTCTCAGTCAATCACCTGGGTCATCTCATCGAGGAGCATCTCGGAGACGGTGCCGAGCATGGGCTCGAGATCACGTATCTGCATGAACCCGCCCCTTTGGGGACCGCAGGGGCCCTGGCGCAGCTTCGGAACGCCGTCGAGGAGCCCTTCATCGTGATGAACTCCGATCTGCTAACGCAAGTCGATCTTCGTCGAATGCTCGCATTCCACACGGCAGCCACACGCGCGGCCACTATCGGCGCGCGCGAGTATGGTTTCGAGATCCCCTTCGGGGTGATCCGACGCGAAGGCGATCGGGTCACCGTTCTCGCGGAGAAGCCCTATCACAGCGAGCTCGTCAGCGCCGGAATCTACGTACTCGACCCGAGCGTACTGGGGATGCTCGAGTCCGACGAGTACTGCGACATGCCGACGCTGCTCACCAGGCTTATGGACGATGGCCGGTCCGTGGGGGCCTTCGAGATCCACGAGGAGTGGATCGACGTCGGTCGCCCTGAGGACCTCGAGCGCGCCCGTCAGGCGTGGGAGCGGAGCGGACGATGAGGATCTGCACGATAACGGTGCGAGCAGGATCGAAGGGAGTGCCGGGGAAGAACTTGCGCATCGTGGCAGGCAGACCCCTGTTCGGACACTCGGTGGCGCAGGCCGTTGCCACCGGGCTGTTCGATGAGGTCGTCGTTTCCAGTGACTCGGACGAGATCCTGGCGCTGGCTCCCACGTTCGGCGCGACTGGTGTCGTCGTGCGCCCGCCAGAGATGGCGACCGACACAGCCGGAAAGGTGCCGGCGATCGCTCACGCAGTGAGGATGACTGAGGCGCGCACCGGCACGAGGTACGACGTGTGCGTTGACCTGGACGCGACGAGCCCTCTTCGCACGGTCGCGGACATCCGCAACGCCGTGGAGCTATTCGAGGTTTCGGGTGTCGAGTCTGTGATCACGGGGGCGGAGGCGCGGCGCAATCCTTACTTCAACCTCGTCGAGGAGCAGCCCGACGGCACCGTTGCGGTCAGCAAAACTCCGGGCGATGCCGTGTTGCGACGACAGGACGCGCCGCGCTGCTTCGACATGAACGGGTCGATCTATGTTTGGCGCCGGGAAGCCCTGCTCGAGGACCAAGTGGTCTTTTTCCCCACGACGATCCTCTATGAGATGCCTGCCGAACGCTCTGTCGATGTGGACAGCGAGTTCGACTTCCGGATCGTGGAGTGGCTGATGCAGCAGCGGAGCGATCCGTGACCGGGGATAGAGACGACCTCGACGCTCGGACATCTTCGACCATGCGGGCGATCCTCGACTTCGAGGACGATGCTCCCGATGTTCTTTTCGAGGCGCTCCCGGGGATGACGATCCCGTTCTGGGCGCAGGTGCGGATGCAGATCGCCTGGGCGATGTCGGCGGAGCGCTCCGGAGGTGTCGATGTCGCGACCGACAACTGGACCAGATGGGGGGAGGCGAAGCGTGTCGCCAAGGGCTATCTGCCCAGCCGGTGGGATGCCCGCCGGCGTGCGCGACGGCATGCTGTGTGCTTCTACGTCGGTGGCGGTACTCTCGCGATCTCCGGTCCTCGCACGCGCAACTGGCTCGTCGACGACTTCGCCGAAGCCGTGGATGATGCACTCGTCGTGCAGCGGCGCCCGCTCCCGTCGCCACAGGGGCCTCCCCTATTCCGCCCGACGCTGAGTATGGAGGCGGCCACGGCGCGTTCACGCTGGAGAGCGCGGGGGGGTGTGCCTTCGCCCGGGTTCACACGATCGATGGAACATCTTCTCGGAGTGTTCGCCGACCGGCTCGGGGTCCCTGATTCCATGTTCTCCGGGATAGGCAGACGCGTCATCCGAGGAGAGACACTGCGACCGCACATGCAGGCCGAGCTGCGCGGCATGCTCGAGCGCGTGCAGCCCGAGATCATCGTCATGGATACCGCGTCCTACACGTACAACGGCGAGACCGTCGCCCTCATGCGAGATCTCGGCATCTACGTGGCAGAGCCGCAGCACGGCTGGATCGGGCCGTCTCACGCTGCCTACAACTACGGGCGTGCCTTCCAGGAGCCTGCCCTTCTGCGTTGCCTTCCGCATGAGCTCCTCACGTTCGGTCCCTACTGGGCAGACTCCATCCGCCATCCCGGTCGTGTGACGGTTATCGGCAAACCTCATCTGGAGCGACGGGTCGCCTCGGCCTCGGCGAGGCGACCGAATCAGATCCTCGTCGTTTCCTCACGAGCCGAGCCGGAGCTCACGGACGCCTTCGTTGTCGATCTGCGTGCGGCGTTGGGAGACGACTGGTCTATCCAATTCCGTCCGCATCCCGGCGAGCGTGGCGAGACGGAACAGCGGTACCCTCGGCTCTCATCTGCGGAGGGCATCGTGCTCGACGAGGCAGCCGACGTCTACGACTCGCTCTCGCGCTCGCTCATCGTCATAGGGGTGGCCAGCACAGTGCTGTTCGAGGCACGGGCGTTCGGATGCCACGTTATAGCCCGCGACAGCGGCTTCGCGGAGGACATCATCGGCGACGCTTTCGGTGAGCGCGTCGCAGATGCCTCTCAAGCTGCGCGTCGGGTGGAGCTCCTCGACTCGGAGGAGTCGGTCACCATGTCACCGGATGCTCGGTTCTGGGCGCCCGATTCTGTGGACGCTTTCACACGATGGCTCGATATTCGACGTGGTGAGCGGGATTTCGCATGACGAGTGTCGATCCCTGTTCTCTTTGCGACAGGTCGTCCAGGCGGTCTGTCATAGAATCGGAGTATCTTCGTGGCGGCTCCCTCCGTCGCGTACCGATTGAGTGGGCCCGTGACTGATTCCCGAGATCTCTTCGCTGCCGTCCCGCGCTCCGAGTTCGACACCCCTGGCAAGAGCCGCGGAATGCTCGATGTCGTGCGCTGGCGGTATCTGCTGCGCCTTCTCGTGCGCACCGGCGTGACGACGCGCTATCGCAACTCGGTGCTCGGGTGGACCTGGTCATACGTGCGACCGGCGGCGCAGTTCCTGGTCTTCTGGATCGTCCTCGGTTTCTTCTTGAACCTGAACCGAGGCATCCCCAACTACGCCGTGTATCTGTTCTCCGGCATCGTCATCATCAACCTGTTCGCCGAGGGCTTCAGGAACGCGACGACCTCGATCGTGAACAACGCGGCACTGGTGCGCAAGGTCTTCCTGCCTCGACAGCTCTTCGCGGTCTCCGCGATCCTCGTGTCGTTCGTGCACTTCCTTCCGCAGGCGGCGCTGCTGCTTGTCGTCGCCCTCCTCATGGGCTGGTTCGCGCACGTGAGCATCCTGGGCCTGCTCGGGATCCTTGCGGCCATGATCATCGTGATGATCTTCTCGCTCGGCCTGGGGCTGTTCTTCGGCGCGGTGAACGTCCGCTACCGCGATGCCGAGAACATCGTCGAACTCCTGCTCCTGCTGGCGACGTGGGCATCGCCGGTCCTGTACTCCTGGACCATGGTGCAGGAGGCGATCACCGATCGGCTGAACTGGCCGGCGTGGATCGTCGACGTGTACATGCTCAACCCCATCACCCAGGCGGTCGAGCTCTTCCACTACGGGTTCTGGAGACCGGCGACCGAGTCCATGGTGACGGCGCCCGGCTACCCTGGCGAGCCCATGATGGACCTGCCGCCGGCGCTCGGCTGGAACACGCTGTGGTGCTTCCTCATCGCGCTCGCGACGCTCTGGGTCGGTCAGCTGGTCTTCCGCCGGCTCGAGGGAAGGTTCGCACAGGACCTATGAGCACGCAGAGCACGATGCGTCCCAGCATCATCATCGACGGCGTCCGCAAGACGTTCACTCTGAACCACGCCTTCTCGTTCAAGGACACCGTCGTCTCCTGGATCAAGCGGCGCAAGCTCACGAGCGAGTTCGAGGCGCTCAAGGGCATCGACCTCGTCATCGGCGAGGGCGAGTCGATCGCGGTGCTGGGCATGAACGGGTCGGGCAAGTCGACTCTGCTCAAGCTGATCTCGGGCGTGATGGAGCCGGATGAGGGCGAGGTGCTCACTCGCGGCAGGGTCGCCGGCCTCATCGAGGTGGGTGCAGGATTCCACCCCGAGCTCTCCGGGCGGGAGAACGTGTTCCTCAACGCGGCGATCCTCGGCATGAAGAGGCACGAGATCGAGGCGCGCTACGACGAGATCGTCGCTTTCAGCGAGATCGAGGACTTCATCGACCAGGAGGTGAAGCACTACTCCTCGGGGATGTTCCTGCGCCTGGCCTTCGCCGTGGCGATCCACGTCGAGGTGGACGTGCTGCTGATGGATGAGATCCTCTCAGTCGGCGATGTGCCCTTCCGTGAGAAGTGTCGTCTGAAGTTCGAGGAGCTCATCGCCGCGGGCAAGACCCTGGTGGTCGTGAGTCACGACATGGAACTCGTGCGGAGCCTCTGCACGCGAGGCGTCGTGATCAACAAGGGCGAGGTGGTCTACGACGGCGAGATCGAGGACGCGATCTCGCTGGTGGACGCGTGATCGCCGACTGGCTCGTTCAGGCGCCGGCGTTCTTCGCCGCCGTGCTGGTCATGTTCGTGCCGGGCGTGGCAGCGCTGTACATCTTCGGGCTGCGCGGACTCGCGCTCCTTTCCGCCGCGCCGCTCTTCAGCGTGGCGGCGACCTCGGTCGGCGCTCTGATCCTCGGCATCGCGGGCGTTCCCTGGACGCTGCTCAGCTGGAGCGCCACGATCGCTGCCATGATCGCGCTGTCCTGGGGGGCTCGGATCATCTGGGGGATCAGGGATCCGCAGCAGCCCTCCGAGCATCGGTGGCTTCTGCCGACGACGATCGGGATCGGGGGCCTCATCGGCGCGTGGCGTCTCATCGCCTACATCGCCCTGCCCTCCGCGATCTCGCAGACGAACGATGCGGTGTTCCATATGAACGCCGTCCGGTTCGTCCTCGAGACGGCGAACGCGTCCTCCCTCCACGTCAGCGGCGTCGTCGGGGGCGGAGGGTTCTACCCGGCGGCGTGGCACGCGCTGGTCTCCCTCGTCGTCCTGCTCACGGGAACCGACATCGCGGTCGCGGCGAACATGCTCACGCTCGTGATCGGTGCGCTCGTCTGGCCGCTGGGCCTTGCCTGGATGACCTGGAAAGCGACGGGATCACGGACGATCGCCGCGTTCGCGGCGCTCATGTCGGCCGCCCTGCAGGCCTTCCCTCTGCTGATGTTCCAGTGGGGAGTGCTCTTCCCGAATGCGCTGTCGACAGCGCTGATCCCCGCTGCGATCGCTCTCCTGCTCTCTCTGCCCGCATGGAACGAGGGAGGGGGGCGCTGGCGGAGCATCGGCCGCAGCACGCTCCTGGTCCTGGTCGCCGCCGCGGCGCTGGGGCTGTCTCAGCCCTCCGCGCTGATCCCATGGCTTGCGGCCGGGATCGTGTGGCTGACCTTCCGGCTGCTCGCGCGTCGAACCGAGCTCGGTCTCCTCCGGGTGCTCGTGCTCCTCGCCCTCGCGTGGATCGGACTGGGAGCGCTGTGGTTCGGCCTGGCCCGGGGAACAAGCGGCTCGCACTGGCCCCCCTTCCGCGGCAAGGCCGAGGTCTTCCTCGACATCCTCCTCAACGGTCAGTTGCGAATGCCGTTCGCGTTCGGGGTGAGCGCGCTGATGATCGTCGGCCTGGTCTGCGCGGCCCGGAGGCACGAGGAACGCTGGATCGTCGCGGCTTGGGCAGGTGTCTCCGTGCTCTACATCGGTGTCGCCGCCGTAGGGCATCCGCTCGTTCGTGGCCTTCTGCTCGCTCCATGGTATGCGGATCCCTATCGGATCGCGTCGCTCGCTCCGATCCTGGTGATCCCCCTGGCCGCCATCGGCCTGGACGCGATCATCCGCGCCGTCGGAACCCGGACCCCGGCGAGGGGGCATGAAGGGCTGGTCCTGGGCATCTCGGTGGCGGTCATCACGATTCTCATGGTGCTCCTGGTATCGGCGCGATCGGTGGCGATGCCCCTGTTCCTCGAAGCGGACTACGAACAGGAGTCGCGCTACCACCTGGGAGCCGACACCTACCTGAGCTCCGATGAGCGGGAGCTGCTCGAATCGCTTCCGGAGATCGTGGAGCCGGGCGCCCGCGTCCTCGGCAACCCGTCCACGGGAACGGGCTTCGGCTACATGCTCAGCGGCGTCGACGTGTTCCCGCGGAACTGGTCTCAGCCTCGATCGGCACAGTGGCGGGTTCTCGCCGAGCAGTTGCGGGATGCCGCGCAGGAGCCGGCCGTCTGCGAGGCCCTGGCCGCCTACGGGGATCCGGAGTACGTCCTCGACTTCGGGCCGGGGGAGGACAGCCCGGGCCGATTCGAACTGCCGGGGATGACGGGGTTCCGTGGGCAGCCAGGTTTCGAACTGGTCGGCGAAGCGGGCGAGGCCTCGCTCTGGCGCATCACGGCGTGCACACAGCAGCCGGCATCGGCTCGCGGCTAGGATCGATGCCGATGAGTGCGACAGAACAGCGTGTCCTCGTCGTCATCCCGGCATGGAACGAGGAGGCTTCGATCAGCGACGTCGTGCGCGAGGTCGCTTCCGCCGTTCCTGAGGCCACGTGCCTCGTGGTCGACGACGGCTCCGCCGATGCCACGTCCCGACGAGCGCGTGACGCCGGCGCCATCGTGCTCACCCTGCCGTTCAACCTCGGTGTCGGCGGCGCGATGAGGACCGGCTTCCGCTACGCGCGTGATCACGACTTCGCGGTCGTGGTCCAGGTCGATGCCGACGGTCAGCATGATGCCGCGGCGATCCCCGCGCTCACCGCAGGTCTTGCCGATGCCGATCTCGTCATCGGAGCACGGTTCGCCGGCGTGGGCGAGTATCGGGTGACAGGCCCTCGGCGATGGGCGATGCGCGTGCTCGCGAGCATCCTGACCCGCGTCGCACGCAGCCCGCTGACCGACGTGACCAGCGGTTTCAAGGCGGCAGGTCCCCGAGCGGTACGGGTGTTCTCCGAGAACTTCCCGGCAGAGTACCTCGGCGACACGGTGGAAGCCCTCGTCATCGCGGCCCGTGCCGGCCTGCGGATACGCCAGACCCCGGTGGAGATGCGTCCGCGTCAGGGCGGAGAGCCTTCGCAGCACGCCCTCAAGGCGACGATGTACCTCGCCCGGGCGTGCGTCGCCTTCCTCCTGGCGATGCTGAAACCGCGTACCCGAGTGGAGGATGCCCGATGAGTCATGTCACATATGCGTTCGGCATCGTTGCGGCGCTTCTCGTGCTCGTCGCGATCGTGGAGCTCATGCGCAAGGGCACGCTGCGCGAGAGGCATGCGGTCTGGTGGTTCATCGGTGGGCTCCTGGCCCTCGTCGTCGCGGTGTTCCCTCAGGTTCTCTCCTGGGCTTCGAGGCTGCTCGGAGTCGCGGTTCCGAGCAATCTGGTCTTCTTCGTCTCCATCGGGCTCCTCTTCCTCGTTAGCCTGCAGTACGGGGCGGAGCTGACGAAGGTCGAGTCCAAACTGCGTGCGCTCAGCGAATACGCGGCCTTCACCGAGCGGCGGGTGCGAGCACTGGAGCAGGGAAGCGCCGCCGGCGCCCAGACCGAGGACGAACCGCCGGTTCCCGGAACGGACGACGGGGCAGCGTGACCGAACCACACTCGGCGCCGCGCCCGCGAAACATCACGTTCGTCTCCCGCATCTACACACCGGAGCCGTCAGCCGGCTCGATGCGATTGCAGGCCCTGGCGACCGAACTCACCCGGCGAGGGCACCGGGTGCGCGTGGTTACCACGAAGCCTCCGCGAAGCATCCCGGTCACGCCGTCCGAAGGCGAGGAGATCCTGCGCTGGCCGGTCCTGCGCGATCGGGCCGGCTACGTGCGCGGATACGTGCAGTACATGAGCTTCGACGTGCCGGCGTTCTTCCGCATGCTGTTCGGACCGGCAGCCGATGTGTACGTCGTCGAGCCGCCGCCCACCACGGGTGCGATCGCACGCGTCGCCGCCTGGCTGCGTCGGCGTCCCTATGTCTACTACGCCGCCGACATCTGGTCGGATGCGGCACAGATGACGGGAGCGGCGAGCTGGGTGATCGGCGTCGTGCGTCGATTGGAGACGTTCGCCCTGCGCGGCGCAGCCGACAACCTCGTCGTGTCGGATGGCGTGGTCAAGCGGATCGACGAACTCGTCCCCGGGGCGTCGATGACGCACGTCGGGCACGGCGTGGACACCGGGCTCTTCACGCCGCACGGTCCCCACGTTCCGCAGCCCGCAGACATCGTCTATGTCGGAACCATGAGCGAGTGGCACGGTGCCGGCATCGCCATCGATGCGCTGGCTCGCGTGATGAACGACGATCCGTCGCTCACGGCGGCCTTCATCGGGCAGGGCGCGGACAAAGCCGCGCTCCAGGCTGCGGCGCAGACGCACGGGATCGCCGATCGGGTGCTCTTCCTCCCTCCCGTGCCCGCTGCCGAAGCAGCTATGTGGGTGAGGTCGGCACGCATCGCTCTCGCCACGCTCAAACCCGGGCAAGGCTACGACTTCGCCGTCCCGACCAAGCTGTACGCGGCGATGGCGGTGGGAACTCCGGTGGCCTATGCCGGCCCTGAGCCGTTGCGCGCTCTTGTCGCAGAGAGCCGACTCGGCGAGTCGTCGGAGTTCGACGCGGCCGAGTACGCCGCAGCGATCCGGCGACTCCTCGACCGGAGCGACGGGCGGCCTGTGACGCATCTGGTGGAGTGGGCGCAGCGCCATGTCTCCGCGAGTTCTGTGGCGCAGCGAGGAGCGGACGCCACCATCCGCGTTCCCACAGGGGGCGAGAGTTAGAATGAGAACGTCGGGCGTCCACGTTCGCGCTGCCGATTCGAGGAGTGTTCAGTGATCAACGCCAACCGCGTACGGATCGTCGACTCCGCCGATGTCTCGCCCGAGGCATCCATCGGCGATGGCTCCTCGATCTGGCACCTCGCGCAGGTGCGCGAAGGCGCTCGGCTGGGCGAGAATTGCATCGTCGGTCGTGGTGCTTACATCGGCACGGGCGTCGTCATGGGCGACAACTGCAAGGTGCAGAACTATGCACTGGTGTACGAGCCGGCGAGGCTCGGCGACGGGGTGTTCATCGGGCCGGCGGTCGTGCTGACCAACGACACGTACCCGCGCGCGATCAAAGCGGACGGCTCGATCAAGAGCGCGCACGACTGGGAGCCGGTGGGGGTGACGATCGAGCGCGGCGCGGCGATCGGTGCCCGTGCGACCTGCGTCGCCCCGGTGACGATCGGGGAGTGGGCCACCGTCGCCGCCGGTGCGGTGGTGGTCAAGGACGTTCCGGCGCACGCCCTCGTCGCGGGAGTGCCCGCGAAGCGGATCGCCTGGGTAGGTGAGGCAGGGGTGCCCCTTGTCGAAGAGGAGTCCGGTGTGTGGGTATGCCCGTCGACGGGCGACCGCTACCTGGAGAAAGACGAGAATCTGACGAAGGAGAGCGCGTGAGCGAGTTCATTCCCCCCGCGAAGCCGATCATCGGCGATGAGGAGCGGGCCGCCGTCGATCGCGTGATGCGCTCCGGCATGGTTGCGCAGGGTCCCGAGGTGGCGGCGTTCGAGGCGGAGTTCTCGGCGCATTTCGTGCAGGGTCGGCCCGTCGTGGCGGTGAACTCGGGCACGGCGGGTCTGCACCTGGGTCTGCTGGCGGCCGAGGTGGGACAGGGCGACGAGGTGATCGTCCCTTCGTTCACGTTCGCGGCGACGGGGAACTCGGTGGCGCTCGCCGGTGCCGTTCCCGTGTTCGCGGACATCGAGCCCGACACGTTCACGCTCGACCCGGCGGCAGTGGCCGCAGCGATCACGCCGCGGACGAAGGGGATCCTGCCGGTGCACCTGTACGGTCACCCGGCCCGGATGCGGGAGCTCGAGGCGCTCGCCGCAGACCATGGCATCGCGCTGTACGAAGACGCGGCGCAGGCGCACGGTGCATCCCTGGACGGGCGTCCGGTGGGCACCTTCGGCGAGTTCGCGATGTTCAGCCTGTATCCGACGAAGAACATGACCAGTGGTGAGGGCGGCATGGTCTCCGCGGCGACCGAGGATGTCGCCCGCCGAGTGCGTCTGCTTCGCAATCAGGGGATGGAGCGCCAGTACGAGAACGAAGTGGTCGGCTTCAACGCGCGCATGACAGACATCCACGCGGCGATCGGTCGCGTGCAGCTGACCAAGGTCGACGCCTGGACGGCGACGCGTCAGCGCAACGCCGCGTTCCTGGATCAGAACCTGCGGGGCGTGATCGTCCCGCCGGTCGCCGAGGGCGCGGTGCACGTGTACCACCAGTACACGATCCGGGTCCCGGAGGACCGGGACGGCTTCGTCAGGGCGCTGAAGGAGGAGTACAGCGTCGGCTCGGGCGTGTACTACCCGATTCCGAACCACCGTCTCCCGTCGCTGGCGCACTTCGCTCCGGGACTCGATCTGCCCGAGACGGAGAAGGCGGCCGCGGAGGTCGTCTCGCTGCCGGTGCATCCCTCCCTGTCGCAGGCTGACCTGGATCGGATCGTGACCGCGGTCAACACCATCGCGGAGGCAGGGGCCTGATGGCCGATACGTTGCGCGCCGGGCTGCTCGGCGTGGGGATGATGGGCCGTCACCACGCGCGGGTGCTGCGTGAGATCGATCAGGTCGAGCTGGTCGCGATCGCCGACCCCGGTGGAGACCCGCACGGTGTGGCAGGGGACCTGGAGATCCTCCCGGACATCGACGCCCTGATCGGTGCGGGGATCGATGTCGCCGTGGTCGCGGTGCCGACGCGGTTCCACGAGGATGCGGCGTTGAAGCTGGCTGCGGCGGGTGTGCACACCCTGGTTGAGAAGCCGATCGCGCACACGGTCGAGGCGGGCCAGCGCATGGTGGACGCCTTCCGGTCTGCGGGACTGGTGGGCGCGGTCGGGCATATCGAACGGTTCAATCCCGCCCTGCAGGAGCTGCGCCGAAGGGTCGCCGCGGGCGAGCTCGGCGCGGTGTATCAGGTCGTCACTCGAAGGCAGGGGCCGTTCCCGTCTCGGATCGCCGATGTCGGCGTCGCGAAGGATCTCGCCTCGCACGACGTCGACCTCACTGCGTGGGTCGTGCAGAGCGACTATGAGCGGGTCTACGCGCAGACGGCGTTCAAGTCCGGTCGGGAGCACGAGGACATGATCGCGATCACGGGCCGCACGGCGTCCGGGGTGATCGTGAACAACCTCGTCAACTGGCTGAGCCCCATGAAGGAGCGTGTGACCGTCGTCACCGGCGAGAAGGGCTCCTTCGTCGCGGACACGTCCACCGGCGACCTCACCTTCTACGCGAACGGCACGATCCCCCTCGAATGGGAGTCCGTCTCCAGCTTCCGCGGCGTGTCCGAGGGCGATGTGACCCGCTACGCGTTCGCGAAGCGCGAGCCGCTGCGCGTCGAGCACGAGGCCTTCCGGGATGCTGTGCTCGGGGAGCGGACGGACGTCGTGACCATGGAGCAGGGGCTGCGGACGCTCGCGGTCGTCGAAGCCGCGTTGGAATCGGCGCGCACGCACCAGTCGATCACGCTATGACACCGGCGCGGGATATCATCGGTCCGCCCGGAGGTGATCGCTCTCATGAATGACGCGTCGACGACATCGCGCGCTCTCGTCATCTCGTACTCCGACGTCGAGTCGGACCCCCGGGTGCGCCGCCAGATCGACTGGCTTGCACAGGACGGGTGGGCGGTTGACTCCCTCGGACTCGGTGCGCATCCCTCCGACGCAGTGCACGAGCACTTCGTGATCGGTGCGCCGCTGTGGTGGACCCGCGGGCGCATGGGCGCGCTGCTCACGCACACGCTGCTGCCCGCGAGGCAGCGGTTTCGGGCGCTGATGACGGCACGGGTTCCGTCTGAGGTGCGCGTGCGCATCCGATCCGGTCACTACGACCTCATCGTGTTCAACGAACTCGAGTTCGCGCCCTGGGTCGAGGACACCCGGGACTTCACGCCGTCCGCGCGGAGGGGACTGCTGCATCTGGACCTGCACGAGTACCATCAGCCGGATGTGCGCCGGCGGACTCTCGGAGGACGGATCATGGGCCCGCACTATCGATGGGTGCGGCGGCACATCGGGTCGTCTGGATTCACGAGCAGGTCAGTGGTGAACACGCCGATCGGCCGGTTGTACGCCGAGGAATTCGAAGTCCCCGAGCTCGCCCAGGTGCGCAACGCCCCGCCGTACGTGCCGGATCTCGCGCCTACGGCGGTCGACCCGGACGACATCCGGCTCCTGTTTCACGGACTGCCGAGCTGGGCACGCGGCTTTCAGGAGATCCTCGCGGCGATGCGCGATCTGCCCCCGCGCTTCTCCATGACCTTCATGCTGACGGACAACCCCGCGGTGCACGCGATGCTGCGGGAGGAGCTGAGCACGCATCCGGCGCGGGACCGTATCCGCATCGTGCCGCCGGCGCCGATGCGAGAGATCGCCCAGCACATCAACGAGTACGATGTCGAGATCGTCTTCTACAAGCCCACCAGCACCAACCTCCGATTCGCGATGCCGAACAAGTTCTTCGAGGCTGCCCAAGGACGGCTCGCGCTCGTGGTCGGAGAGACGGAGACGATGGCGCCGGTCGTCCGTGAGCACGGTCACGGCGTCGTTGTCCCGGAGTTCACTTGGGAGTCGCTGCGTGACACGCTGGAACAGCTGGATGCCGGTGCGGTGGCGGCGATGAAGGAGAACTCGGCCATCGTCGCCGCACGGATCAACTCTGACACCGAGGGTCAGGCGTTTCGGGACTCCATCACGCAGTCGACATCCCACGGAGGAGCGCGATGAAGGAGAACTGGGCGCTTTATCGCAAGGTCTTGGGAGTGCTGCCGCGCAGCGCGGGGCGGTTTCTGGCCGTCTACGCGGCGATCATGGGTGCGTTGGCACTCATGGACGGACTTGCCCTGGGTATGCTCGCCGTAGTCATCGCGCCGCTGGTCAGCAACAGTCCCGTCGTGCTGCCCTTCGTGGGGACGCTGGAAGGCGCGCAGGTTCTGCTGCCGCTCGCCCTGGTGTGCGTGCTCATCCTCCTCAAGGGTGCTTTCGCACTGACCCTGCAATGGTTCGCGACCAGGCGATTCGCGAGGTACGAGCTGGAGCTGGGAGCGCGGGTCTTCGACGGCTACATCCGCGCACCCTGGGTCGAAAGGCTCCGCCGCAACTCTTCCGACCTTGTGCGCATCAGCGATGGGAGCGTCAGCACGACGATCTCCGGATTCCTGCTGCCCGGGGCCTCGCTGATCGGCGACCTCATGAGCTTCGTGTCGCTCATCGCCGTCCTCGCGATCGCTCAGCCCTTCGTCGGTCTCGTCACCTTCGTGTACCTCGGTCTCATCGCCCTGGTGCTTCAGTTCCAGATCTCACGCCGTGCCAAGCAAGCGGGCCGGGTGGCATTGACGTATTCGCTGCGCTCTTCGCGGCTCATCACCGAGATGATCGGTGCCCTCAAAGAGGTGACGCTGCGGGGGAGCGCGCACGAGCTGGCCGACATCGTGCGCGAGAATCGTGCCCGGGCGACCCAGGCGCGGGCCAACTCGCAGTTCTTGGCGCAGGTCCCTCGACACGTGCTCGACGTGGCGCTCATCGGCGGCATCGTGATCGTCGGCGGAGCCGGCTTCCTCAGCGCCGGCAATGTGCAGGGCGCTATGGGATCTATCGCGCTCTTCGGACTCGCCGGCTTCCGCCTCGCTCCCGCGCTCGTCCGCTTCCAGGCCGTCCTGCAGCAGCTCCACGTATCGGGGCCGCATGCGCGAGTCGTGCTGAACGAGGTGCACAACTCCGACCGCTACGTCGAGGCGGCGCGCGCCGGCGACTCGGCTGCGATGCCGGCGCTGCCGAGCGTCCTGCGCTTCGATGATGTGAGCTTTCGATATCACGCCGATGCGGCAGACGCCGTTCGCGGGGTGACGTTGGAGATCCCGTTCGGCTCTCAGGTCGCCTTCGTCGGCGCCTCGGGGGCCGGGAAGTCCACGATGGTGGATCTGCTCCTCGGACTGATCGAGCCGACGCGAGGGACGATCTCCGTGGACGGCGTGCCGCTCAAGCAGATCCTCAACGCCTGGCGTGCGCAGATCTCCTACGTTCCGCAGGAGGTCTCCCTGTTCGATTCGACGGTCGCACAGAACGTCGCACTGAGTTGGCGGGCCGACTTCGACCGGGAGAGGGTGCGCTCCGCGCTCGGCCAGGCACAGCTGCTCCCGCTCATCGAGACCCGTGACGGAGGCATCGACAGCCGGATCGGCGAGCGCGGACTTGCGCTCTCGGGCGGGCAGCGGCAAAGGATGGGCATCGCACGGGCACTCTACACCGATCCGCAGGTCCTGGTCATGGACGAGGCGACCAGCGCCTTGGACACCGCGACGGAGGCGGCGGTCACCAAGGCGATCGAGCAGCTTCGCGGTCGTGTCACGACGATCACCGTGGCACACCGCCTATCCACGATCCGTCACGCGGATCGAGTGTTCTTCATGCGCGATGGCGAGGTGGCGGCAGCCGGTACCTTCGATGAGGTCGTCGCCTCCGAATCGGAGTTCGCGATTCAGGCGGCACTGGCCGGGCTGGTCAGCTCCGACTCCATCCTGCGACCAGACGAGGCGCGGCGGGATGACGAAGTCGACGGAGGCGAGTCGCGTGACTGACGCCGAGATCATCATCGGAGTGCACAGTCCGTCTCGTCCCGTGGAGAGGGCGGTCTCCTCGCTTCTGGAGAATCAGCGTGACGTTCTCGTGACCGTGATCGCGCACAATCTCGATACCGGCGTCGTGACAGAGCGGCTAGGCCCGCTCGCATCCGATCGACGGGTTCGGGTCCTGGAGCTCGCAGACGGCGTCCGCTCTCCGGCGAACGCCTTCAACTTCGGGCTGGACAACGCTGTTGGCGAGTTCGTCGGACTCCTGGGCTCCGACGACGAGCTCGCGCCCGGAGCCGTGGACTCCTGGCTCGGTCTGGCGGAGGATCACGGCGCGGATGTGGTGATCGCCCCGATCCGGCGCGTGGAGTCGGGGGCGGTCCCCGCGCCGCGCGTGCGGCCTCACCGCATCTCGGGGCTCGACGGGGATCGTGACCGGCTCTTCGAGCGAACGGCGCCGCTGGGCCTGTGGCGACGCGGGCGCTTCACGGATCTCCGATTCACGGAAGGGCTTCCGCGCGGCGTCGATCAGGTGTTCGGGCTGCACCTCTGGTTCAGCGGCGCTACCGTGCTCTTCGACCCGACATCCCCGCCCTACCGCGAGCACGACGATCAGCGCGACAGGGTGACCAAGGGCGGCGGACCGGCGATCGATGACCTGTCGTATCTGGGGGCGATCGAGGCGGATCCGGTGTTCTCGTCGATGTCACGCGCCGCGAAGAGGGCGGTCGCGGCGAAGATACTCCGGGTGCACGTCATCGGGTCGATCTCGACTCGCATCGGCGCTCAGGGACTCGACGAGGCCGACCGGCGGACCTTCGCGGAGGTGTGGGAGCGGCTGGGCGGCTGGGCGCCGGGCGTGAACGGGATCCTCGCCATCCGCGACACGCGCGCACTCCGCGCGGCGGTGCGGCCAGGAACGACTCGGCAGCGCTTGCTGCGCGCGCTCGGCGACCGCAGTCGATACCTCGCCTTCGATGTCGTGATGACCACGAACCCGTTGCGGATCCTCCACCGCCACGCACCGCTGCGATCGCTCATCGCGGCCCGTCGAGTGGCGAAGGCGATCAACGCGGCCCCTCGTTGAGGGCCTGCACCGCGGCGGACCACACGGGCAGCTGCGAGGCAGAGGACAGCGCGGTCGAGGCCCGGTCTGAGGCGTTCTTCCAGCCGTCGACCGCTTCCGGAGTCAGCGCATCGAGAGCGCGACGGATGCCGTCCACCTCGAAGCTCTCGGTCACGGCACCGATCTGATGGCGTTCGATGAGGCGCGCCATTCCGGGGGTCGGGCCGACGATGACGCCCAGGCGTGCCTGGACGAAGTCGAAGAACTTGTTCGGGAGGGCCAGAGCCTGATTGGTGACGGTGGCCGGGAGGACGTGGATCCCGACGTCGAACGTGTTGAGCGTTTCGAGGAGGTCCTCGTGCGGAACCGGCGGCAGCATGCGGATCCGGGGTCCGAGTCGTGCAGCGAGCTCGTTGAGGCGTGCGACATAGGAGGGCGTGTTCGGTGTGAGCAGCAGTGTCAGCTCGATGTCTGCGGAGCAGTCCGCGGCCGCCTGCATCATGTTCTCGATGCGTCGTGTCGGAAGCGCCGCACCCGCGTGGACGAGGCGGATGGGGGTCGCGACCCTTCCCGGGGCATAGGGCTGCCGCTCCGGCGCGTTCAGCACCACTTGCGCGTCGATGCCGTGACGCCGATAGATCTCCGCGATCTCGTCGCCGACGGTAGTCGTCGATGCCGCCCGGGTGCCGTACGTCTCGATCAGCCAGGTGAGATATGGCTGCCGGAGGCGGCGCCACTGCGCGTTGTCGTCGTGCAGTCCGGGGTAGTACTCGTGCAGGTCGGCGTGCACACGGGCACTGCCCGAGTGCCGGATCGCGAGGGGAACCGGATAGATGTCGTTCGCGATGACTCGGCTGGGCGGCACACTCCTGAGCGCGCGACGAGTCTGTCGCACCAGTGGGTCGCTCCAATACATCAGCCGGTACAGGCGGAGGCGGAGAAGCGCCGATTCGACGTATCCGCGCAGCCGCCGAGAGCGTCCCTGCGAGGGCCGGATCTCATAGTGTTCCGAGACGTTCGGCGCAGACGGGCCGAACCCGACCGTCGTCACGTCGTACTGCTCTGAGAACAGCTGGATCTGCCGCAGCACGCGCGCATCGCGTGCCAGCGGTGAGAACGACAGGATCAGGATCTTCCTGCGCCCCTCCTCCGACTCCCGATTCGAAGCCGCGCTCATCGGGGACTTCCCTTTGCGGAGGCGTCGAACGCTGCTGCGTACGCGGATTCGTATCCCTCGAGCACGGCCTGCGGGGTGAACCGGCCTTGGATCGTATCGGCGACGTGCTGCGGGTCGAAGCGGTCGAAGGACTCCGAGACCTTCAGAATCGCGTCCGCGTACGCCTGAGGACTGCGTTCGGAGACGAGGATCCCGTTCTCCCCTGTCACGTAGTCGCGTTGACCCCCGTGCGCCCCCATCACGACAGGGCGTCCGTGCGAGATCGCCTCGAGTGCGCTCAGGCACAGCGTCTCGCCGCGTGTCGGGAGGAAGAAGATCTCTGCGCGTGCGAGCTCATCCGAGACTCCGCTGCGATCCAGCGCACCGAGAAAAATCACCGCCGGATCATCAGCGACGCGCGATTCGAGAGCAGTCCGAAGAGGGCCGTCTCCCGCCCAGCGCAGGGAGACATCGATGCCACGTCGTCGCAGCAGATCGACCGTGTCCACGGCGAGCATCGGATCCTTGCCCTCGACGAGATTGGCCACGGTGACCAGCCGCAGCGAGCCGGGTGCATGCGTCACGGGAGTGATGTCGCTCTCTGCGACCACGGACGGCACGATCATGGTGGTTCCGGAGCGATGGTCGCGAACGCGGTCCAGGAGGAAGCTGCTGACGGCCGTGACGACGTCGGGGCGGCGCAGAAGCCTCGATGTCGCACGGAAGAGCATCCGCCCCTGGAGGTTGAACGACGCCGGGTTCGCCACGCCGGACCAGTGCTCGGAGTGCACCCACGGGCGTCCGACACGACGCCCCGCGAAGGGGAGCAGAGCCTGGAACGCATGAGTGTGAACGATGTCGGCGCCGTTGATCGCCGTGCGGATCCTGTTCCACACCAGAGCGGGGGACAGGGGGGAGCGCCGTGACATCGGCACCCGATGGACGCGAACAGGCGCGTCCGCGTCGATGGTGTCGTCCTCTGGGCCCAGAAGCGACGGATCGACCAGATGCAGCACCTCGACATCGTGTCGTCGTGTGACCAGCTGTGCATCGCGCTGAACGAAGATGCCCGCGACGGGCTGGGATGCCGTGGGGTACCACGGCGTGATGAAGAGGATGCGCACGAGCCTAAGGTATCAATCGGCGATCGGTGAATGCCGCTTAGACTTGTCTTCCGTGAAGATCGTCAGCGTCGTGGGTGCGCGCCCGCAGTTCGTCAAGCTCGCTCCCATACACAAGGCGGCGAGGGCTGCGGGTGTCGAGCACGTCATCGTGCACACCGGGCAGCATTACGATCCGCTCCTGTCCGATGTCTTCTTCGAAGACTTGGGGATCGGCGCTCCCGACGTCCACCTCGGGGTCGGGAGCGGCTCGCACGGCGTTCAGACGGGTGCGATGCTGTCGGCCCTCGACGGCGTGTTCGACGAGCATGCGCCGGATTGGGTGCTCGTCTACGGGGATACCAACTCGACGGTGGCCGCGGCGTTGAGCGCGGTGAAGATGCACATCCCCGTGGCGCACCTGGAGGCGGGGCTGCGCAGCTTCAACCGGCGGATGCCGGAGGAGCACAATCGTGTGATGACCGATCACGCCGCCGATCTGCTCCTCGCTCCGACGCAGGTCGCCGTCGACCACCTCGCCGCCGAGGGCCTGGCATCGCGCACCGTGCTCGTGGGCGACGTGATGACGGATGTCCTGTTCGACGTGCGCGACGGCCTCGCCGACCGGCCGTCGGGACTTCTGGAGGAGCTCGGGCTGGAGCCCGGCGGCTACTACATCGCGACGATCCATCGCGCGGAGAACACCGACGACCCGGCCCGGCTCGCCGAGGTGGCCGCCGGGCTCGCCGGGCTCGACAAGCCCGTCGTCCTGCTGGCGCACCCGCGCGTGGTCGCCAGAGCCGCGGCGCACGGGGTGGAGCTCACGCAGGGCTCGCTCATCGCGCACGCACCGCTGGCCTATCCGGATCTCATCGCTGCGGCGCTCTCCAGCGCCGGGATCGTCACCGACTCCGGCGGCCTGCAGAAGGAGGCCTTCCTGCTTCGCGTTCCGTGCACGACCGTGCGAACGGAGACGGAGTGGGTGGAGACCATCGCGCTCGGGTGGAATGTGCTCGCCGACACCGCTGAGGAGATCGCCGCAGGTGTCGTGCGACCTCGGCCTGCGGACACGCATGCGGCGCCGTACGGAGACGGATGCGCCGCGGAGCGCGTCGTCGCCGAGCTCATCCGCGCCGCAGAAGCGAACGCCCCGGCGTGACTCGGCACGCCCCGATGCTCCAGGCACGTCGGGGCTTCCGCGCCGACGTCCAAGGGCTGCGGGCGATCGCCGTAGGACTGGTGCTCCTGTTCCACGCGGGAGTGCCGTTCTTCGGAGGCGGGTATGTCGGCGTCGACGTCTTCTTCGTCATCTCCGGCTTCCTCATCTCCAGTCACCTGCTGGAGGCTCTCGAACGCGACGGCCGGATCGACTTCGGCGAGTTCTACGCCCGCCGGATCCGCCGCATCCTGCCGGCGTCGCTCGTGGTCGCGACGCTCACCGTGCTCGCCGCGATCATCATCTACCCGGTCGTCGGCTTGGAGCGAGTGCTGCGGGATGCGATTGCGACGATCCTGTACGTGCCGAACATCTGGTTCGCCATCCAGGAGACGGACTACCTCGCCGATCACTCCCCGTCGCCCTACCAGCACTACTGGTCGCTCGGCGTCGAAGAGCAGTTCTACCTCCTGTGGCCCGTCCTGCTCCTTCTCGGGTTCCTGCTCGTGCGTCGGAGCCGAGCGGGGCTGACGCTGGTGGTCACGGCTCTGCTCTCCGCCAGTTTCGTCGCGGCGGTCGTGCTGACCGCCGTCCATCAGCCCAGTGCCTTCTTCCTCCTTCCCACTCGTGCCTGGGAGCTTCTGCTCGGCGCGCTGATCGGCCTGCTCCTGCTCGGCGGCCGGTCGCGTGGCCCGCTCTGGGCCCGGGCCGGGGCAGGCTGGCTGGGCGTGGGGATGATCGTCGCGAGCGCCGTCCTCTTCGACGCGAGCACTCCTTTCCCCGGAGTGGCGGCAGCCCTGCCCACCGTCGGCACGGCTCTCGTGATCTACTTCGGCGCCTCGGATGTGCGAGGAGGGCCATCGCTGCTGCTGGATCGGAGGCCGATGCAGTTCATCGGGCTGATCTCCTACTCCCTCTACCTCGTCCACTGGCCGTTGCTGGTGCTCGGTCAGGTAGCCGTGGGGGAGCACCGGCCGCTCTCACTGATGTGGAAGATCGTGCTCGGAATCGTCGTCGCGGTGCCGCTCGCATGGCTGCTGTTCCGCCTGGTCGAGACGCCCTTGCGGGCTCCCAAGGCGCTGACCTCGCGACGGCCGGCGGTCACGATCGTCTCCACTCTCGTCCTCACGGCTGCGCTCGCCTGCGGACTGCTCGCCGCCACGCAGTGGGCGGCGCAGCGGGAGGTGCCGGTGGGGCCGCCCATAGGAACCGTCACGACGTTCCCGGAGACGCCGCCGGAGGCGAACGGCTTCGTGTCGGAGGACATGACGCCCGCCCTCGCCGATGTCTCCGACGATGTCGCGCCCATGTACGACGACGGATGTCATCACGACGTGTTCGCGGAATCCGTTCAGGATTGCGCCTACGGCGAGATCGGAGGCGAGGTGCAGGTCGCGGTGTTCGGTGACTCGCACTCCGCGCAATGGTTCCCTGCCGCGGAGGCGTTCGCGGAAGAGACGGGCGGTGTCGAGATACGTGCCTTCACGAAGTCCTCGTGCCCCGCAGTGTCGGCCACCGTCGTCGTCAGCAGCGCCCCCTACGACTCATGCGACCGGTGGCGTGAGGCGGTCCTGCGCCATCTCGAACAGAACCCGCCGCAACTGGTGATCATCTCGAGCTACGCTCACTACCCGCTCGTGAAGGGCGCTGACGAGGAGAGCCGGCATGCTGTGTGGGCGGACGGCATCGAGGTGACTGTCGAGCGCCTCCGCGCCGCCGGCGTCGAGGTGCTCGTGATCGCCGACACGCCGCGCTTCGATTCGGCTCCGGCAGCATGCGCCGCGGCGAATCCCCTGGATGTCCTGGTCTGCGCGGGGGACCGCGCAGCGGTGCTGGACGGCGAGCTGACCGCGGCGGAAGCGGCGGCGGTGGTGCGGGCCGGGGGAACGTATGCGGATCTGACGGATTACATCTGCACGGACACCGACTGCCCGGTCGTGATCGCGAATCACTTCGTCTATCGGGACGTGAACCACCTGACCGGAACCTTCGTCAGATACCTGGCGCCCGAACTGATCGATGTCATGTCCGGGCTCCTGGCGAGGTGACCGCTTCTCGCCCCGCACAGAACACCCAGCATCCCTGCGTAGACTGAATCCCATGCGTGTTGCCGTCGTCGCCCTGGGAAAGATCGGGCTCCCTCTCGCCGTCCAATTCGCCTCCTCGGGGCACGACGTTATCGGCGTCGACGTCAACCAGAAGGCCGTCGACTCGATCAACGCGGCCGTGGAGCCGTTCCCTGGTGAGGCGCACCTGCAGGAGAAGCTCGCCGAGCTCGTCCCCGCGGGGCGCCTGCGCGCGACGACCGACTATGCCGAGGCGATTCCCGGCGCCGACGCCGTAGTGCTTGTCGCACCGGTGTTCGTCGACGACGAGACCTGGGAGCCGGACTTCCAGTACATGGATGCCGCGACCCGCTCGCTCGCCGAGCACCTCGCCCCCGGCACACTCGTCTCCTACGAGACCACTCTCCCCGTGGGGACCACCCGGAACCGATGGAAGCCGATGCTGGAGTCCGGTTCCGGGCTCGTCGAGGGGAAGGACTTCTTCCTCGCCTACTCGCCCGAGCGCGTGCTGACGGGCCGCGTGTTCGAAGACCTCCGCAAGTACCCGAAGCTGATCGGCGCCCTCTCGGACGAGGGCAACAGGCGCGCGCGGGAGTTCTACGAGGCCGTCCTCCAGTTCGACGAGCGCCCCGATCTTCCCCGGCCGAACGGCGTGTGGGACCTCGGCACGACCGAGGCATCCGAGATGGCCAAGCTCGCCGAGACCACCTACCGTGACGTCAACATCGGCCTGGCCAATCAGTTCGGCCTGTTCGCTGCGGCCAACGGCATCGACGTCTACAAGGTGATCGAGGCGTGCAACTCGCAGCCCTACAGCCACATCCACCGACCGGGCATCGCGGTCGGCGGCCACTGCATCCCGGTGTATCCGCGGCTCTACCTGTCGACGGACCCGGATGCGGACATCGTACGGGTCGCGCGCCAGCTGAACGCCTCGATGCCCGAGCGCCTCGTCGCCCGCGCAGAGGAGATCCTCGGCGACCTCACCGGGCGCCGGGCTGTGGTGCTGGGCGCCGCGTACCGCGGCGGGGTCAAGGAGACCGCCTTCTCCGGCGTGTTCCCGACCGTGAAGGCGCTGAAGGATCGCGGTGCCGACGTGGTCGTGCACGACCCGCTGTACACCGACGAGGAGCTTCAGCGTCTCGGATTCAAGCCCTATGCGATCGGTGGCGAGGCCGAGCTCGCGATCGTCCAGACCGACCACGCCGACTACAAGAACCTGACGCCCACGGACATCCCTGGCATCAAGCTGATCGTCGACGGCCGGGCGACCACCGACCCCGCTCTGTGGGCGGGCACCCCGCGCATCGTCGTCGGAAAGGCCGAGTAGTGGATCTCCTCGTCGTAGGCTCGGGTTTCTTCGGGCTCACCAT
>CAYOTY010000018.1:0-34368 GCA_964406995.1 uncultured Microbacterium sp.
GGTTGACCGGGCGCGAGAAGTCCACCTGGTTGTCGACCCAGATCTTGATGCCGATGATGCCGATGAGCCCGTACAGCGCCGTGGTCACGCCGCCCAGCACGCCGAGCGGGATGGTGTTGATGAGCGCGCCGAACTTGGGCGAGAACGCCAGCAGGATGGCGATGAGACCTGCGACCCAGTAGGCGGCGGTCGAATAGACGCGGGTGGCCGCCATGACGCCGATGTTCTCGCCGTAGGTCGTCGTTCCCGAACCGCCGAAGCCGCCGGCGAAGGTCGTGGCGACGCCGTCGGCGATGAGGGCGCGACCGGTGTGCTTGTTGATCGAGGGGTCCTCGGCCATGGTGGCCACGCCGCGCACGTGTCCGACGTTCTCGGCGATGAGCACGAGCACGACCGGGAGGAACATCGGCACGATCGCCCAGGCCGCGGGCGAGGAGAAGCTCGGCAGGTGGAAGGTCGGGAGGCCGAACCATCCGGCGTCCGACACCGCCTGGAACGAGACCACACCGGTGATGACGGCGTACACGTAGCCGACGATCACGCCGAGGAAGACCGAGATGCGCCCGAGGAAGCCGCGGAAGAGCACCGCGAACAGGATGACTGCGACGAGGGTCACGGTGGCGACGCCCGGCTGCTGCGCGTAGTTCACCCAGGCCACCGGGGCCAGGTTGAAGCCGATCAGTGCCACGATGGCGCCGGCCACCACCGGCGGCATGAGCTTGTTGATCCAGCCCAGGCCCAGGGCCTGCACCGCGAAGCCGACCACGGCCAGCAGCACGCCGGCCACGAAGATGCCGACGAGCGCCTGGCCGATCTGGGCCGGGCCCTCCAGGGGGTTGCCGCCGTTGATGGCGACGATCGGTGCGATGAAGGCGAAGGACGATCCCAGGTAGCTGGGGAGGCGGTTGCGGGTGATGAGCAGGAACAGCAGCGTCCCGAAGCCCGAGAACAGCAGAGTCGTCGAGACCGGGAACCCGGTCAGCAGCGGCACGAGGAACGTCGCGCCGAACATGGCGACGACGTGCTGCGCGCCGATCGCGATCGTGGCGGGCCAGTTCAGGCGTTCTTCGGGACGGACGACGGCTCCGGGCTCGACAGTGCGGCCGTTGCCGTGGATCTTCCACAGCGGCATGGGGTCTCCTCGGGATCGGGGTGTGGAGTGCTGCGCCCACCCTACCGATTCCTGGATGTCTCCTGAGAGTCGCCGCGCGGGAGTGCGGCCCCGATCAGCCCGCGAGGCGGTCGATGAGCTCGCGGTAGCGGGATGCGGTGCGCTCCACGATCTCCCCGGGGAGCGCGGGCGGCTCGCCCTGCCTGTCCCAGTTCGCGGCCAGCCAATCGCGCACGATCTGCTTGTCGAAGCTGGCCATGCGCTCGGCGGGGGTCGCGCCCGTGCGCCAGGCCTCGGCGTCCCAGTAGCGGGAGGAGTCGCTCGTGAGCACCTCGTCGGCGAGGCGCAGGACGCCCTCTCCGTCGAGGCCGAACTCGAACTTCGTGTCGGCGAGGATGAGCCCGCGCTCCTGGGCGATCGCCGCGGCACGGTGGTAGATCTCCAGCGATGCGTCGCGCAGCTCGGCCGCGCGCTCGGCGCCCACGAGCTCCTCGGTCTGCGCGAAGGTGATGTTCTCGTCGTGCTCGCCCATCGGCGCCTTGTAGGCGGGGGTGAAGATCGGCTCGGGCAGACGATCGCCGTCGCCCAGGCCCGGAGGCAGCGGGATGCCGCACACGGTGCCCTCGACGCGGTACTCCGCCCATCCGGAGCCGGCCAAGTACCCGCGCACGACGCACTCGACCGGCAGCATGTCCAGAGACTGCACGAGCATCGCGCGCTCTGCGACGGCATCCGGGATCTCGCCCTCGACGAGGTGATTCGGAAATGCGCTCAGCTGAGCGAACCACCATCGGCTGAGCCTCGTGAGCAGGGCGCCCTTGTCGGGGATCCCGGGATTCAGCACGAAGTCGAAGGCGCTGACGCGGTCGCTGGCGACCACCAGCATCCGGTCGTCGCCCGGTTCTTCCGAGGCGTAGAGGTCGCGGACCTTGCCGGAGTAGACGTGTCGCCAGCCGGGAATCTCTTGTGCGGTGCTCACCCGCCCATTATCCCGTGCGGTCCCGGCGTCCGAAGACGGGTGTAGCGTTGCCCGAGTGACACCTGAGAAGACCCGCAGCCCGTGGCCGGGTCTGTGGGCCCTCGTCATCGGGTTCTTCATGCTGCTGGTCGACGTCACGATCGTGTCCGTCGCCAATCCGGCGATCAAGGCCGCACTCGACCCGGCGAGCGCGAATCTCGACAGCGTCGTCTGGGTCACCAGCGCCTATCTGCTCGCCTACGCGGTGCCGCTGCTGGTGACCGGGCGTCTCGGCGATCGCTTCGGTCCGAAGAACATCTATCTGATCGGCCTGGCGATCTTCACGCTGGCCTCCCTGTGGTGCGGCCTGTCCACGTCGCTGGAGGAGCTCATCGCCGCCCGCGCCGCGCAGGGCCTGGGTGCGGCGGCCATGTCGCCGCAGACCATGGCGATCATCACCCGCACCTTCCCGGCGCACCGGCGCGGCGCGGCGATGGGCCTCTGGGGTGCGGTCGCCGGCGTCGCCTCGCTGGCGGGGCCCCTCCTCGGCGGCATCCTCGTGGACTCGCTCGGGTGGGAGTGGATCTTCTTCGTGAACCTGCCCGTGGGCATCGTCGCCTTCGTCCTCGCGGTGATCTTCGTACCGAAGCTGGAGACGCATCCGCACCGCTTCGACGTCCTCGGCGTCGTGCTCAGCGCCATTGCGCTCTTCCTCATCGTCTTCGGGCTCCAGGAGGGGCAGACCTTCCGGTGGGGCGTCATCTGGGGGCCGATCTCGGTGTGGGGCCTCATCATCACGGGCCTGGTCGTGCTGCTCCTCTTCCTCGTGCAGCAGTCGCGCACCCGCAGCGAGGCGCTCGTGCCGTTGGCGCTGTTCCGCGAGCGCAACTTCGCCTGGTCCAACGTCGGGATCGCCGCGGTCGGCTTCTCGGTCACGAGCATGTCGCTGCCGCTGATGTTCTTCTTCCAGCTCGCCCGGGGCTACAGTCCGACCGAGGCTGCCGTGCTGCTGGTGCCCTCGGCGGTCATCTCGGGCGTGCTCGCCCCCTTCGCCGGCGCCCTGTTCGACCGGGTGGATCCGCGGGTGGTCATGATCCCCGGCATCGGGATGGTGGCGCTCTCCCTCGGCTGGTATGCGCTGCTGATGAACATGGACACTCCCACCTGGATGTTCCTGCTGCCCTCGGCGCTCCTCGGACTCGGCAGTGCCGCCATGTGGGGTCCGCTCGCGACGGTCGCCACGCGCGGGCTGCCCCGCCATCAGGCGGGTGCGGGATCGGGGATCTACAACACCACGCGCACGGTCGGATCGGTGCTCGGCTCGGCGGCCATCGCCGCATTCATGCAGTTCCGCCTCGAAGAGAACATCCCCGGGCTCGCGGAAGCCTCCGGCGGCATCGGCGGCGACGTGCTGCCGCCTGCGATCGCCCCGCTGTTCTCGGCGAGCATGGCCCAGGCCATGCTGCTGTCGGCGGCGGTGATCCTCGTCACCTTCACGGCGGCGTTCTTCGTCCGCCGCACGGCGCAGCCGGCGCCGTAGCTACTCGCCGGCGACGGCCGCCGCGATGTCGCTGCGGAAGTGCGCGCCCTCGAGGTGGATCTTCCCCATCGCCTCGTAGGCGCGCTCGCGCGCGGTCGGGAAGTCGGATGCCGTCGCCACCACGTTCAGCACGCGCCCGCCGGTCGCCGTGAGGTCGCCGCCGGGGGCGTCCGGAGCGCCGGTGGCGGCGTGGACGAGGGTGACGCCCTCCACGGAGGCCGCCTCGGCGAGCCCGCGGATGAGGCGGCCGGTCTGCGGCGCCTCGGGGTAGCCCTCGCTGGCGAGCACGACGGTGATCGCCGCCTGGTCCGTGAACTCGAGGGCGCCATGGTCCTCGAGGTGGCCGGAGGCGGTGGCCAGCAGCAGCTCGGACAGAGGCGTGCGCAGCCGGGGCAGCACGACCTGCGTCTCCGGGTCGCCGAAGCGGGCATTGAACTCGATCACCCGCACGCCGGCGTCGGTGAGGATGAGGCCCGCGTAGAGCAGGCCGATGAAGGGGGTGCCCTCGGCGTCGAGCCGGCGGATCACCGGGAGGGCGACCGTCTCGGTGACCTCCTCGACGAAGGCCTGCTCGCCGCCGGCGCGCTCGGCGAGCCAGGGGAGGGGCGAGTAGGCGCCCATGCCGCCGGTGTTGGGGCCGGCGTCGCCGTCGAAGGCGCGCTTGAAGTCCTGCGCGGGACTGAGGGCGCGCACGGTATCGCCGTCGCTGAGGAAGAAGAGGGAGACCTCGGGGCCGGTGAGGAACTCCTCGACAAGCACGGGGCTGGAGGGCAGGTACTGCTCGGCGTGGGCGAGTGCGGCGCCGCGATCCTCGGTGACCAGGACGCCCTTGCCGGCGGCGAGCCCGTCGGCCTTGACGACGTGCGGGGCGCCGAGCTCGTCGAGCGCGGCCTCGACCTCCTCGCGGGTGGTCGCGCGCACGGCGCGACCGGTGGGGACGCCCGCGGCATCCATGATCCGCTTGGCGAAGGCCTTCGAGCCCTCCAGCTGCGCGGCGGCCCTGCCGGGGCCGAAGGTGGGGATGCCGCGTTCGCGCAGCACGTCGGCGACTCCTGCCACCAGGGGAGCCTCGGGGCCGATGACGACCAGGTCGATGCCGTTCTCGTTGGCGAAGGAGGCCACCGCCAGACCGTCCTGCGGGTCGAGGTCGACCAGCTGGGCGTCTTGAGCGATGCCCGCATTGCCGGGTGCGGCGTAGATGTCGTGCGACGGCCCCTCGCCGCGAAGGGCAAGGATGATGGCGTGCTCGCGGGCACCGGAACCGAGAACGAGGATCTTCACGCTTTCAGCCTACCCACGCTCCTGCGCGGGCGCTCGCGCTGCTCCTCCTGAGGTGGCCTTCTCGCGCTGTCCCTGCGGCTTCGTGCCGCACGCTTCGTGCCGCACGAACAGGTCTCGACAGCCCGAGCGGGGGCGGCGATGGTTCAGACGGGTCGCTCGTCGTCGGCGTCCCAGGGCACGTGCCAGCCCGTCGAGCGGAAGAGCGTGTCGAGGATCATGGCGGTGAAGCCCCAGACGGTGCGCCCGTCGACGTCGAAGCCGGGGCCCCGGAAGACATGACCCGCGCGGCGCAGGACCGTCGTGAACCGGTTCGCCGGATCCAGCAGATGCGCCACCGGGACCCGGAACACCTCGACCGTCTCCGCGTGGTCGACGGCGGCGACCTCCGTGGGGGCGCGCCACCAGCCGACCACGGGCGTCACTCGGTAGTTCGTCACCATCAGCGGCAGCTCGGGGATCGTCGCCAGCACCTCCACGCCCGCGGGATCGAGCCCGGTCTCCTCCTGAGCCTCGCGCAGCGCCGTGGCGACGATGTCGGAGTCCTCCGGGTCGCGTCGTCCACCGGGAAAGGAGATCTGCCCCGCGTGCGACGACAGCGTCGAGGCGCGCCGCTGCAGCAGCACGTCGAGGTCGCGGGCCACGGGGGCGTGCTCGCTCGTCGCCGGCAGCTGGTCGAGCACGCCGAACAGGATCAGCACCGCGGCCTCCTGCGCCTGGATGCCCTCGGGGATCCGGGGGAACGGCCGAGCCCAGCCCTCGCCGCGCGTGGCGGAGAGCAGCTCCGCGCGCGCGTCGAGAGAGGTCGGTGTCTGGCTCATCCCCTCGAGCCTATGGCGTCTCCACGAGCAGGAGGCGGCCCTCATGTCGAGCGGCGTGCGGGCACAACTCCGGAGAGGCGAGCCGGGAGGAGGCGCGGCGGCGTCCATAACTCCGGAGAAATCCGGTGATTTCGGGGTTTCTGGGGCCGGATCGACCCAAAACGGCTTGATTCTCCGGAGTTGTGGACCGGAGGACGCGGGCCGGCGCGGCTGTTTTCCGGAGTTGTTGACCGCATAGGCTGGTCGGGTGGCACGGAGGATCGACACGGATGCCGGGCGGGCCGCGCTCGCGGCGGTGGCCGCTGCCGACTCCCCGGCGCGTGCCGAGCGGGCGACGGCCGTGCGCTATCTGCTGCAGCTGCTGGAGGAGAAGGCGCCCGGCGGCACGGTCGAGGTGCGGGTGCCGCCCTTCGGCGCCGTGCAGGTGATCGAGGGGCCGCGGCACACCCGCGGCACTCCGCCGAACGTCGTCGAGATGGACGCCGCGACGTGGATCGCCCTCGCCACCGGCGAGGAGGAGTGGGCGGATGCCGCATCCGCCGGCCGCATCCACGCCTCCGGCACGCGCGCCGACCTCTCGGCGCTGCTGCCGCTGCGCCCCTGACGGCGCACCCGATTCAGGGTCGGGCGCTCGACGATCTGCCCTGTTCCCCGCCTTTTGCGGTGGGAGACGAGACGGCTCGTCCGTGCCCGGGCTCAGCGCGCAGACGCGGGGGCGATCCGCGCATAGACGACGAAGTTGTCCGGCGCGGTTCGTGAGGTGCCGTCGTAGAAGCAGGTGATGATCACCAGTCGTCCCGGCGACGACGTCCACAGGTTCTCGATGTCGGCCAGCTCGGTCTTCGGATGTCGTTCGAGGGCCTGGATGTGATACACGACCGTCCCCTGATCGGTATCGACGAGGATCTCGTCCCCGATCTGCAGCGCGCTCGCCTGCTCGCCACGATCGATGAGCGGATCGAATACGGCGGTGCCATCGGCGGAGCTGTGTCCGGCCAGGTAGACGGTCCCGGAGGAGTCGGCGCCGGGTGCTCCGTACTCCTCCAGCCAGTACGCATCGCCCTTCGTGGGGGGCAGAATGGTGGGGGCGCCGTCGAGGGCGAGGGGAAGCGCCGGGGCCTCGAAGCGGATGACCGGTATCCGCAGAGTGTGCGGGACGCCCGCGGGGATCGGCGCGACCGCTTCGGTGCTCTCTTCCACGGCGATGCGCTGCGGCGGCTCCGGAACGCCAGGCGCGGAGGAGGCCATACGCCACACGCCGAGGCCGATGAGGACGGCACCGGACACGGTCACCGCTACGGTCACGGCGATGAGGACGACGATCACCGGCTTGCGCGTCCGGGGCGTTCCCGGTGTCGGGTCAGACATCGGAGGTGGACTCGGACGCGGCGGGAGTGAGGGGGCGACGGCGTGAGGCCGCCAGGACGACGGCGGCCGCGGCGATGATGAGCAGGCCCGCCCCCAGCAGCATCAGCTGCTCGGCGGGGGACAGTGTCAACCCGGGGGAGACGGTCTCGGCCGGCCCGGTCTCGATGTCCGGCTGCTCGACGACGGCCTCTTCGACCTCTTCCGCCGTGGCGGAGGAGGGGATGACGATCTCGGCCCAGCCGGCGAACGTCCCTTCCTCGTCGGTGAAGGCGAAGAGGTACGTGCCGCCGCCGAGCCGGGTGATGTCGATGCGCAGCTCGCCGTCGTCGTTCACGCGGATCCAGTCCACCGGGGTCCTGCTGGGGTACACGTGCAGGAAGAACCAGTCTCCCGGCTCGGAGTCGGGGATGGTGATGTAGGCGATGCCGGACTCGGCGCGCAAGGAGATCCCGCCCCGGTTGGACTCGGTCAGATCGTCGGCGCTGCCGAAGGGCGCGTCCGGCACGGTGTTCGGCTTGGGGGCGATCTGGCTGGCCGGCGCTCTCAGCTGCGGGCTCGCCGGCGAGGGCGCCGGAGCTGGGGTCGGCTGCTGCGTGGAGCCTCCCCCCGGCTCCCCGGGATCGACTAAGGGCGGCTCCGGGACGATGATCTGAGGAGGCGGGGCCTGCGTCGCCTCGGGGGCCGCCCAGCTCAGTGCGTTCAGGAACACCTGCGTGGTCGGCAGCGGCCAGGTGCGCACGTCCACCGCGGGCGAGCTCGCGTGCAGGGCCAGCAGGACATGGCGCGAGTCCCGGCGCTCGACGACGGCGATGCCGTCGCCGTGAGCGGTGACCACGCGATCCGCGCCGCTGCCTTCGCTGGTGACGGTCTCGGCGACGATGACGACCCCGTCGCCGGTGAGTCCTTCGAACCAGGCGTAGAAGCGCGGGAGTCCGGCGGTCGCGTTCTGGACGATGAGGTCGCCGACGCCGATCGTGTCGGTGCTGACCGTGCCCGGTGCCAGGATCTCGTGACCTTCGAGGACGCGGTAGCCCACCGAGGCCAGCGTGCGGTCGCTTCTCCCCTCCCGCTGGGCGGGGTTGCCGGTGGCACGGGAGAGCTGGGCGATGCCGCTCAGCTCCGACGAACCCTGATCGAGCCAGATCACACCGGTGCCGGAGGCGTCGGTCTGCGCGCTGAACTCCCGTACCCGCTCCTCCGGGACGGTGTCGGGGGAGTCCCAGACGATGATGTCGTAGTCGGCCGCATCCAGATCCCCCGGGAGGCCCGTCGTCGACTCGGCGAAGAACCCGTTCGCGCTCAGCAGGTCGGCGGTCCGGCCTCCGTCGCCGATCACGAGCGCGCGCTGCAGCGGGGCGAGACGGAAGTTCACGGTGGTCTCCAAGGCCGCGCGCACCTCCGCAGGATCGGACACGAGGGTTCCGAAGGATTCTGCGGCGGCGCTGATGCGGTAGGAGTCGACGGGCAGCCCGGTCAGCCGATAGCTGCCGTCGGTCTCCGTGGTGGCCGTGATCGGCTGCCCCATCACCTGGATCTGCGCGCCGCGGATCGGCACGCCCGTGGTGGTGTCGACCACGATGCCGGTGATGGCTCCGACGGTGATCGCCGTCATCTCGATCTCCACCTCCGCGAAGGCGTCCTCGCGGACGACCACGGCAGTGCTCCGGGCGGGGTCGTATCCGAAGCGCTCGGCGGCGAAGGTGTAGGAGCCCGGCTCCAGGCGTGCGGTGAAGCGGCCTTGCGCATCCGTGGTCCAGGTCTCACCGCGTTCGGCGAAGCTGATCGTCGCTCCGGCGACCGGCTCTGCGGATGTCGCGTCGCGGACGGTGCCGTTCACGCCCGACTGGCCCAGCAGCGAGGCGACGGCGGCGTGCACGTCGATGCGCCCGGCACCGTACCCGGGATCGGGTGCGGTCGTCGCATCCGGATGCCAGGCGGTGTCCTCCAGCGCCCTTTCGATCTGATCGACGCTGAGGCCGGCCTGGGCGGAGCGGATCAGGGCCACGGCGCCGGCGACATGAGGGGTCGCCATCGAGGTTCCCGTGGACTCGCCCCACAGACCGCCCGGCATCGCGGAGAAGACGCGCGCACCCGGTGCCGAGGCATCCGGCTTGACGAACGAGGCCGGCCAGTCGTACTGCTGGGCCACCGACGAGGGCCATGAGGTGACGGCACCGCAGGAGCCCGGGTCCACCTCATCGTCGGAGTTGGTCATGCCGACCCCGAACGCCTCGTAGATGTCGCCGGGGCTGGAGGTTCCGTTCGGGCCGCAGGGGGCGTTCCCGATAGCGATCGCCGGGAAGATGCCCGCGTCGCGGAGGTTTCGGACGAGCGGGATGAAGGTCGTGTCGTAGCCGGAGGATCCCAGTGACATGTTGACCACGTCGGCCGGTCGCCCTGCCGGGTTCCCATAGGCGTCGAAGGGTTGGATGGCCCACTGGATGCCGGCCATGATCTTGGCGATGCTGCCCCCGCCTCCCCCGCTGAGGACGTTCGCGGCCATCAGCTGGGCTTGGGGTGCCACGCCGACCCGGGTACCCGAGGCGCTGCCGCCGAGGATGGTGGCCGCCACATGCGTTCCGTGTGAGCCCGGGTCGCTGGGCCGGGAGACGACCGGCGTCCCCGTGCGATCGAAGCTGATCCAGCCCCCGGGATGGGTGGGGTCTCCGAGGCCGCTGCCGACGACCCGTCCGGCCAGGTCGGGATGCGAGGCGTCCACGCCGGTGTCGAGGACGGCCACTCTGATGCCCTGACCCTCCGCATCGAAGTCGATCCAGGTCTGCGGGGCGCCGATCTTCTCCAGGCCGTAGGTGACGGGAACACCGTCGGCGTCGGCCGCCTCTGCGGTGATGCTCGGCTCGGCCATCGGGATGAACTCCTCGGCGTCCAGCGGCTCCACCGTGAAATTGGGCAGGATCTCGGTCGCGCCGGGCAGCGATGCCAGAGCGGCGAGGTTCTCCTCGGTGGGCACGGCGGAGACCAGGATGCCGCTGGTGACCCAGAAGCGGTTCAGGACCGTGATCCTTCCACTGTCTTCGAGAGCGGAGAGGGCCTCTTCGGCGTGGGCGAGGTCGCCCTCTGCGGCGGCCTTCAGGGACAGTGCCGCCCGTTCCGGATCGCCCAGCGCTCCCGGGGCCACCTCGTTCGCGGAGAACAGCACCAAGATCTCGACCGGTTCCACGGGTGCCTCCTCTGTCCGCCGGGTGCCCGTGTTCGCCGCCGCATCCGCACCGGCCCCCGTTGCCGAGGGCATCGTGGCCGCCGTCTGATCCGACAGCGCGAGCAGATCCTTCGCGATGACGGCCGCCGTGCCGGAGTCGGGCGGGGTCGCCGCGCCGGGCTGCGCCGTCCCCGCGAGGGGGGCGGCCAGGACCGCGCTGAGCGCGAGGGCGCAGATGCCGAGGATCTGGCGTGAGCCGCGCTTCGGGTCGGGGTCGGGGGACTTCGAGGGCACGGTGATCATCGTCTCCGGTGGCGGACGGGCAGCTCGGCGCGGGGCGCGGGCATGCAGTTAGTTAGTTAAGCCTAACCTTACTTGAAAGCAGTTAATTAGGTTAGGCTTACCTTTGTGCCCGAATCATCCTCACCCGCTCGCGGCGGTCATCGCACACTTGCGGCCCTGCTGATCGCGGTGCTCGCCGTCGTCACCCCCGGCTGTGCTCTCTTCGTCGGAGAGGACCCCGAGATCGCTGATATCGCCGGGGCATCGGAGGGAAGCCCTCGCTTGTTCGAGGAGCCGGATACGGCGCTTCTCGTCTCCACCGACATCATCCCGATCACCACCGATCCGCAGCAGCAGCTGCCGGTCACCTTCACCGGTCTGGACGATGTCACCGTCGAGGTGACCGACACCAGCCGGCTGCTGGCCCTGGACGGCACCGGCAGCCTCGCCTCGGTCGTCTTCGGGCTGGGATTCGGGCCGTCGGTGGTCGGACGTGATCTGGTGACCGGATTCGACTCGGCCAAGGACCTCCCCCTGGTCATGGACACCCACACGCTCAACGCCGAGTCCATCCTCGAGCTGGAGCCGACCCTCATCCTCACCGACTACAGCGTCGGACCCTATGACGTGCAGCTGCAGATGCGCAATGCCGGCATCCCGGTCATCTTCTTCGAGCCGGCCGAGGACATGGAGTCCATTCCGCGCCTCATCATGGAGGTGGCCACCGCCCTCGGGGTCGTCGAACTGGGCGAGCAGTACGTCGTCGACTTCCAGCGGCGGTTGGACGAGACCCTCGCCAAGATCCAGGCCGTGGTCCCGGACGAGACCGCCGATCGCGTCCGGATGGTGTTCCTCTACATGCGCGGCCGGGCCGGCGTGTACTACATGTACGGCAACAACCCCGACGGGTCCACCGGCATCGCCGGAGTCCTCATCGAGGCCCTGGGCGGGGTGGACGTCGCCGGTGAGCAGGAGTGGATGAGCGGGGCGCTCACGGCTGAGGGCCTCATGAAACTGGAGCCGGATCTCATCCTCATGCTCACCCTCGGGCTGGAGTCGGTCGGCGGCATCGACGGGTTGATGGAGGTGCCGGGGGTCGCGCAGACACCGGCCGCCGAACGCCGCCGCGTCGTGGACATGAGCGACTACGAGATGTTCACCTGGGGGCCGCGCACCCCGGAAGTGCTCACGGCGCTGGCCGAGGCGATCTACCGCGTCGACCTCGACGAGGTCGAGGTCCGATGAGCGCGCCGCCCGTCCTCTCCTCCCCCTCCGCGCAGGAGCTTCCGCCGCTGACGCTGCCGCGCGTCCTCGACTACGAGATCGATCCCTCCCGCCTTCCGCGCCCGAGCCGGCGCAAGGTCGCGGTGCTGTTCCTCGTGCTCGGCGTCGGACTCGTCGTCGCGGTTCTCGTCGCCGCCGCGCTCGGTCAGATGCGGATTCCGATCCTGGAGGTGCTCGGATCGTTCTGCCGCCGGGCGGGCGGAGAATGCTTCGCGGCGGCCGGCCATTCCCTCGCCGACGCCGCGCTCTGGGAAGTGCGCTTCCCCCGCATCGCGCTGGGCGTGCTGGTGGGGGCGTCGCTGTCGGCGGCCGGGGCGATCATGCAGGGCGTCTTCGGCAACCCGCTCGCAGACCCCGGGGTGGTGGGGGTCTCCGCCGGCGCCGCGGTCGGCGCGAGCCTGATGATCGTCACCGGCGCCGCTGCCGGCAGCGCCTTCGCCCTCCCGTTCGGGGCATTCGTCACCGGGGTGGCCACGGCACTGCTGGTCTATTCCATCTCGCGTTCGCGCGGGCGCACCGAGGTGATCACGCTGATCCTCACCGGCGTCGCGGTCAACGCCTTCGCCGGCGCCGCGCTGGCGCTGATGACCTTCACCGCGACGACGAATCAGCGCGAGCAGATCGTGTTCTGGCAGCTCGGATCCCTCGCCGGCGCGCTCTGGGAGGCCGTCGGCACCGTGCTGCCGATCGTGATCGTCGGACTCGTCCTCGCGATCTCGGTGTCGGGAAGGCTTGACCTGCTCAGCCTCGGCGACGACGCCGCCCGCCATCTCGGTGTGAACATCGAACGCCTGCGCATCGGCACGATCATCGTCGTCGCGGTGCTCACCGCCGCCGCCGTCGCCTTTGCGGGGATCGTGGGCTTCGTCGGACTGGTCGTCCCGCACCTGATCCGGATGCTCGTCGGCCCCGGCCATCGCGTCCTCGTCCCGGCAAGCGCCCTCGGCGGCGCCCTGCTGCTGGTCCTGGCCGATACCTTCGCCCGCACCGCCGTGCCCTATGCGGAGCTGCCCCTGGGAATGCTCACCGCGCTGATCGGGGGACCGTTCTTCTTCTTCCTGCTGAAGAACTCCAAGACCCGGACCGGGGGGTGGATGTGATCCCATCGGCATTGATGCGCCCGCCGTCGGCGCCCGCGCAGAGCCGCAACGGCGACGTCGTCCTCGACGTCCGGGACGTCGCGGTGAGCCTGGGCGGGAGCCGCATCGTGGAGGGCATCTCCTTCCAGGCGCGCGCCGGTGAGATGCTGGCGGTGATCGGCCCCAACGGCGCGGGGAAGTCCACGCTGCTGGGAGCGCTGTCCGGCGACCACTCCTACAGCGGGTCGATCCGCCTGCACGAGCGCGAGGTGTCCCGGTGGCCCTCGCGCGAGCTCGCCCTGCGTCGATCCGTCCTGCGACAGCAGAATCTGCTCAGCTTCCCCTTCCCCGTCGTCGATGTGGTCAAGATGGGCCGTGCGCCCTGGCGCAACATCACCTCAGTCGAAGAGGACGACCGGATCATCGCGCATGAGCTGGTGCGCACCGACACCCTCCGGTTCGCCGAGCGCACCTTCACCTCGCTGTCCGGCGGAGAGCGGGCCCGCGTGGCGCTGGCCAGGGCGATGGCGCAGCGCACCGGCCTCCTCCTTCTGGACGAGCCCAGTGCGGCACTGGACGTGAACTACCAGGAGCAGGTGCTCGCCCTCGCGCGCATGTACGCCGGTCAGGGCAACGCCGTCGTGGTCGTGTTGCACGATCTGGCCGCCGCCGCGGCCTATGCGGACCGGGTCCTGATGATCGAGGACGGACGGATGCGCACCTACGGCACCCCCGGCGAGGTGATGCAGGCGCAGGCGCTCAGCGAGGTGTACCGGCATCCGATCCGCGTGCTCAGAGAGGACGACGGATCGCTGCTGGTCGTGCCGCAGAGGTTCGATGACGAGCGGGTGCGCCAGACGGCTCCTGCCGAAGACGATGACGCAGAGGAGAGACGATGACGACCTTGCCCGTGGTGCGCAGAACGCCGGCACCCGTTCGGACGATCGCCGCCGTGCTCGCGGTCCTGCTGGGGATCGCCGTGATGATCGGCGTGGGCTCCTCGCCCGCGCATGCAGCGTCCCGCGTGGACGTGAGCACGACGCCCAACGCGGACGGGGCCACGACCGTGACCCTCACCGGCACGGGATTCCAATACCAGCCCAACGCGCCGGGCGGCATCTACGTCTTCTTCGGCATCGTCTCGGATCCGGCGACCAACGCCTGGGCGCCCAGCCAGGGCGGCGCCTCCGGGAGCACCTACAGCTACGCGTCCACGCGCGGATCCCAGCTGCTGGTCGCCTTCGAGGGCGGAAGCTCGGCATCCGCCTCGAACGCGACGATCAGATCCGATGGCACGTGGACGGCGACGATGACGATCCCGGGGAGCCGCTTCACCGCGACCTTCGGCGATCCGCACTCCGGCAGCGTCTCGCAGTCGAGCCAGGTCGACTGCCTCCAGCTCATATGCGGGATCATCACGATCGGCGCGCACGGCAGGTGGAACGCCAACAACGAGTCCTTCACCCCCGTCGGCTTCCGCACCGGCAGCGGCGAGGTCGTCTCGGGGACCGAGAGGCCGAGCTTCACCGACGAGGCCACGGTGGTGGATATCCCCTCGGCCGAGGAGGCTCCCGGCGAAGAGGCACACGAGGCGAGTGCGGAGCCGCCGATCGAGCAGAGTGCAGCGCCTCTTGCCGAAGCGGATGCGGGCGCCGGTGCAGGATCGGGCACCACCTACCTGGTCTTCGGCGTGCTGGGCCTTGCCGTGCTGGCGCTGCTGGCCGCCGTGATCGTGTTCGTCGCCCGACGCGGGAAGGGGCGGGCCTCCCCTTCGTCCGCTCAGGATCCAGAGAGTTCGCAGGAGATAGGAGAGAAGCCATGAAGTCGCTGAGATCCCGCTCGCACCGTCGAGTCGAGGCGGCCGTTCTCGCCGCCGTGCTGGCGCTGGGCATCGTGAACGTGCCCGCAGTCGCCACGGCCGCCGAGGAGTCCGCGGTCACCGAGATCGCCGAGGGCAGCCTGACCTGGGGTGTGCGGTACTCCATTCGCAACTACCTGGAGAACTTCGGCCACACCGAGGGCTGGGTCGCCGCCTACGACGGCGCGAGCTATGCCCGGGGCGACAGCGGCGCCGTCTTCCCGCTGGAGAGCGGGTGGGTGGATGCGGAGGCGGGCACCGCCTCCCTGCGGTTCCGGGGTGCGTTCGAGATGTTCGGCTTCGGCGAGACCTGGCTGTACTTCGACAATGTCCGGGTCGAGGTCGCCGGCGGCTCGGCCGAGATCATCGTCGATCTGATCGAGAGCTACAGCGTCAAGACCTCCCGCGACGACTTCGTGCTCGCCACCTATGCCCTCGATGCGGCCGACCTCGTCTCCGACGAGGATGCCGCGGTGCGCTGGCAGACCGGGGCCGGGAACTTCAGCGAGTCGGCGGCGATCGAGCACCTGCCGCACTACGGAGGTCCCACCTATGCGGCCCCGAACGACTACACCGATCCCCTCGTCCTGTCCCTGCGGGCGGATGCGGGAGACGACGACACGACTCCGGGCACTCCACCCGACGATGACGACGATGCGGACGCCGATGGCCCCTATGGAACGAGCGCGGGGACGCCGTTGAGCGACACTGCGGCCTTCATCCGGGTCACTCCCGGATACGCGGTGAACGCGGAGGGGGCGACCCTGCTCACTCTGGAGGGCTTCGGCTTCGACCCCGGTCCCGCGGTCGCGCCCGGCGCCGGCACCGGCGGCATCTACGTCGGTTTCGGCACCATGAAGGATCCCTCAGACCCCGAGGCGTGGCGTCGCAGCAAGGGCGGCTCCAGCGGGCCGCAGGGACTGGCCGACTACACCTACGGCAGCCCGATCTTCGTCGCGAACCAGGGCTCGGGAGATGCCGATGTGGCCGACGGCGTGATGAATGCCGACGGCAGCTGGAGAGCGACGGTGACGGTTCCCGGCAGCAGTGTCGCCAGCTTCTTCGGCGATACGATCGACTGCCTCGCCGTGCAGTGCGGCTTCTTCAGCTTCGGTGCGCACGGTGTGATCCGAGCTGCGAACGAGGCCTTCACCCCGGTCTTCTTCACCGGTCAGGACGAGAGCACCTGGCCCGACCGCGACGACGACGATCCTGTCGTCGTGCCGCCGGTGACGCCCGATCGGCCCGGCGCAGCCCCGAGCGCTCTGCCCGCCGAGAGCACCCTCGTCGCCGGCAACCGCGGCGCCGTGGACGTGCTCGCGGTCCAGGACGGCGTGGCCACCGTGTTCGTGGGCGCGGACACGGTGGACACCTGGGTCGGTGCCGTGGTCTACTCCGAGCCGCAGTTCGTCGACTGGTATCTCGTGCCCGCCAGCGCACGCATCCAGGTGACGCTGCCCGAGGGCCTGGAGCCCGTCGAGCACCGGCTCGCCGTGCTCGGCGCCGAGGACGAGCTGATCGGCTGGGACTCCTTCGCGCTCGCCGGCGGGGGCGACGATGACGATACGGTCAAGGGGGAGCCCTACGGCTCCAGCACCGGCACCAATGCGCATACCGGCGCCACCCTCACCGTGACGCCGGCGTGGTCGCTGGCCGATGCCGGACAGGTCGTCACCCTGAAGGGCGCCGGTTACGCGACCAGCAACAACGGCAGCAGCCTCGGCGGAGCGTATGTGCTCTTCGGCTGGATCGACCCGGATGCCGGCGGTGACTGGGGACCCGGCCCCAGCGACCAGAAGCAGAGCCTCGGCCGCAGCGGGATCACCTACACCTATGCCGATGACGGCGTGCCGGCCGGGACCTTCCAGACGATGGTGAACTACCCGGGCAATGTCACAGAGCCGGGCCTGCCGTACATCCAGGCCGATGGCTCATGGGAGATCCAGGAGTTCCCGATCAGGTCGTCGCGGTTCACCAGCGCCCACGGCATCGAGATCGACTGCTACGTGCAGCAGTGCGGGATCCTCACGATCGGCGCCCACGGCTCCGCCAACGCCGGCGTCGAGGTCTTCGCGCCCGTCTACTTCACGGACGACCGTCCCGCCAACACGCCGCCGGGCGTCGGGAGCGGCGGCCTCGTGGACAACCCCAACCTTGTCGGATCGGGGCTCTCTGCGGCGACGGGGCTGGACGGCCTGGTCCCTGCCGGGGACGCACGGACCGTCCTCATCGCAGGGTTTCTGCTGATCAGCATCGGCCTCTTCGCCGGGTCCTTGCTGTTCACGACCATTCGCAGGCGCCCGGTCGGCGCTCCTGCCTGAGAACCCATACCACGGGTGCACCCACACCCGGCACAGAGAAGAAGAGAAAGAGGAAGAAGACAATGAGACGGACACCGCAGACGGCGTCGCGCTTGAGGCGCACGCTCTTGTCGGGAGCGGCGCTCGGGACGGCGATGGCGGTCGGGTTCGGCGGCATCATCGCCGCCCCGGCCATGGCCGCGCCGAGCGGCTCGCAGACCGGCACGGGATACAACCACGCGACTCTGACCCCCACCCTTACCGTCAGCCCGGGGTACGATCTCGCCCCCGAGGGCAACACGACCCTCACCCTCACCGGTCGGGGCTACGCGACGACGAACCAATGGGGCCAGAACTTCGGAGGCGCCTATCTGCTGTTCGGCGTGATCAGCCCGAAGGATTCGGCCGATCCCGGCAGCTGGGCGCCTACCAAGCAGGGCATCAGCGGCATCAACTACGACTACGCCGCGGGTGCGGGCATCTACCAGTCCCTCGTCAACTACCCCGGCAACACGACCGAGCCCGGGCTGGGTTTCATGGACCAGGACGGCGACTGGAGCGAGCAGCTCACGATCCCCGGCGCTCGCTTCACCAGCCAGGCCGGCAACCAGATCGACTGCTATGTGCAGCAGTGCGGTGTGATCACGATCGGCGCGCACGGCGCGCAGTCCTCCGGAGTCGAGGTCTTCACCCCGGTGAGCTTCGAGTCGCCGGTCGCGCCCGCGGTCGAGACCTCGACGGCGCTCGGCGCCGCGAGCCCGGCGAGCAACGTCGCCAAGGGCGCCGACGTCACCCTGACCGCGACGGTGACTCCCGCCGATGCGGGGGGATCGGTCGAGTTCCTCGCCGATGAGATCGTCGTGGGGTCCGCCCCCGTCGACAGCGGCACCGCGCGTCTGGTCACCGGTGGCCTGCCCGCCGGGCTGAGCACCCTATCCGCCCGTTTCGTGCCCGCCGATGCCGCTGACTTCGAGCCTTCCGCGTCACCGGCGTCACCGGCGCGCACCGTGCGCGTCGTGGACCTGGAGCGCATCGTGCCCGACATCGTGCTCGGAGACGAGGTGACAGCCGTCTCCGGCGCAGAGCTGGTCTGGTCGGTGAGCAACCACACCGCCACCGGCACGAGCGTGCACAAGAAGTCGGTGATCTCCGGCGACGTCACCCTGACCGGGGCGGCGACGGAGGCGGAGCGCGACTTCGTGTTCACCGACGGCACCGGTCGGATCGACGCCGAGGGCAACACCCGCATCGAGTTCACCGGCAGCATCCAGCTCGCGACGCGTACGAACGACATCCAGAGAATCGTGCTGACCGACCCGGTGCTGTACACGAACGCCGCCGGCGACGGCTACATCACGGCTGACTTCTCCGGAAACCGGCCGGCGGGCGCATACTCGCCCGTCGAGGATCTCACGATCGCCGTGTTCCGCGCGGGCTCCGGCTCGACGGAGGGCTCGGTGACCAGCTTCACGGCGACCCCCGTCTTCGACGGGCAGACGGCGGCAGGAACGTGGAACGGCTCCTACACGGCTTCCTTCCCGAACGAGTTCGTCACGCTGATCGACACCGCCATCCGGTCCGACTTCTTCCAGGGCGGCACGACCGCCGCGCATCTGTCGAAGGCGCCCCGCGCCATCCAGGCCTCGTTCGAGACCGAGGCGCCCGCGCCCGAGTACCCGGAGGGATCCGCGGTGGGCACGCCGCTCAGCGGCACTACGGCTTACATCGTGGTCACCCCCGGGGAGGACATCGACGGCTCCGGCCCGGTGACCTTCACGCTGAACGGCTACGGATTCAACCCCGGTCCGGCCGTCGCGCCGGGTGCCGGATCCGGCGGGATCTACGTCGGCTTCGGCACGAAGAAGGACACCGAGAGCGCTGAGACCTGGCGCCGCAGCAAGGGCGGCAGCAGCGGTCCCGTGGGCTTCGGCGACTACACCTACGGTGCTCCGATCTTCGTGGCCCACCAGGGCACCGGCGACGGCGACGTGGCCGATGGCGTGATGCAGGCCGACGGCACGTGGACGGTGACGGCCACGATTCCCGGCAGCAGCCTGCCGAGCTTCTTCGGCGACACGATCGATTGCACCCTCTACGAGTGCGGCTTCTTCAGCTTCGGCGCGCATGGGGCGGTCAACGCCGCGAATGAGGCCTATACGGCGGTCTCCTTCGCGGAGCCGGCCGTTCCGGCGACGGCGACGACGACCACGCTCGCCGCGCAGCCGACCGGTGTGCCGGTGATCGTGGGCGAAGAGGTGACCCTCTCGGCGACCGTCGCTCCGGCAGACGCCGCCGGCACCGTCGAGTTCTTCCGCGGGGAGACGAGCTTCGGCGAGTCGACCGTGGCCGACGGCGTCGCAACCCTCACCACGACCGACACCGCGGGAGGCGCGCACCAGCTGAAGGCAGTGTTCACACCCGTGGACGAGGAGGCTTTCGAGGCCTCCGCATCCGCCGAGCGCACCTACCGCTTCGTCGACCTGGAGCCTGCCGTCGGCGGGATCGAGGTCGGTGCCGCGGTCTCGGCTATCGAGGGCGCGACGCTGAACTGGACGATCGCGAACTACGTGAGCTTCAACGCCGCTCCCGCGAAGTCGGTCATCTCCGGCGACGTCGTGCTCGCCGATCTGCCCGAGAACCCCGTGGTGGCCGATCGCGCCGACCAGGAGTTCGTCTTCTCCCAGGGCACAGGTCGCACCGATGCCGACGGCGACTCGTCCGTGTCGTTCGAGGGCGTGGTCCGGCTGACCAGCGGGACGGCGAACGTCTGGACCTTCGCCGATCCGGAGGTGTTCACCAACGCTCACGGCGATGGTTACATCACCGCCGAGGTGACGACCGAGTTCCTCGGCTCCGTGTTCGGCATGGAGGACGACGTCCAGGGCCCGACGCGCGTCGTGGTCTCGACCTTCAGGGGCGCAGCACCCGTCACCACTGACGAGGGGGCGACCTCCTTCGAGGTCACGCCGCTCTTCGAGGGGCAGGTCGCCGCCGGCACGTGGGCGGGCGCCTTCACGGGTGCCACGTTCGCGAACCAGGCGATCGTGCTGCTCGACGGCAACATCCGCTCGTTCTTCCTGCAGTCGGGTGCGGCGGCGGACGCGAGCAAGGCGAGCCGGCCGATCTCCCTCTCCTACACCGAGGCCGAGATCGCGGCACCGGCCCTGCTCGTCGAGCCGACCACGGGTCTCGATCGTTCGGGTGCGGTCATCTCCGTGTCCGGCTCGAGCTTCGAGGCGACGGCCAAGCCGGGCTATCCGGGTGCCCCGGATGCGCCGGCGGGCTCGTACGTGTCGCTGGGCTGGATCTCGAACGACGGATGGCGCCCCTCCGAGGGCAACACGGGCTCCACGCGAGTCGCAGTGATCACGAAGTGGGTGCAGGAGACGCAGCCCACCGACGGTCAGTACGTCCGGTGGGACCTGGATGCGAACGGACGGGCCTCCTTCTTGTTCGACCTCGACGAGGTCAGCTACGCGGAGGTGCTCGAGAAGAAGCCGGCGACCGGCGACTACCGCCTCGCGGTCTACTCGCTGGGTGCATCCGGTGTCGTGCAGGCGGCGAACGAGCTCGCGTACGACGTGGAGTTCGCTCCTGCGGCGGCGACGACGGTGACTGTTGTCGCCCAGCCGTCCACGCCGCATCCGACCGCATTCGCCGGTGAGGACGTGGCGCTGCGCGCGACGGTCTCTCCCGCGATCGCCGGCGAGGTGGAGTTCTTCATCGACGGCGTCTCGGCCGGCGTCGCAGAGGTGGAGGCCGGCGTCGCCGACCTGACCACCACTGCGTTCTCCGGTGGCGCGCACCAGGTGACGGCCTCGTTCACGCCGGCCGATCTCCTCCTGTACGCGGAGTCGGTCTCGGCCGAGCGCACTTACCGCATCGTCGATCTGACTCCGGTCGTCGGCGAGATCGAGGTGGGTGCGGTGGTCAGGCAGATCACCGATGCGCAGCTGGAGTGGACGATCGCGAACTACGTGAGCCTCGGGTCGGGTCCGGCCAAGTCGGTGCTCGGCGGCGATGTCATGCTGGCCGAGCTCCCGGAGGATGCGACTGCCACGGATCGCGCGAACCAGGCGTTCGTGTTCTCCAACGGCACGGGCGTGGAGGATGCCGCGGGCAACCGCGTCGTCTCCTTCGACGGCGAGGTGCGCCTGACTTCGGGGACGGTTCCCGAGTGGAACTTCCGCGAGCCTCAGGTGCATGTGAACGCGGCCGGCGACGGCTACATCACGGCCCTTGTCGACGGCGTCTACCGCGGCAGCCTGTTCGGCGGAGAGGACGCGCCCTACGGTCCGGTGCGGGTGGTCGTCTCGACCTTCCAGGGTGCGGAGACCGCCACCGCAGACGGTGCGACCTCGTTCGAAGTCGCACCGGTCTACCAGGGTCAGGTCGCCGCGGGCACCTGGGCCGGGGAGTACACGGGGGCGACCTTCGCGAACGAGTTCCTGCAGCACATCGACAGCGGCGTGCGCTCGTTCTTCTTCGAGTCGGGTACGACCGGTGCGAACCTCACCAAGCCGGGACTGCCCATCAGTCTCGCCTATGTGGCGGGCGTCGTGCCGACGATCGGTGCGCAGCCGGTCGCGCAGTCGGTGACCGAGGGCGAGGACGCGTCGTTCGAGATCCAGGTCGAGGGCACTCCGGCGCCCACCGTCCAGTGGCAGATGCTGCAGGATGGCGAGTGGGTCGACATCCAGGACGGTGCCGGTACGACTCTCGTGCTGCCGGCCGTGGCGGCATCCGCGCACGGCACGCAGTACCGGGCGGTCGTCTCCAACGCGTTCGGCGATGTCATCTCGGATGCCGTGGCCCTGGAGGTCACCCCCGTCCAGCCGACCGAGACGCCTGCGGCGCCGACGATCGGCGACGAGGACGAGGGCGGCTTCAAGGTCGTCTCCATCGATGGCCGCACGGTCGTCGTCGAGGTTCCCTCCGAGCACGAGAACACCTGGCTGGGCGTCTATCTGCACTCGGACCCGGAGTTCCTCGGATGGCACCTGGTGAGCGACGGGCGGGTGACGGTGACCGTGCCGGCCGACGTCTACGGCGACCACCAGCTGTCCTTCGTCGCGGCGGACGGCGAGGTGCTCGGGTGGGTCTCCCTGTCCCTGCCGCCCGCGCCGGGGGGCGATGACGACGATGACGACGTAGACGGTGGCGGCTCCGGAGGATCCGGCACCGACGACGAGCTGGGCGTGACCGGCGCCGAGCTGCCGCTGATGGCCACAGGCGCAGCCCTGCTGCTGCTCCTGGCCGGAGGCGTGCTGCTGCTGGCCCGTCGACGCCAGCAGGTCGGCATCGAGTAGGCGCTGAACCGTGACGCCGGGCGGTGGGTCTTCGTTCCCATCGCCCGGCGTCACGCGGAAGCCTCATCAGCACGCAGAACAGGAAGATCAATGAGCACCCCATCGGAAACAGAGGCGATCGCGCCGCTTTCGCAGCGTCTGCGGCGCGTGTCCTTCGAAGGGCACAGCGGCGACGATTCGTCGCCCGCCCGTTATTACGGCGCCTACGTCCGCGGCGGCCTGAGCCCCGAAGGAGCAGCGGCTCAGGCGATCCATCACTATTTCATCTATCGATCGCTGGAGGCCGCCGCCTCCCGCCTGCGCGAGAGCCTGGGAGAGGGCTTCTCCTTCTGGCTGCCCGAGCTGCACCGACTGTCCTCGCTGGAGGACGATCTGCGCTTCTGGCTCGGTCCTGATGCGCTCGGGGGCATCGAGCCCGCACCCGCTCTGGCGCCCTATCTGGAGCGCCTGGACGCGCTCACGGCGGATGATCTGCCCCGCTACGTCGCCCATCAGTACACCCGCTACCTCGCCGATCTCTCGGGCGGGCAGCAGATCGGCGAGATGCACAGGAATGCCTACGGTCTCCAGCGCGGTGCGGGGGCGACGTTCTACGAGTTCACCGAGATCGAGGATGCCGCCGCCTACAAGGTTCGGTACCGAGAGCTGCTGGATGCGGCACCGTTCACCGAGGCCGAGAAGAGGTCCATCGAGGACGAGGTGAGACTGGCCTACCGCTTCAACAACGAGGCGTTCGCCGAGCTGGAGGAGCGCTTCGAGGAGTACGCGGCATGAGGCGCGCGGGCCGCGCCGCGGCTGCGGTGATCGCCGGATTCGCGCTGATGGGCATTCTGGCGGGGTGCACCGATCCGGCGCCGGAGGAGCCGGTCGCCCAGGTGCAGCAGGACATCGTCGTGCCACTGGCCGAACTGGAGAACACCGAGATCGATCTCGCCGAGGGGGATGTGCTGAGAGTGATCGTCGACACCCCCGGTGTCGTCTGGACGGCCGAGAGCTCGCAGCCGGATGTGCTGGGGCTCGTCGATCCCGGCTCGGGCGACGAGACCCGCGTCGTGACGCTGACCGCGGTGAAGACGGGCACCTCAGTCGTCACCTTCCGCGGCGAAGGCGACGAGGAGTACACGATCGTCCGCGAGTTCGAGGTGGCCGGGTGAGGCGTCCCGTCAGAGCGCTCGGATGCGGGATCGCCCTCGTGATCGCGCTGTGCCAGGTCGCCCCTGCCGCCGCGGCGGAGGATCGGTCCGAGCAGGCGTTCGCCTCGTCGACCGAGTCCGCCGCCGCGACCGAGATCCGCGTCGCCGTGCCGGTCATCGCCGAAACCTCCCTCTACGTTCTGGGTGCGCCGGCCCCGGTGTCGGCGACGGTGACACCGGCCGGCGCGTCCGGCGCGGTGGAGTTCTACGACGGCGGTGCCCTTCTGGGCGCGGCGGCGGTCGACGAGGACGGCCGGGCGCGCATCGACACGGACGGATGGGCAGGATCCGGCGTGCGTGCCGTGACCGCGCACTTCGTCCCCGATTCCGATGCTCACCTCCCCTCGACGTCCGCCATCCAGCTCTACCGCGTGGTGGACACGACCCGTGTGGTCCCGGATGTGGAGGTCGGCCCCGCGGTCGCCGAGATCACCGAGGCCACCCTGGAGTGGAGCATCGCGAACATCTGGTTCAGCAACTTCTCGGTCGGATTCGAGCGGGAGGTCGTCTCGGGCGATGTCACGCTGCCCGAGACGACTGTGGGCAGCACTGCGGAGGAGCGGATCGCCTACTTCCGCAGGCCGTTCACCTTCCACGAGGGAATCGGCCGGCGCGACGCCGCAGGAAACGAGATCGTCTCGTTCACCGGCTCGGCGCAGCTGACCTCCGGCTCGGCGAACCGATGGGTCTTCACCGATCCGGAGGTGCGTGTCGCCGTGGATGGCAGCGGCTACATCACCGCGGTGTTCTCCGGGTTCTACCGGATCGGGGAGACCGATCAGCAGTACGGTCCGGTCCGTGTGACCATCGCGACCTTCTCGGATTCGGATCGGTCCGACGGAGATGGCATCGTGCGCCGGGCGGACCTGAACTGGGAAGGGCAGGCGAACGGGCCGGGCACCTGGGCCTTCGACTTCGATGCATCGTTCCCGAACGAGTTCGTCGCGCTGCTGAATCCCGGCATCCACCTCTTCTTCGCTGCCAGCGGTGTCGCCACCGACTCGTCTAAGGCGCCTCTGCCCATCACCCTCTCCTACCGCGAGGATGAGGTCATGGCGACACCGGTGATCACCACTCAGCCGCAGGACGTGCGCACGGACGAGGGCGCCGACGCGCGGTTCGCGGTGGAGGTCGACTCCGCCGCCCCCTTCGCCGTGCGGTGGCAGCAGCTCCTCGACGGCGGATGGCAGGACGTTCCCGGCGGGAGCGGGGCACAGCTCGTGCTGTCCACGGTCGGCGCGGGGCAGGACGGCAGCGTTTACCGCGCCGTGGTCGAGGCGGGCGACGTCCGGCTGTTCTCCGAACAGGCCGTTCTGCGTGTGATCCCGGCCGACGCGGGTGCCGGTGAAGGGCAGGACGGTTCTGAGAACGGCGGCTCCGACGACGGAGAGGGCGAGGCCTCCGAAGCGGATGCGCCGGGGGAGCTCTCATCGACCGGAGCGGAGCCCGCGGAGGGCATCGCCGCAGCAGGTCTGCTTCTCCTGATCGTCGGGCTCGCCCTGATGCTGCGCAGGCGCATCGCGAGATGACGTCGTCTGCGGCAGGTCGTCGCGCGGGGCTCGTCCTCGTGGCGCTCATCGGCGCGGTCGGTCTCGCAGCGGTCGCAACGGGATTGGTGATGATGCTCACCGGATCCGGCCAGGAGGGGATGGCGTCCCGGCCGGATGGCGATGCCCCGGCCGCCGCATCGTCCGCCGAAATCGAGCCCGCCCCGCGCGAGCCGTTCGAAGAACGCGAGCCGGTCTCGCGCGCTCCCGAGCCGGTGACGGCGCTCGTCGACACGAGGTGGGTGGAGCGCGTCTCCGGTGGCTCCGGGATCCCGCCGCGGGCGCTGGCGGCGTACGCCGGCGCCGCGATCGCGGCGAATCAGGCCTATCCCGGCTGCCGGCTCGGCTGGAACACGCTCGCCGCGATCGGTCTGGTGGAGTCCGATCACGGCACGTACGGGGGCGCGACGCTCGGGGAGGACGGCGTGGCCGTCCCGTCGATCGTCGGCGCGGCGCTGGACGGGGTGTCCACGGCGCGCATCCCCGACACCGATCAGGGCCGTCTGGACGGCGATACCGTCTGGGACCGAGCCGTCGGACCCATGCAGTTCATCCCGAGCACCTGGCAGATGTATGGCAGCGACGGGAACGGCGACGGCGTGCGCGACCCGAACCAGATCGATGACGCGGCGCTGGCCGCGGCGCACTATCTCTGTGACGTCGGCGGCGACCTCACGGTCGCAGCGAACTGGATCTCCGCCGTCGCGGACTACAACCCGAGTGCGGAGTACAACAATCTCGTGGCCGATGCCGCGGACGCGTACGCCGCATACGGCTAGACGGTCACGGTCCTTCTCCGAGACGCCCGGCATCTTCGCCGCACGGCCGAACGAGTGCCCTTGACACACCGTCGGGAAGGCCGCATCCCGAACCTCCACCGAATACGTCCAACACCAGCCGATGCACCGAAGTCGGTGCGTTCTGCAACGAGCGGGCGGGTCGGCCCGCGATCAGCGTCGCGGCACGACCAGCGGGACACCGGTGATCGGATGCGGGAACACGTCCACCGCCTGCCCGTAGACCTCTTCGATGCGCTCGGCGGTGAGCACCTCGGCGGGGGCGCCGGTGGACACCACCCGCCCCTTGGACATGAGCGTCACCCGGTCGGCGTGGGCGAGCGCGGCGTTCAGGTCATGCAGCACGATCGCGACGGTGGCGCCTTCGGCGGCCTGCTGGCGAGCGACGCGCATCACGTCCTCGTGGTGCTTGAGGTCCAGCGCCGCGGTGGGCTCGTCGAGCAGCAGCACGTCGGTGCGCTGGGCGAGCACGCGCGCCAGGGCCACCCGGGCCCGCTCGCCGCCCGAGAGCGACGAGACCGATCGGGCACCCAGATGCAGGACCTCCGTGGCGACCATGGCCGCGGCGACGGCGTGGTCGTCGTCGGCCTCGGCAGGCGTGCGCGCCCAGGGCGCCCGGCCCATCTGCACGACCTGTCGCACGGTGAACGAGAAGAAGACGGTGTTCTGCTGCAGCAGCACCGCGCGCTTGCGGGCGAGGTCTCGCGGGCGGATGCCGGTCAGCTCCGCTCCGTCCAGCAGCACCCTTCCGGTCTTGGATGCCACATCGCCCGCGAGCACCCCGAACAGGGTCGACTTCCCCGCGCCGTTCGGGCCGACCAGGGCGTGCACCTGCCCCGGCTCGATCTCGATCGAGGCGTCTTCGAGGATCGGGTAGGGGCTGGCATCCGGCCAGACGGTGACGTCCTCAGCGGTGAGGCGAAGGCTCATGCCCAGCCTCCCGCCCGGCGGCGCGTGCGCACGAGCAGCCACAGGAAGAAGGGTCCGCCCACGAGCGAGGTGATCATGCCGATCGGCATGTCGGCCAGGGGAACCGCGGTGCGGGCGATGAGGTCGGCGACGGCGATCAGGAGGGCGCCGCCGAGAGCGGAGGCGATCACGAGCGGCAGGTGCGCGGGGCCGAGCACCATGCGCATGAGGTGCGGGATCACCAGGCCCACGAAGCCGATGATGCCCGCGAAGGCGACCGCCGCGCACACCAGCAGCGCGACGGTGACGATGACGACGATGCGCAGCAGTTCCACGCGGACGCCGAGGTGGCGGGCGGTGCGCTCGCCGAGGGAGAAGAGGTCGAGCTGGCCGGCCACGGTCAGCGCCACCGCCGTGCCGACGATCACGAGCGGCACGACCATGCCGATGTTGGGCCAGAGGGCGCCGTTGAGCGAGCCGAGCTGCCAGAAGATGATCTGCTCACGGGTCGAGGTCGTGCCGATGAAGGTAAGGAATGCCAGGCCGGCCCCCGCGATCGCGTTGATCGCGATGCCGGTCAGCAGCAGCGTCACCACCTCGGTGCGCCCGCCCGAGCGCGAGATGAAGTACACGGCGAGCACGGCGATCAGGCCGCCGAAGAACGCGAACAGCGGGGTCGTCCAGAGGCCGACGAAGGTCAGGCCGAAGGTGAGGCTCGTCGCGGCGCCCAGGGCTGCGCCCGAGGAGACGCCGACGACGCCCGCATCGGCGAGCGGGTTGCCGAAGATCGCCTGCATGAGCACGCCCGCGACGGCCAGCGCCGCCCCGACGAGAAGCCCCAGCACGAGGCGGGGGAGCCGGATGTTGAGGATGACGCCGGCATCCGTCGCCGCTTCCGGCGCCCAGGCCGTGTCGATCCCCATCGCCTGCAGCAGGATCCCGACGATCTGCGTGGGCGAGAGCGCGTACTGCCCGCTGCCGAGGGAGACGATGCAGGTGACGACGAGAGCGATGACGAGACCGACGATGACGAGCGCGAACACCGACCAGGAGCGGCGCGCGGGAACGGGCGTGACGACCTCGCTGGTCATCCGGCGGTCTCGGCTGCGGCGTCGGGAGCGTAGAGCGCTCGTGCGAGCGCGCGGAGGATCTCGGGCGATCGCGGCCCGAAGCTGAGGATGTCGGTGTCGGCCATGTCGATGACGCGGCGGTTCGTTCCGGCCGGGGTCTCGGCGATGGCGGGCACGCGTTCGAGGAGTCCGTCGATCCCTCCGACCGAGGCGAGGCCGTCGGTCATCATCACGAGCACCTCCGGCTGCGCGGCCACGAGCGCCTCGGCGGTCATGGGCTTCATGCCCTCCCAGCCGATCTCGCCGGCCACGTCGATGCCGCCGAGCGCCTCGATCAGGGAGTCGGCGCCGGAGTCGCGGCCGAAGATGTAGTAGATGTTGGCGTTGCCGCGGACGTAGAGGAACAGCATCCGGGGCCTGTCGGCGTCGGATGCCGGCGCGACCTCCGCGATCTCGTCCTGTGCCGCGTTGAGGGCCTCGTCGAGCTGGGCGATGAGCGTCTCGCCGCGCGTCGGGACTCCGAGCGCGGCGGCGACCTCGGCGACGTGGTCGGCGGTGTTGTCCAGCCGGCGGTCGTCGGAGAGGACGACCACGGCGATGCCCGCGTCGCGCAGCTGCTGGCGGACCTCCTTCGGGCCGATGGTCGTGTCGGTGAGCAGCACCGTGGGGGCCAGCTCGAGGATCGCCTCGGGGTTGAGGGTGTGGCCGCTCTTGGTGACGACGGGGAGGTCCTCGGTGCCGGTGAAGCCGGTGGACGAGTCGCGCCCGACGACGCTGTCGCCCAGGCCCAGGGCGAAGACGGTGGCAGCGATGGTGCCGGAGATGTCGACCGGAAGGATGCGGCTGATGTCGGTGATCTCGATCTGACGACCTTCGGCGTCGGTGACGGTGACGGGAAGCTCGGGGGCGGTCGTGTCGGTGATGGGGACGATCACGTTGTTCGGGAGGCACGCGGTGGAGCCGCCGGTGTGGGTGCGCACGTCGGCGGCGAGGGGGAGGTCTGCGAGGCGGACGGATGCCGCGGGACAGGTCTCTTCGACGATGGCCGGGGTGGCGGCAGGGCTCTCGGCCGGGCGTTCGGACGCGGCGACTCCGGTGCATCCGGCGAGGCCGAGTGCGACGGCGGCGGCCAGGAGGGCGGAAGTGATTCGACGCATTAGGAGAGGCTATCCTAAGACTTGACGATGGTCGCCGGGGTGGTCTAGCCTCGACAACGTGGGGTTAGCTAAGCCTAACCAATTCCCGCCACTTTTTCACCCGATCGCATTGTCGCGCCGGAGGCGTGCTCACGTCTGCGGCGCACGGAGAGAACCGTGAACGCTACAGCACAGTCTGTTCCCCTGAGCCAGAGGGGCCGCGCGTTCGTCGCCGCCCTCATCGCCTTCGTCATGGCCGCCGCCGGCGTCCTCGTCGCGACGCCCGCCTCCGCGGCCACCACGGCGGTCAGTGGCAGCATCACGTCTGCCAGTGAGGCTGGGCTGGGGGTGACGATCGACTTCACCGGCGTGGATGAGATCCCCACGGGCAAGACGGGTGTCTACGTCGCGCTGACCGAGTCGGGCACGACGAATGTCGTCTTCCCGGGGCAGTACATCCCGACGGCATTGATCACGGGCGGTGCGGGCTCGGGGTCGTACACCGCTCCTGCGGCGAGTCTTGACCGATCGAAGTCCTATGAGGCGCTGGTCTGGTTCGCGCACGGCAACCCGACGGCGGACGTCATCGTCGGGCGCCAGGCCGTGGCGATCTCTGCGGAGCAGTGGGCTGCTGTCTTCGGCTCTGAGGACGATGACGGCTCCGGCGATGATGAGGGTGGCGCTGGAGAAGACGGGGGAGGCTCCGAAGGCGAGGAGGGCGAAGGCTCCGAAGGTGAGGGCGAAGGCTCCGAAGGCGAGGGCGAAGGCTCCGGCGGTGGTGAGAACGAGGCGGCAACGTGGACGCCGGCGCTGACGGTGGAGTTCGCGGATGGTGCGGAGCTTGCTGCGGGTGACACGGTGTACAAGGACGATGTGCTGGTGATCAAGGGCACGGGGTTCGACCCGCTGTCGCACCCGCTTGCGGCGGGTGGGCGTCCGCCGATCACGGTGGGTGATCCGACGGGTAACTATGTCGTGTTCGGGAACTTCGCTCAGACCTGGCAGCCTTCGGTGGCCGGCACGAGTTCGGCTGATCGTGTGGTCGCGGCGCAGCGGTGGGCGTTGACGGATGCGACGTTCGAGAACATCGATGCCCGCTACATCAACGCGGTGCGTGGTCAGCGTGTGGTCCTCACCGAGGACGGCACGTTCGAGTTCGAGATCACTGCGGCTGCGATCGGCGCGGACAAGACGGCGCCGGCCGATGGTTCCTATGGCGTGTTCACGTATGTCGCCGGCGGTGGCGAGAACGACCCCGCGCAGGAGTTGGAGCTTCGCCTGGACTATGTCGACTCCCCTCGTCCGGTGTCGTGGACGCCGGCGCTGACGGTGGAGTTCGCGGATGGTGCGGAGCTTGCTGCGGGTGACACGGTGTACAAGGACGATGTGCTGGTGATCAAGGGCACGGGGTTCGACCCGCTGTCGCACCCGCTTGCGGCGGGTGGGCGTCCGCCGATCACGGTGGGTGATCCGACGGGTAACTATGTCGTGTTCGGGAACTTCGCTCAGACCTGGCAGCCTTCGGTGGCCGGCACGAGTTCGGCTGATCGTGTGGTCGCGGCGCAGCGGTGGGCGTTGACGGATGCGACGTTCGAGAACATCGATGCCCGCTACATCAACGCGGTGCGTGGTCAGCGTGTGGTCCTCACCGAGGACGGCACGTTCGAGTTCGAGATCACTGCGGCTGCGATCGGCGCGGACAAGACGGCGCCGGCCGATGGTTCCTATGGCGTGTTCACGTATGTCGCCGGCGGTGGCGAGAACGACCCCGCGCAGGAGTTGGAGCTTCGCCTGGACTATGTCGACTCCCCTCGTCCGACGACCGGTCCGACGGTCGACGTCAGCGTCACCTCGGCATCCGCGGCGGACGGTGCGGCCATCCGCGTCGTCGGCTCCGGGTTCGACGGGATCACCGGCGCTTACGCGGCGATCATCGAGAAGGGCTCGGAGTCGAGCGTCGGCATGGACGGCGGCTACGCCGCCTTCGGGTACTGGATGGTCCCCGGGATCTTCGTGAACGGCGCCTTCGACCAGACGCTGGTCGCGCCGGCGGCGAACCTCGACCCGGAGAAGGACTACGAGTTCCTCGTGTGGCAGGGCCATGTCGCCCCCAACGCGGACACGATCTACGCCCGCGGCGACGTGCCCTTCACCGAGGCGCACTGGAAGCTCCTGTTCCCGGGCACCACGCCGGAGCCGAAGCCCGAAGAGCCCACGACCCCGACGACGCCGACCGTTCCGGGCGGATCCCTCCGCTGGGCGATCTCGTCCTCGTTCGTGAACTACATCACCGGAGACATCGCCCAGGGCCAGATCACGGTCTCGGGCGGCGCGACCCGCTCTGGCGGCCAGTTCCAGTTCGGTCAGGCATCCGGGAGCACCTTCAATCCCGAGACCGGGATCGGAGCGGTGTCCTATGTCGGAGCGGTCCGCTTCACCGGCCACCACGGCGTGCTCGATGTCACCATTCGCAACCCGCGGATCGTGATCACCTCGGCCAGCAGTGCGGTCCTCTACGTCACCAGCGGTGGCTCCCAGGTCGCCTTCGCGACGCTGAACCTCTCCGCCGGCACGAAGACCACGAACAACGGCGCGGTGACCTTCACCGCTGTTCCCGCGACGCTCACGAGCGCAGGGCAGAACCAGGTGTTCGCCGGATACGGCACCTCGCTGAACCCGCTCACCTTCACGATCGGCGCCGCTTCGTCGGCCCCCGCGGGCTCCTCGGGAACGGTCGCGGGTGCTGCCCAGGAGCCGGAGAAGGCCGAGATCCCCTCGACGCCGCCGGCGGAGACGGGCATCGACGTCACCGATGAGGACCTCGCCTCGTTCACCGCGGGCGGAGTGGGCACGTTCTCGGCACCCGGCTTCCAGCCGAACGAGGAGAACATCCAGGTCGTCGTCTACTCGACGCCGGTGCTGCTCGACACGGTCACGGCCGATGCCTCCGGCGTCGCCACCTGGACCGGCGCCGTGCCGGCCACCCTCGCCGACGGCGAGCACACGCTCACCTTCCAGGGTTCCGTCAACCGCGGTCTCGTCTTCGCCCTCGACCGGGGAGTGGCAGCGACCGTCTTCGGCCAGTGCATCGCCGAGGGCGCGACGCTGAACTGGGGATTCAAGGAGACCTTCCGCGTGTACATCGAGGGCATCGCCCACGGTGGCTGGGACCTCACCGACATCGAGTACGAGTTCCCGGACTACGTCTGGACGGGCGGATCGGGAAGCCTGGACGCCGAGGCGCTCACGGGCCTGGTGGCCTTCGGCGGCACCCTCGCCTTCCACGGACACGACGGCGCGCTCGACACGAAGCTGAACAACGCGCGCATCGAGCTGGCCGGAGAAAAGGGCTACCTGGTTTTCGACATCACCGGCACGACGCAGGGCGGCGACGACATCGACGCGAAGGATGTGCGCTTCGCGGAGTTCTCGCTCGCGGGCGTCGAACTGGCGGACGGTGCGATCACGATCGACGCGGCGGCGGCCACGCTCACGGATGCGGGTGCCGAGGCGTTCGGCACCTACCCCGCGGGCGAGGAGCTCGACCCGGTCTCGGCGGTCATCCCGGTGGATGCCGACTGCGGCGTGGTCGTCGCGGAGCCGATCGCCGAAGAGGAGACCCCGGCGGAGCCCGAGGAGACGGATGCCGCATCCGCCCCGGTCTGGCCGTGGATCGCCGGCGGCGCGCTGCTGGCGCTCCTGCTCGGCATCGGGATCGGCGTGCTCGTCTCGCGCGGACGCAAGGGCGCCGCATCCGAGACCGCATCCGAGTAGTCACCTGATCGAGAACAGCCCCCTGCGCACGAGGTGCGCAGGGGGCTGTTCGGTGGAACCAGAGGTCGGGGTGGGAGAATGGATCGTATGGAAGCTGAGCAGAGCCACGAGACCTCCCTCGCCACCGTCCGGCGGGTGCCGCGCTATGGCGTGTTCATGGGTCTGGGAGCGGTTCTCGGCATCGTCGTGGCCTTCGTGCTGACCGTTGCCGGCGCAGGCGGCCTCTCCGCGGTGATGAACGGCGAGATGCCGGTGACGGACTCCGGCGTGCAGTACGGCTTCGGGCAGGTCCTCGGTTTCACGCTGCTGTACCTGGTGCCGATCGGCATCGCAGTGGGTGCGCTGGCCGCAGTGCTGATCGAGCGTCTGACGCGCCGCCACGACCGGGTGGTGCAGGTCTCGCACGAGACGATCATCGCGGTCGACGAGCACCCCGGAACCGAGAGCTGACCGCTACGCCAGCTCGGCGATGATGGGGCGGATCGCCTGGTCGAAGGCCACCACGTCACGGCGCAATCCGTCGGTGACGGCGACCGAGAGCGTGCCGATCCACCAGATGCCGCGCTGCGACAGGGGCAGCACCTGCACGTTCAGCTCGAAGGAGTGCGCACGGCGCCCCACCTCCCGCTCGAACTCGGCGATCGCGCTCGCATAGGCGCGGTAGGCGCTGCTGCCAGGGCTGCCCTTCATGGCGCTGACGTACCGGTCGTGGGCGCGACGGGCATAGGCGAGAGCCTCCGCCGCGTGCGGGGCGATCGTCTCCCGCAGCTCCTCGGCGCCCTCGGAGGGCAGGGCGACCAGCGTCTCGAATCCGTCGACGAGCTCGAGCGGACCGGACGCCGTGTGGGCCTGCGGCTCCACGGTCATGTTCCAGAAGCTCAGCCACTGCAGCTCCAGGACTTCGGAGATCTCCGCGGCATCCGGCGCCCGCAGGGCCAGATCGCGCATGCTCGGAAGATCGACGGGGGAGCGCACCCCGATCAGCTGCCGGAGGGCGAGCGCAACCAGCACGGGAACGCTCGCGTCCTCGCGAATCAGCCATTGCGGCTTATCGGCCATGGCCCCATCGTAGGGAGCCTGTGGCCGCGAGACTACTTCTGACTGCCCAGACTACGGGGATCACCCGCTGTCTCGGCCTCCAGACGTCGTCTCGCGGGCCCCGCTGCGGCGGTAGTCTTAAGGCGTGTCCTCCCACACCTATGCCGAGGCCGGCGTCGATACGGCCGCCGGAGATCGCGCCGTCGAGCTGATGAAGTCCGCCGTGCGCGCCACGCACGGCCCCGAGGTGACGGGGGGCGTCGGCGGCTTCGCGGGACTGTTCGACGCATCCGCCCTCCTCGGCTACACCAAGCCCCTGCTCGCGACGAGCACCGACGGGGTCGGCACGAAGGTCGCCATCGCCCAGGCGATCGACAAGCATGACACGATCGGGCACGACCTGGTCGGCATGGTCGTCGACGACATCGTCGTGGTGGGCGCCAAGCCCCTCTTCATGACCGACTACATCGCGACCGGCAAGGTGGTTCCCGAGCGGATCGCCGCGATCGTGCGCGGCATCGCGCAGGCCTGCACGCTCACGGGCACGTCGCTCGTC
>CAYOTY010000019.1:0-33714 GCA_964406995.1 uncultured Microbacterium sp.
CTGCGCGATGGCGTCGGCCTCGCGCAGGTCGTGCGCGGCTTCTCCGACGGCGACGTGGTGCACGTCGACGGCGATGTGAACCCGGCCTCCGACATGGAGACCATCAACGCCGAGCTCATGCTCGCCGACCTCCAGACGATCGAGAAGGCGCTGCCGCGCTACGAGAAGGAGGTGCGCGGCAAGAAGCTCGAGCCCGCGGTTATCGAGACGGCGAACGCCGCGAAGGATGCGCTCGAGCGCGGCCAGCTGCTGTCGGTGTCGGGCATCGACCTGGAGCCCATCCGGGAGCTCGGCCTGCTCACCTCGAAGCCCGTGATCTTCGTCTTCAACGTCGATGAGGCGGTGCTGACGGATGCCGCGCGCAAGGCGGAGCTCGCGGCCCTCGTCGCACCGGCGCAGGCGATCTTCCTCGACGCCAAGATCGAGTCCGAGCTCATCGACCTCGACCCTGAGGATGCCGCGGAGCTCCTCGCCTCGACCGGCCAGGACGAGTCGGGCCTAGACCAGCTCGCCCGCATCGGCTTCGACACGCTGGGCCTGCAGACCTACCTCACCGCTGGCCCCAAGGAGGCCCGCGCCTGGACGATCGGCAAGGGCTGGAAGGCTCCGCAGGCGGCGGGCGTCATCCACACCGACTTCGAGAAGGGCTTCATCAAGGCCGAGGTCATCTCCTTCGGCGATCTCGTCGAGACGGGCTCGGTCGCCGAGGCGCGTGCGAAGGGCAAGGCCCGCATGGAGGGCAAGGACTACGTCATGCAGGACGGCGACGTGGTGGAGTTCCGCTTCAACGTGTAGAGCTTGTCGATGAGTGTTAGGAAAGGGCACACAATCCAGTAAGGTGCAGGCTGCGTGATTCCGACTGCACCTTCCGTTCGGGTTATTGCTCGGATCCTCGGTTGCGGCGAGCTCGATCATGTGGGAGCTAGTGGTTACTAGCGCGCCCGCAACGCGCTTAGCCAAGCGGAACCGGCATACTTCGATGAATGAACTCCCCGCAGGAACGTCCGTGGTCAGGCATTGTAGATGATGCGATGGCGCGTGTTGAGCGCGAACAGTTGCTGAAGAAGAAGCTCGCGCAGAGAGTTGCGGGTAGCGTTGGTTCGTACAGGCGTCGAACCTCGGACGCGGATCCGCATGAGAAGGCTCGCGACTTTATTGAGAATCTCGACTGGCATCTTCCCGACGATCTAGCCGAAATCGGCGCGGCAGCCAGGGCGTTCCCAGATCTTGTAAGCGACTCTGTTGCCGCGCTCCTCGACCAATCCATTGACTTCGTCGCAGCGTATCTGTCTATCTGCGAATATGTTCTACGGTCCGCGGGCTCGCGATGGCGTCAGCGTGGGCGCCCATGGCGAAAGGTCGAGGTCTTGGCTGGGCTGCTGCATCGGTCAATGACGGCAACGAACGAGACCTTCGCACTACTCGAACGCGGATTTCCAGACGGTGCTGAGGCTCGCATGCGAACAGTCGTCGAGCTCGCCGTAGTCGCCAACTTCATCGAGGCCAATAGCACTGAGGTCGCAGAACGGTTCGAAGCGAGCCACCATGTGGAGATGTGGCGTCGGAAGGAGGACGGTCACCTTCGCGGTCTCACGGCGGATGTCTCGAACGTCATCGACGAACAGTATGAGCGTGTCATCCGAAGGTTCGGCGCCTCGATGTCGAGGCCGTACGGATGGGCCTCGCCCGCGTTCGGCAACCGCCGAGTGACCTATAGCGACATCAGTCGGGCGTATGGATATACGGACTCGGACGCTCGCTTTTCGAATGCCAGTCACCATGTTCACGCCTCACACAGTGGGACAAGGAAGGCGGCAGTCGCTGACGCGGAGGGGGTGTTCCTCCACGGCCCGAGGCCTACCGGGTTCTATTTACCCGCCTACGAATGCATAGACAGCTTGCATCAATGCGCCTCTGCCTTCTTGCGCGGAGTGCTGAACTCTCGACGCAACGTTGAGGTCGTTTACTGGATGGAGCTACTCCGCTACACGATGAAGGAAGCTCAACTCGAGATCACACGCGCTCAAGCTTCAGTCGACCCCGAATGGGCGAGAAAGTCGATGGACATCTTGGGTAAATGGCACTAGGTGAGTATCGATCTGGGTAAATGGGCTCCGATTGGAGCCACCAGGCAAGTAGTCATTGATGAAATGCCTAACGCTGACGTAACCCGGTGGAGTTCCGCTTCAACGTCTAGTCGGATTCCGATTCGACGTCTCCTGCCGTGCAGACCAGCGCCCTGAACGTGCTCAGACGGCGTGACGATCTTGGCGGAGCCCCACGGCGATTCCTGCGTCGATGACGAACAGTGCACACATCGCGATGGCGTGGCGCCGGCGGTTGTTCCGTGCGTACTCGCGCGCGAACAGCAGGTGGATCAGGGCTCGTGCCGCCACGGCGCGCCACCGCCAACGCGACGACCGGCCCGCGATGATCGTGATGCCGAGGGCCAGATCTGCTGTACCGAGCATGCGTGCAGATTCGACCTCGGTGCCCGTCAGGCCGAGCCATCGCCCGCCCGTGAGCGGTGCGATGGTCAGTACGCCGCCGAGAGCTGCAGAGACCGCCCCAACGGCATCGGCGGCGATGGTGAGGATGGCGTTCTCGGACTTTGGCATGGGGAGACCGTATAGCCGGCGTGACCGAGGCGTGGTGAGCGACGTGCGCGACGACCTATGTTCGACCTCGGCCGCCGCCCTGGTCTTGGGTCATGCCGTTGGCCATGCGTCCACTTGTGATCCTGCGCCGGATCAACTGCGGGCTCGCGATTCCGATGCGACGCGGATCAGCGATCGTCGATGAGCGCGGACAAGCCGTCGAGCGTCCGATCCAGTCCGAAACGCCAGGCGCTGTCAGCACTCCAGGCGGCTCCCTGGGCCTGGCCGGCGGCAGATCCGATTCTGGTCGCGCGGGGAAAGGCTTCCGGGTCGAAGGCGTTTCTCAGCACGCTCTCATTGGCCTCCCACCACTGCTGATCGCTCATCGCCGTGTCGGTGGTCGCGCGCTGCGCGTCGTGCGCGGCCCTCATGTGCGACTGCACGAAGCCGAGCAGATACGTGAGCGCGGCGTCGACGTCGAGATCGGACAGGCCCGTGCCGTCGAAGGCGGCGAGTTCGTGCTCGTACTTGTTCAGAGTGCCCGGACCGAGCGGTGGTCGACTCAACGTCGCGATCTCGGTCAGCCACGGATGTTCCGCGAGAAGGGTCCGGTTGTCGTCAGCGACCCTTGTCAGCCGTGAACGCCATGGTGAGCGATGCCAGGCAGGGCGCGGCATCCGCAGGTAGAGGGCATCCACCATGAGATCCAGCAGCTCTGCTTTGCCGGGGACGTACGTGTAGACGGACATCGCCGAGAGGCCGACGCGCTCCGCGACACCACGCATCGTCACGGCGATGATTCCTTCCTCGTCGGCAAGCGAAAGCGCCGCATCGATGATCGTCGCGACGCTCAGCGATCGGTTCGGTCCTTTGCGTCGCCGCTCCGCGGTGGGGACTCCCCAGAGCAGCGCGAGCGTCTGGCTGGGCTCACCGGATCCAGTCATGGGGGAGTTCTGGGCGGGCATGGAATGATTCTGCCACGAACTCGTTATACGAAGTACACTGTACAACGTATAGTAACTTGATCGCCAATCAAACAGGAGGCAACATGCACATCACCGGCACCGCCATCTCGCTCAACGTCCCGGATGTCGAAGCTTCCGCGGAGTGGGCGCAGAAGCATCTGGGCTTCAGCGTGGCGATGGCCGCAGACGGGTTCAGCTCGCTGGCCCACCCGGAGGCCGGCATCAACCTCATCTACCTCCGCACCGGCCTGTCGACGTTCAAGCCGGCAGCGGCAGCGGGGCGAGCCGACGGGATTCTCGTGGTATTCACCGTCGACGACATCGATGCGGACTACGCGCGTCTCCGAGCCGAGGAGGTCCACATCGTCACGCCGATAGAGACCGAGCCCTGGGGTGAGCGGTACTTTCAGATGACCGACCCCAACGGCGTCGTCTACCAGCTCGTACAGTGGGTGGATCCGATCGACGAGAAGTAGGCGGGGTCGGCGGTGCCGGCGGGCTCGGTGCTGACCATGATCCGGAAGACGCGGGAGGCGCTGACCCCATGAGCACGATCGTCTTCTGCCCCATCACCTTCAACCTCGCCGAGGTGACGCGGATGATCGAGGTCGCCCGGGCGCTGGATCCCCGGCATCGTGCCGTGTTTCAGGGGTACGAGACGGACTTCGTGCATCTCATCACCGAGGCGGGCTTCGAGTACCGCCCGAGCGAACCGGCCCTCACCGAGGCGGAGCGCGTGCAGGCGCTGCGGTTCGACCAGGGCAAGACGCTCAAGACTCCCTTCAGCGACGAGCTCGTCTCGGCACGTGTCGACGCTGAACGGGCGTTGATCCGCGAAGTGGATGCGGCGGCGGTCGTCATCGGCACGAACCCGACCTCGATGATCTCGGCGCGGGCCGAGGGCGTGCCGCTGTTCTACCCGGTCCCGTTCGCGCTGACCCGTCCGCAGGTGGAACAGGCCCGCCGTCTCGGACTCGTGCGCGGGACGAACGGCCTCGCCCGCACCGCAGACGGCGTCGCGACGCGCCTGCTGCGCTGGGCGTACAACCACGCGCCGCTCGCGCCGAACGCCTTCGCCCGCGTCGCCGCCGCGAACGGCGTGCCCCCGCTGCGCACGGTGGTGTCACTGCTCGAGGCCGACCACAACCTCCTCACCGTCATGCCCTGGGAGCTGGAAGGGTTCTCGCTTCCGCCCGGCTACACTCGCATCGGTCCGATCTTCGCCCACCTCGACGGCGAGCTTCCGCCCCTCGTCGCTGAGCTCGCCGCCGAGGAGAGGCCGCTGGTCTATCTGGGCCTCGGCTCATCTGCGCACCGCGCCCTCGCCCTGGCCGCGGCGACCAGGCTCGGCGAGCTGCCCGTGAACGTCGTGGCACCGATCCGGCACTATCTCCACGCCGACGACCGACTGCCGTCGAACGTCCACGTGACAGATCTCCTCCCCGCGCACCGTCTCGGCGGACTGGTGGACGCGGCGGTGCTGCACGGAGGGCAGGGCACCGTGCAGACCGCGTGCGCGACCGGCATCCCCTTCGTCGGGATGGGACTGCAGCCCGAGCAGGTCTGGAACATCGACCAGTGCGTCGCGCAGGGCAACGCGCTCGCGCTCCCGCCGAAGCACGCGGGCACCCGACATCTGATAGATGCCGTCGAGCGCATCCTCGTCGACGAGTCCGTGCGCGCGGCGGCCGACCGCGTCGCCGAGGAGTTCCGTGGCGAGGACGGGGCCGCCGCTGCTGCGCGATACATCGAAGCGCAGATCGCTTGAGAGCCACGGATGTCGGGAGTTTCTTCGTCTGTCGGAGGATTCTCCGGCGTGTCACCCGACATCTGTAAGTTCTCCTGACATCCGTAGGGGACTCGCTCTCGACGTCGGAGGGGTCGCCTAGGCTCGGGCCATGCCCACTCTCGACGATCTGCGCCGCATCGCCGGAGAGCTCCCCGGAAGCGAGGAGCGCGCGATGACGGGCGGTGCCGCCTGGTTCGTTCGGCGGAAGCTCTTCGCGTGGGAGTGTCACCCATGGCCGAGCATCGCAGAGGACATGCGGGAGATCATCGCCCGCGAGCTCGTGGTCGGCGTGAAGGTCGCAGATCCCGTCGAGGCGCTCGCGCTCGTGGAGATGGCGCCAGGGGTGTTCCTGCGCTCCACCACGCGGTGGGGCGAGCCCAAGATCGCCTTCCGCATGGCGGCGATCGACGACGACCACTTCCGCGAGCTCGTGATCGAGGCCTGGCGAGCGCAGGCCCCGAAATACCTGCGCCGTGAATATGACGAGTCCCCGTTAGGCTTGATCCCGTGACCGAGATCAAGACCTTTGACCCCGATGGCCGTGCGATCCCCTTCGTCGACGAGGGCGAGGGCCCGGTCACTCTGGTGCTGATCGCAGCGCGCAGCCTCGAGGCCGACGGGCTGGGCGTGATCTCCCACTACCTGGCGGAGGAAGCCGGCTTCCGGGTCGTGCGGGTCGGGGAGCGCTCCGGCGCCGACACGGCTCAGGAACGCGCCGACGACGCGCTCGCGGTGATCGACGACCTCGGCATCGCTGACACGTGGATCGGCGGCCACGGCGCCGGCGGGACCGCCGCGCGCGTATTCGCCGCGGATCATTCCGATCGCGTAGGCGGCCTTCTCCTGCTCGGCGTCGAAGACGAGCAGATCGCGCTCGCTCCGCTCATCCCGGTGCTGATCATCCAGGGCGCGGACGACGAGGTCACACCCGCCGGCAACGCGGAGCGTCTCCACGCGACCGCGCCCGAGCGCGCGAGCATCAAGACCCTCGAGGGCGCAGACCACCTGTTCCCGGTCACCCACCCCATCGACGCCGCCGTCATCATCGAGGAGTACCTCGACTGGGACTGAACGGCCTTCGCTCTAGCATGGGGAGGATGAGCGAGAACGACGTCGTCGCGCGCCGCATGGGCCGCATCCTGATCACGGAGGAGTCCGTGTACGGGCTCATCCTGGTCTCGGGCATGATCGTGGTCAGCAGGAGCCTGACCGGCACCTCGATCAACGCCTTCCTCACCGTCGTGGTGACCGTCATCGTCTTCTTCGCCGCGCATGTGTACGCCGGGACCCTCGCCCGCCTGGCCAAGGAAGGCGCGGACGGGAGCCTGAGCGCCAGTCTGCGTGCCGCGGCCGGTCACTCCCTGGGCATGCTCCTCGCCTCCGTCGCTCCGCTGGTGATCCTCCTTCTCGGGGTCCTCCGCCTTCTCGACGACGAGGCCGCCATCTGGACCGCGCTCCTCGTCGACACCTTCCTGCTGGGCCTGCTGGGCTGGCTGGCCGTCTCGCGCTGGACTCGCAGCTTCTGGCAGCGACTGCTCAGCGCGACGATCACCGCCGCCTTCGGCGGGATCATCGTCCTGCTCAAGGCCTTCATCCACCACTGAGCGCGACATGATGAGCAGAGAGCCCGAGACCGCCGAGGAGCTGATGCGCTCGCGGTTCGACGCGTTCAAGAGAGCGGATGCCGCATGGCTGCTGCGCACCTGGCATCCTTCGACGCGCCCTGCCGCTCTCGACCTCGGCGACAATCCGCGCTGGCGCGGGCTGCAGATCATCGAGACGGTGGAGGGAGGGCCGTCGGATGCCGCAGGCGTGGTCGAGTTCCGTGCCACCTACCTCGAAGACGGCGACGGCGTCGGCATCCTGCACGAGCGCTCGCGCTTCGTTCGCGAGGGCGGGCGCTGGTTCTACGTGGACGGCGAGATCCGAGGGCGGTCGAGCCCGGGCGGCCCCTCACTCCGCCGGCCGTGAAAGGATCGACGACGTGACCGTCACCATCGCCCAGGAAGTTCCCTCCCGCGAGGACGCGATCGCGCTGTACGACGCGGTCGGATGGGGCGCCTACACGAAGGATCCCGACAGGCTCGTGGGGTCGCTGCGCGGATCCGCCACGGTGCTGACGGCTCGTGATGGCGCAGGCCGGCTCGTCGGGCTCGCGCGCACGATCTCGGACGGCTGCACCGTGGCCTACCTCCAGGACATCCTGGTGCACCCGGACGTGCAGAGGTCGGGCGTCGGCGGAGCGCTGCTGGATCGCATCGTGGCCGATGCCGCAGGCATCCGCCAGCTCGTGCTGCTCACCGACGCCGAAGACGGTCAGCGCGCCTTCTACGAGTCGCGCGGCTTCGTCGAGGTGCACGAGGTGAAGCCCGCGCCCCTGCGCTCGTTCGTCCGGCTGGGCTGAAGACGCCTCACCTCGACCCGCGGCGCACGAACTGGGGGAGCGCTGCCCAGAGGCCGGCGACGATCACCGCGCCGAGCACCAGCGCGACCGCCGCCGCGGTCCTGCCGATCGTGAAGTCGACGATCAGCGTGGTCACCCCGATGCTGAGCAGCCCCACGACCACGAGGGCGATCTTCACGATCCGCGAGCCGAACCGCACGAGCTCGGGTTTGCGGCGAGTGGCGAACAGCACCCGGTGCAGACCCACCGGGGTCAGCGAGAGGATCGTCGCGAGAGCGGCGAGCGCGACCAGGACGATGTAGAGACCCTGCTGCACGGCATCCAGCTCGGTGAATCGCGGCTGGAACGCCACGGCCAGCAGGAACCCGCTCAGCACCTGGGTGCCGGTCTGCATCACCCGCAGCTCCTGCATGAGCTCGTCCCAGTTGCGATCGGCGCGCTCGTTCTCCGTCTCGTCGCGGCCGTCGGGTGGTGCATCCTCGGTGCTCGTCATGCCTCCGATCATCCGTGACGACCGGCGCGCTGTCGAGGGGGTTGCGCGGTCAGGGTCCTCGGGTGCGCCTCATCGGCGTACGATGGAGGCATGACGACCTCGAACGCCACCGCGCCGGTCCAGCCGGTCCAGATCCTCGAGCCGGTCAGCGACGACAAGAACCTCCTCGCTCCCGCCGCGGGAGCCTGCTGCTGCGGCGGCCCCGGCGGCTGCTGAGCCGCTCCCGCGTCCTGAGGCTCTCGCGGAGCGGGAGCCGGATGCGGCGTACCCGCGCTTCGCGTGCCGGTACTACGCGGACGGTGCGCTCCCCGGGCGGCCGAGGCCGAACTCGCGCCGCAGGATGCGGTCCAGCAGCGCCGGTACGTCGATCTCGCCCGGGTGCAGGGCCTCGTAGGCCTGCAGGCCGTCCCAGGCGGCGATGATCGACGCGGCGACCTGATCGGCAGGAAGGTCGTCTGCGGGAAGCGCGCCGGAGTCGCGCTGCTCCTGGATCGCTGAGATCAGGATGCCGCGCAGCAGCCTGTGGCGCTCCTGCAGGGCGGGCCGTGCGGGGTGCGCCTCTGCCGCGGCCTCGGCGGTGAGCATCGTCAGCAGCCGCACGAGTCCCGGCGCCTCCCGGTTGCGCTCGGCCGTGGCGACCAATCCCGCTGCCAGGCCGGACGCGGTGATGTCCGCGAGCGAGGCGGGGGAGCCATGCCGGGCGTCATGCCACTCGAGCACGGAGAGCAGCAGAGCAGTCTTGGTGCCGAAGTGGTGGATGAGCGTCGAGTGATCGACGCCTGCGGCGCGGGCGATCGCCCGGAGCGAGGCGCCGTGAAAGCCGTCGCGTGCGAAGGCCTCGGCGGCGCGTGCGACGATCGTCGCCTTGGTCAGGCGTCCTGTCGCGTACCCGGTGACCGGTGGCGAAGGGGATGCTGCCGACGACATGGGGCACTCTCCTCGAAAGCTGCGGAACGGTGTCGAGAATGAAACTACACCACATGGTGGAATTTCAGATACGATGACAGCGGTGCGCCCCGGCTCGCCGCATCCTTCGCCCCACGAGCTCGCCGAGGAGACGACACATGCCCGAGAGCGTGCTGCCGCTGCGCAGGGAGATGACTCTCACCGAGAAGGCCTCGCTCATGTCGGGCGCGAACTTCTGGAACACCAAAGCGATCGACCGTCTCGCAATCCCGGGGATCATGCTCACCGACGGTCCGCACGGGCTCCGCAAGCAGGGCGGCGCCGCCGACCACCTGGGACTCAACGCCAGCCTTCCCGCCACCTGTTTCCCGACCGCGGCGACCCTGGCGAACAGCTGGGACGAGGAGCTCCTCGCCCGCGTCGGCGAAGCTCTCGGCGCCGAGGCCGCCGCCGAGGACGTGCGGGTGCTCCTCGGGCCCGGGCTCAACATCAAACGCAACCCGCTCGCCGGCCGCAACTTCGAGTACTTCTCCGAGGACCCGCTCGTCTCGGGCGTGCTCGCGGCCGCGATGATCCGCGGCATCCAGTCGCGCGGCGTCGCCGCCTGCGCGAAGCACTTCGCCGTCAACAGCCAGGAGACCCACCGCATGAGCGTCGACGAGATCGTCGACGAGCGCGCGATGCACGAGCTGTACCTGGAGGGCTTCCGCATCGCGATCACCCGGGGCGGGGTGTGGACGGTGATGAGCGCGTACAACAAGGTCAACGGCACCTATGCCAACGAGAACGCCGAGCTGCTGGAGGAGATCCTGCGCCGGCGCTGGGGGTTCGACGGGCTCGTCGTCACCGACTGGGGGGCGAACAACGACCGCGGCGCCGGGCTCAGAGCCGGGAGCGCGCTGGAGATGCCCTCGACCGACGGCGTCACCGACCGCGAGCTCGTTCGCGCGGTGGAGGACGGCTCGCTCGACGAGGCGATCCTCGACGAGCGGGTGGACGAGGTCCTCGCCCTCATCGACCGCACCTCCTCGCCGCTCGCCGCGCCCGTCGACCTCGACGCCCACCACGAGCTGGCGATCGAGGCGGCGCGACGTTCGATCGTGCTCGCCTCGAACCGGGCCGGCATCCTGCCGCTGGCCCCGGATGCCGGACGGATCGCCGTCATCGGCGACTTCGCGGAGAAGCCCCGCTATCAGGGTGCCGGGAGCTCGCTCGTCAACCCGACGCGCGTGGACGCTCCGCTGGACGCCCTGCGCGCGAGCGGGCTCGACATCCTCGGCCATGAGCCGGGCTTCCGGCGCAGGGACGGCGAGTCGCGTCGCCTCCGCGAGCGCGCCCTCCGCCTGGCGGGGCACGCCGATGTCGTGCTGCTCTTCCTCGGCCTGGACGAGTCGGCCGAGGCCGAGGGCGTCGACCGTGCGCATATGCGCCTGGCCCGCAATCAGCTGACGCTCGCACGCGAGCTCATCGATCTGGGCGTCCCCGTCGTCGCCGTCGTCGCCGGCGGCGCGCCCGTCGAGCTGCCCTTCGCCGACGACGTGGACGCGCTCGTCCTCGGCTACCTCGGCGGTCAGGGCGGGGGTTCGGCCATCGCCGACGTGCTCACCGGGCGCGCGAACCCCTCGGGCAAGCTCGCCGAGACCTTCCCGCTCCGCTACGCCGACGTGCCGAGCGCCGCGAGCTACACGCGGGCGGAGGCGACCGCCGAGCACCGCGAGAGCATCTACCTCGGCTACCGCTACTACGACAAGGTCGGCGCCCCCGTGCGCTTCCCCTTCGGGCACGGCCTGAGCTACACCTCCTTCGAATACTCCGATCTGCGCGCAGGCCCGGACGCCGCGCGTCTGACCGTGACGAACACGGGGGAGCGCGCGGGACGCGAGATCGTGCAGGTCTATCTCGAAGCCCCGGATGCCGCGGAGGGGCAGATCCGCGCCGTGCGGGAGCTCGCCGGCTTCGCCACCGTCGAGCTGGAGCCGGGGGAGAGCCGGGCCGTCGAGATCTCCTACGCCGAGAACGCCTTCGGGCTCTTCGACGTCGCCCGGGGCGGGTGGGCGACGGTGCCCGGCCGGTACGCCGTGCTCGCGGCGGCCTCGTCGCGCGACATCCGCCTGCGGGGCGAGATCGAGATCGAGGGCGCTCCGGTCGCCCTTCCGGACGCCTCAGAGCTGCCGCACTACGCCAGCGGCCAGGTCACGCGCGTGGAGACGGAGGAGTACGAGCGGCTGCTCGGACGGGCGCTGCCGGCATCCGGCTGGCCGAAGGACCGCCCCCTCACCCGCGACGACATCATCGCCCAGACCCAGGGGCGCGGCGGGTTCGCAGGGCTGCTGTACACCCTGATCGACAGGACGAGCGTCGTGCTCATGGCGCTCGGCCGGCCCCATGCCGCCAACAACACCCGCTTCGTCCTGGACCTGCCCTTCCGCTCGGTCGCCCGCATGTCGGGCGGTGCCGTCGACGACGACATGCTCGATGGCCTGCTCCTCATGGTCAACGGAAGGTTCTGGCGAGGACTCCGCCACCTGATCACCGCCCGTCGCGCGCACCGTCGCCGCGCCCGCGCTTCGAAAGAGAGCTGAGAGAGAATGGCCACCCGCAGAGAGATCAAGAAGGACGCCCTCGCGCGCGTCGCCGCCGAGAAGGACGCGGCCCGCGCCCGCAAGGCGGAGCTGAAGGCGATGGCACCCGAGGAGCGCCGGGCCGCGAAGGCCGCCGACCGCACCGCCGCCCGCGCGGCGAAGAAGCAGGCGAAGGCCGACCGCAAGGCCGCCCGCTCATCGATGACCCGCGCCGAGCGCCGCGAGGCGAAGCGCCGCGAACGCGTGTATCGCAAGGTGAAGCACCGGCCGCGCCGCCTCATCGGCTGGAGCGTCGTGGTCGTGGTGGTCGCGCTCGTCGTCGTACTCGCGGCACCGGTGGTCTCCGACATCCGGCGCCTGCTCAGCATCGACATCGACACCACCACCGCCGAGGGCGTCGCGGCGCGCGAATACGGCACGCAGCTGGCCGAGGAGATCTCCGACGAGGGCATCGTGCTGCTGAAGAACGACGACGGGGTGCTGCCGCTGAGCGATCGCACGGTCAACGTGTTCAGCTTCGCCTCCTTCGCACTCCGTTTCGGCGGTGCCGGCTCGGGGGCCGCCGACCAGTCGACGGCGGTCGGTCTCTACGAGGCGCTGGAGACGCAGGGCGTGACGTACAACCCCGAGCTGCACGCCGTGATGGTCGAGGCCGGAGCCGGGGCGGATGCCGGCAGCAGCACCGGACTCGGACAGATCGTCGATCTGCTCCTCGGCGGCGGCACGGTCAGCGAGCCCGAGCCCGACTACCTGACCGCCGATGTGCTCGCACAGGCGCAGGCCTTCTCCGGTACGGCGATGATCGTCCTCGGCAACGACGGCAGGGAGAGCAGCGACTTCGAGATCGAGGAGCTCCGGATCACCCCGGCGCAGCGCCAGCTGCTCGACACCGTCACCGCGCACTTCGACGAGGTGATCGTCGTCGTCAACTCCGGGAACACCATGGAGCTCGGCTTCCTCGACGAGTACCCGCAGCTGAAGGCCGCCGTCTGGATCGGCACCCCCGGCCCGAAGGGCGCGGTCTCGCTCGCCAAAGTGCTCACGGGCGAGGTCAATCCCTCGGGGCGCCTGACGGCGACCTACGCCCGCGACGTCAGCAGCGCACCGGCCGTGGAGAACTACGGCGACTTCCGCTACGAGAACGTCAGCCGCGGCCTTCTCGAGTACGAGGAGGGCATCTACGTCGGCTACCGCTACTACGAGACCCGCTACGCCGGCGATGAGGCCTCGTACGCGCAGGCCGTGCAGTTCCCCTTCGGCTTCGGCCTCAGCTACACGACCTTCGACTGGAGTGCGGCGGAGCCCGTCGTCACCGATGACGAGGTCACCGTCGAGGTGACGGTGACCAACACCGGCGCGGTGCCCGGGAAGGACGTCGTGCAGGTCTACCACTCGGCGCCCTACACGCCGGGCGGCATCGAGAAGTCGGCGATCGAGCTGGCAGGCTACGCGAAGACCGCGGAGCTTCAGCCCGGGCAGTCGGAGACCGTCACGGTGACCTTCGCCGTGCGCGACATGGCCTCCTGGGACATGGCCGGTGGCGCCTACGTTCTCGACGCCGGCATCTATGAGATCAGCGCGCGCACCGATGTGCACACGTCGATCGCGACCTTTGAGGCCGAGGTGACCGAGAGCAGGGTGTATGTGACGGATGCCGCGACCGGTGTCCCGCTCGAGAACCGCTTCGGCTTCGCCGGGGAGGGCCTCACGACGTTGTCCCGCGACGACTGGGAGGGCACCTGGCCCGACAGCTCCGATATCGGGCTCACCGCCTCCGATGCTCTCCTGGAGCGGATGAACCCGGAGTTCGAGCCCGTGGAGGGTGAGGCGCCGATCTATGGAGCGGACAACGGCCTGCTGCTGGAGGACCTGCGGGGCCTGGACTACGACGATCCACAGTGGGCGGTGTTCCTCGACCAGCTCACGAAGGACGAGCAGGTGAGGATCTTCGCCGAGGGCGCGTACCGCACCGCCGCCGTCGAGCGCCTGGGCATCCCCGCAGCCGTGCTGCTGGACGGCCCGGCCGGTCTCAACTTCTTCTTCGGCGACGTCACGGCCGCCTCCTTCCCGACCGAGGTCGTCATCGCCTCCACCTGGAACGACGATCTCGCCCGCGCGATGGGCGAGGCGATCGGCGCCGAGGCGAACGCCTACGGCGTGCAGGGCTGGTACGCGCCCGGCCAGAACCTGCATCGCACCGCGCTCGGCGGCCGCAACTTCGAGTACTTCTCGGAGGACCCGCTGCTCTCGGGCAGGATGAGCGCCGCGATGGTCGCCGGCGCCCAGAGCAGGGATCTTCTGACCTTCATGAAGCACTTCGCGCTCAACGAGCAGGAGGTCAACGCCCGTGCGCCCGGAGTGAACGTGTTCGCCTCGGAGCAGGCGCTGCGCGAGCTGTACCTGCGCCCCTTCGAGATCACGGTGAAGGAGGCGGGCGCGAACGGCGCGATGACCTCGTTCATCAACATCGGCGGCGTCTGGTCGGGCGGCAACGAGGCGCTCCTGCAGGACGTGCTGCGCGGCGAGTGGGGCTTCCAGGGCGTCGTGTCGACGGATGCCGTGCTCGGCGGCTTCATGGATCCCGCCCTCGCGGTGCGCCACGGCAACGACCTCATGCTCGCCCCGCTGTCGAGCTCCGTCGTCCGCGCGGTGAACGCCGAGCTTCGCGACGATCCGGTGGGCGTCGGCCAGGGGCTTCGCGATCGTGTGCACGCCGTGCTGTTCGCGCTGACGCAGACCGATCTGTTCGAGTAGTCCCGGCCGGGTGCCGAACCCCCACCTGCGCGCGGAATCTCACCGGGATCAGATGATCCGGTGAGGTTCCGCGACGGCGCGGCCGTGCGAGGTCGCCGTGCGGCGCTGTCGGGCGGGATTGCGGCGTGTGTCGCCGAAGAGCAGCGCTCAGCGAGGCCAGTAGTATACGGTATCCAATAGCCTAGGAAAGACGCTTCGAAAGGTGTGAGATGGCCAAGACCGGCAATGCGAGCCGCCCCAACGGAATGAACGCCGAGGCGCTCCAGGAACTCGCCAACCAGCACCGCCCCGGATATCGCTCGGTCGGCACGATGGCGTACGACATCATCAAGGGAGCGATCCTCGACGGCACGCTCGGCCCCGGGCAGCGCCTGCGCCAGGAGACCCTCGCCGAGGCGATCGGCATCTCGCGCCTGCCGGTGCGCTCGGCGCTCATCCAGCTCGAGGCCGACGGCCTGGTGGAGTTCCACGCCCGTCGCGGAGCCGTGGTGAAGACGCTGTCGGGGGAGACCGCCCGGGAGGTCTACCACATCCGCACGCTGCTGGAGGTGGAGGCGCTGCGGCTCTCGATGGCCGAGATGACCCCCGAGCGCATCGCGCGTCTGCGCCAGCTCGGCGAGGAAGTGGACGATGAGCAGGAGGGATCGACCTTCGTCGATGCCCGCACCCAGTTCTACGCCGAACTGTACGACGCGGCCCGCCACCCCGTGCTCTGGGACATGATCGAGCAGCTTCGACTCAAGCTCGGCCGCTATGTGCTCGGCTGGCGCGTCGTCGGCGACGAGGGCGGGCACTCCCACTCGCACGCCGATCTGGTCGCCGCCGTGGAGGCGGGGAATGCCGAAGAGGCGGTGCGCGTGCTGCAGACGCACCTCGAAGGCGTCCGCGATGCAGTGCTCGACCTCCTGCACAGCGATATAGTCGAGGCGGATGGCGAGAACTGACACGGCACGGAGGACTCGCCCAGATGCAATGATTTGTATTCTGGATCCCGTATCCCGATAATAGTGTCACGTACGTCGTGCGTACCACGGACTGATCGGAGGGGTCATGCAGATCGGCATCGCCGCCGCGCTCGGGCAGAACCCGCCCCAGAAGATCCTCGAATCCGTCCGGCGCGCCGAGGACGCGGGATTCGCGGGAGTGATGGCCAGCGACAGCTTCCAGCCCTGGCTGGCGCGTCACGGTCATGCTCCGCACGTGTGGAGCATGCTCGGCGCGATCGGCACGGTGACCCGGGGCGATCTCGGCCCGGGCGTGACGACCCCCACCTTCCGCACCCATCCCGCGGTCGTCGCCCAGGCGGCCGCCACGCTCGCCTCGCTCTTCCCCGGACGGAGCTGGCTCGGCATCGGATCCGGCGAGGCGCTCAACGAGCACATCACCGGGCAGTACTGGCCCGAGGCGCATGAGCGGATCGAGCGCATGTTCGAAGCCGTCGACATCATCCGGAAGCTCTTCGCCGCCTCACGGTCGGACCGCGACGTCCGCCACGCGGGACCCCACTTCCGCCTGGAGTCGACGCGACTGTGGACCATGCCGGCCAAGGCGCCGGAGATCTACATCGCCACCGCCGGCCCGCAGACCGCACGCCGTGCGGGCCGGGTCGCGGACGGCCTGATCACGACCGGTGCGCAGCAGGAGCGACTCGCGAACCTGCTCGCGGCCTTCGCCGAGGGCGCGCGGGAGGCGGGCCGGGATGCGAGCCGGATGCGGCGCATCGTCCAGCTGCACCTGTCGTGGGCGCCCACCGACGAGCTCGCCCTCCAGCACGCCGTGCGGGAGTGGCCGATGGCGGGCATGCGCTTCTCCCGCAGCGACATCCGCTCCCCGTTCGAACTCGAGCAGCTCGCCCGCATGGTCAGACCCGAGGACGTCGCCCAGGGGATCATCGCCTCGGCCGACCCGGACGTGCACCGGGCGGCCATCCAGAAGTACGCCGATCTGGGCTTCGACCGGATCTATCTCCACAATGTCGCTCGCGACCAAGACGAATGGCTCGACGTGTTCGGCCGAGAGGTGATACCGAAGGTGCGCGCATGAACGCTCCCGAGTTCCGTGTGCGGGCTCTTCCCGGCATCGGCGAGATCGCCGCCGGAGACGACCTCGCCGAGATCATCCTGGAGGCGGCCGCGGGCTCGCTGCAGGACGGCGACATCGTCGTGGTGACCTCCAAGGTCGTCTCCAAGGCCGAGGGCCGCCTGCGGCTCGCCGCGGACCGGGAGGACGCGATCACCGAGGAGACGGTGCGCGTCGTCGCGACGCGCGCACACCCGGGAGGGGTGACCCGCATCGTCGAGAACCGCCTGGGCATGGTGGCCGCCGCTGCAGGGGTCGACGCGAGCAACACCGCGCCCGGCAGCATCCTGCTCCTGCCCCTGGACCCGGATGCCTCGGCACGCTCGATCGCCCGGGTGCTGCGTGAGCGCACCGGGAGGCTCCTCGGCGTGATCGTCACCGACACGCTCGGCCGCCCCTGGCGGATCGGGCAGACGGACGTCGCCATCGGCGCCGCCGGCGTCACGGTCATCGAGGACCTGCGAGGCGGCACCGACGCCTCCGGCCAGACGATGGTCGTGACGATGCCGTGCGTGGCCGATGAGATCGCCTCGGCCGCGGAACTGGTCACGCAGAAGACCCGGCAGCTTCCGGTCTCCGTCGTCAGCGGCCTCGGCCACCTCGTCGGCGGCCTCGACCTTCCCGGCGCGGCATCCATCGTCCGCCCGGCGGAGGAGGACATGTTCAGCCTCGGCACCGCCGAGGCGCACGCCATCGGCCGCCGAGAAGGCTTCGAGGACGGCTTCGCCGCCGGCCTCGAAGCCGGCGGCCAAGAACGACCAGCAGCATCCGACGAAAGGAAAACGCAGTGACTCTGACCCTGGGATACAAGGCCTCCGCAGAGCAGTTCGGCCCCCGCGAGCTCGTCGAGCTCTCCGTCGACGCGGAGAAGCACGGCTTCGAGTCCGTGTTCGTCAGCGACCATTTCCAGCCCTGGCGGCACACGGGCGGGCACGCCCCGTTCTCGCTGGCATGGCTGGCGGCCGTCGGCGAGCGCACCGAGAAGATCCGGATCGGCACGAGCGTGCTGACACCGACCTTCCGCTACAACCCCGCCGTCATCGCGCACGCCTTCGCGACCCTCGGCAGCCTCTATCCTGAGCGCGTGATCCTGGGCATCGGCTCGGGCGAGGCGCTCAACGAGATCGCGACCGGCTTCCGCGGCGCCGGCGAGCAGGAGTGGCCGGAGTTCCGCGAGCGATTCGCACGCCTGCGCGAGTCGGTGCGCCTCATGCGCGAGCTCTGGGCGGGGGAGCGCGTCTCCTTCGACGGCGAGTACTACTCCACGCACGACGCCTCCATCTACGACCGCCCCGAGGGCGGGATCCCGATCTACATCGCCGCCGGGGGACCGGTCGTCGCGAAGTACGCCGGCCGGGCCGGAGACGGCTTCATCTGCACCTCGGGCAAGGGCGCCGAGCTCTACGTCGACAAGCTGCAGCCCGCCGTCACCGCAGGTGCGGAGGAGGCCGGCAAGGACCCGGCCTCGGTGGACCGCATGATCGAGATCAAGCTCTCCTACGAGCACACCGAGGAGGCGGCTCTGGACAACACCCGCTTCTGGTCGCCGCTGTCGCTGACGGCCGAGCAGAAGCACTCCATCACCGATCCGGTCGAGATGGAGCGCGCCGCCGATGCGCTGCCGATCGATCAGATCGCCAAGCGCTGGATCGTGGGGACCGATCCCGACCAGGTCGTGGAACAGATCGGCCAGTACATCGACTGGGGCTTTAACCACCTCGTCTTCCACGCTCCCGGCCACGATCAGAGGCGCTTCATGACCCTCTTCGAGAACGAGCTCGCACCGCGTCTTCGCGCACGATGACGAGGATCGCTCTCGCCGGCCCCGGAGCTCCGGGGGAGGAAAGGATCCCGGGCGGTGCTTCGCAGACGAGGCCGCCCGGGGTGTGCGAGTGGACGCTGGTGATCCCGGTCAAGCACGCGTCCCTCGGCAAGTCCCGGCTCCGCGTGCCCGGCGTGGACCGGGAGGAGCTGGCGAGAGCGATCGCGCTCGACACGATCTGCGCGGCGACGAGCTGCGACCGCGTCGCGGAGACGATCGTGGTGACCTCCGACGAGGTGACCGCATCCGCCCTGCGTCCGCTCGGCGCCGTCCGCGTGGTCCGCGACGACGCCGACGGGCTGAGGGCGGCGATCCGCCGCGGGCTCGCCGCCGCGCGCCCGGACGCTCCCCGCGCCGTGCTGCTCGGAGATCTGCCGGCGCTGCGACCGGAGGAGCTGTCGCGTGCCCTGGCGCGCGTCGGCGAGGGGGTGCGCGTCTTCGTGCCGGATGCGGAGGGCACCGGGACCTCGCTCGTGGCGGCCCGTGCCGGGGTCCCTCTGGATCCGCTGTTCGGCCCGGATTCCGCGCACGCGCATCGAGGGGCCGGCTTCGTCGAGCTGACGCTTCCCGCGAGCGGGGGCCTGCGTCGCGACCTGGACACCGCCGAGCATCTGTCCGCGATCCGCCGCTCCGGGCTCGGACCGCGGACGGCGGCGCTGCTCGCCGGCCTCGGAGACGAGTCGTGACGCTCCGGGTCGTCGTGCTCGCCGGCGGCGTGGGCGGCTCCCGGTTCGTCGTCGGGGTCCGCGAGGCCGTGCGGCGCCTGCGGCCGGGCGGCGATGCCGAGATCACCGTCATCTCCAACACCGGGGACGACATGTGGCTGAACGGGCTGCGGCTGCAGCCCGACGTGGACTCGATGATCTACGCGCTGGCGGGCGTGAACGACGCCGAGCGCGGCTGGGGGAGGACGGGAGAGTCCGAGCGTGTCGCGGGAGAGCTGCGCGCCTGGGGCGTGGGCTGGCCGTGGTTCACCCTCGGCGACCTCGATCTCGGCGCGCACATCGCGCGCACGAGCTGGCTGGGCGAGGGCGTATCCCTCACCGAGGTGGTCGCCCGTCTGTCGGGCCGCTGGGACCTGGGCGTGCGCATCCTGCCCATGACCGAGAGCGAGGTGGACACGCAGGTCCTCCTCGACCAGGGCCCGATGTCCTTCCAGGAGTGGTGGACGAGGCATCGCGCGGGCATTCCGGCGCGCGGCTTCCTCTCGCCCGGCATCGAGGGCGCGACGCCGGCGCCCGGCGTGACCCGCGCCATCGCGGATGCCGACGCGATCCTCTTCGCACCCTCGAACCCGGTCGTCTCGATCGGCCCGATCCTCGCGGTGCCCGGCATCGCCGACGCGATCCGCGAGGCGCCCGGAGGGGTGGCCGGCGTCTCGCCGCTCATCGCCGGGGCACCTGTGCGGGGCATGGCCGACGCATGCCTCGCCGCGGTGGGCATCTCGCCTTCGGCTGCGGCGGTGGGCCTGCACTACGGGGCACGCTCCCGGGGCGGCCTGCTCGACGCGTGGCTCGTCGCGGAGGAGGATGCCGTGCTCGTGCCGGAGCTCGCCGCGGCAGGCCTGCGTGCGCAGCCGCGTCCGCTGTGGATGCGCGACCCGGAGACCTCGGCGCGCCTGGGCGCCGACGCGCTGGAGGCCGCGCTCGACGGCTGTGCGGAACCGCCGGAGTCCGGCGCCTGAGCCCGCTCTCTCAGCGGGCGACGGCCGCCGCCGCGTCGAAGACGATCAGGGGACGGTCGCTCCCCGGACGCTGCAGGATCTCGGCATCGACCCCCCAGACGTCGGCGATCAGCTCGGCGGTGAGCACGTCGCGAGGGATGCCGGCCGCGCGCACCCGCCCGTCGGCGAGCACCACCACCTGATCGGCGAAGGTCGCGGCCTGGTTCAGATCGTGCAGCGCCGTGAGCACGGCGATGCCGCCACGCGCGAGTTCGCGCAGCAGCGCCAGCGCGTCCAGCTGCGCGCGGATGTCGAGGTGATTGGTCGGCTCGTCGCAGAGCAGCAGGGACGGCTGCTGGGCGAGGGCGCGGGCGAGGTTGATCCGCTGACGCTCGCCTCCGGAGAGCGTCGCGGCATCCCGGTCCGCGAACGCCAGGGCTCCCGCGCGGCGGATGCTCTCCTCGACGACGGCATCGTCGTCCGAGTCGGTGCCCGCCGCGAGCCAGGCCTGGTGGGGGACCCGCCCCAGCGCGACGATGTCGCGTCCGCGCAGCCCTTCGGCCTGGACCCACTCCTGCTCGACGAGCGCGACCGCGCGGGCGCGGGCGCGCCGCCGCATCGTGCGCATGGAGGTCCCGTCCAGCGAGATCTCGCCCTGATCGGCCCGCACGACACCGGCGATCAGACGCAGCAGGGTGCTCTTGCCCGATCCGTTCGGACCGAGGAGCGCCGTGACCTGGCCGCGGGGGGCCGCGATGTCGACGCCATCGACCAGGAGCCGGTCGCCGTGGGCGAAGCCGACCCGATCGCCGCGTAGGCCGTTCATACGCGGGACCTCCGCATCCGCAGCATCAGGGCGGCGAACACCGGCCCTCCGATGAGCGCGGTCACGATGCCGACCGGCAGCTCGCGGGGCTCGAAGATCGTGCGGGCCGCGGTGTCGGCCCAGACGAGGAAGAGCGCTCCTGCGAGGAAGGACACCGGAAGCAGGACGCGATGGTGCACGCCGACGACCGCGCGCACCGCGTGCGGCAGGATCAGGCCCACGAAGCCGATGGATCCGCTGACGGCCACGAGGGCTCCGGTCAGCAGCGCGGTGCACAGGAACAGCAGCACGCGCACGCGCCCGACGGGCACGCCCAGGGCCTCCGCGGCCGTGTCCCCGAGCACCAGGCTGTCCAGGATGCGCGCGGATCCCAGCAGCGGCACGACGCAGATGAGGGCGGCGATCGCCACGAGCACCACGTCCGCCCAGTCCGCGCCGCCCAGCGAGCCCAGCAGCCAGCTGAGGATCTCGCGGTAGCTGTCGCCGGTGGCGCTCCAGAAGATGACGAGGCTGGTGAGCGCGGAGAGCATGGCCGACACGGCCAGGCCCGCGAGCACGACGGAGGTGGGCGAGAACGACCCCGCCGCACGCGAGAGCATCAGGGTGACCGTCAGCGCCAGGATGGCGCCGGCGAACGCGGCCAGCGGCAGGATAACGCCCACGCCCAGGACGATGACGATCACGGCCCCCGTCGAGGCGCCGGAGGAGAGCCCGAGCAGGTAGGGGTCTGCCAGCGGGTTGCGGGTCAGCGCCTGCATCACCGCGCCGCAGATCGCCAGGCCGCCGCCCACCACGGCCGCGGTGAGGGCCCGGGGCACGCGCAGCTCCCAGATGATCGCGTCGCGGGTCGCGGACAGCGGGCTCTCCGCTCCGGTGAGATGCGACCAGATGGAGACGGCGACCTCGCTCGGGCTGATGTCGGCAGGACCCATCGCGACGGCGCAGATCAGAGAGGCCCCCAGGGCGATGAGCAGGACGGATGCCGCGGTGAGCGCGCGTGCGCGGCCCCGCCGGACGACCTCCGTCCGCGGGGGGTGCGCCGCGAGCAGGCGGCGGGGAGCGGCCGAGACGGTCATAGCTCTCCGAGCTGCTCGATCAGTGCCGCCACCGCGTCGACGTTGCGGATGCCGGCCTCGGTGGCGGCGAAGTCGATGACGATGAAACGGTCCTGTGCGACCGCGTCGAGCGTCGAGGTCGCCGGGTTCGACTTGAGCAGATCGATCTTGGACGCCGCGGTGTTCCAGGCCGCATCCACGAGGACGATCACCGCGGGGTTCCGGTCGGCGATGAGCTCCCAGGACGTCGAGGTCCAGGTGTCGGCGACATCCGCGAAGATGTTCTCCAGACCGGCCGAGGACATGATCATCTCCGGGGCGCCGATGCCTGCGCCGACATAGGGCTGGTCCGTGCCGGAGGAGTACCAGAGGGCGGACAGCCCGCGCTCGTCGGGGGCGAGACCGTCCAGCTGCGCCTTCTGTGCGGCCACGAGGGCGGTGGCGGCCTCGTCCTCGTCGATGATCCGCCCGATCTCGAGGAAGCCGTCGAACACGGTGTCGAAGGTCAGCGGATCCGGCATGTAGCCGGGTGCCTTGCAGGCTGCGGGCGCGACGTAGGTGGTGACGCCGAGCTGTTCGAGGCTCTGGCGCTCGCCGACGCCCTCCACGGAGAAGTTGGACTCCCAGCCCGCGAAGATGAAGTCGGGCTCCAGCGCGAGGGCGGCCTCCTGGGAGGGCACCTTGTCGGATACGAGGGCGATGTGCCCGGCAGCGGCGGCGAACTCCTCCGGGAGCGGCCCGTCCGGGTAGGCAGATCCGATCACGCGGTCTCCTGCGCCGAGGGCGAGCAGAAGCTCCAGAGGCGAGGACTTGATGGCGAGGATGCGCTCGGGGGAGGCGTCGATGGTCGTCTCGAAGCCGCAGTTGTCCAGCGTGAGCGGCGCGGTGTCCTGCGACGCGATCGGCGAGGAGGGCGTCTGATCGGTGCCGACGGCGCCGGCGGCGCAACCCGATGTGAGGAGGGCGATGCTGCCGAGCGCGACGATGAGGGTGCTGCGACGGGAGCGTGCGGAAAAGGACAGGCAGAGGGTCATGAATGTCTCCAGAGGGATGATCGATGGTTCCGACAGATGAGTCGGTGTGACATCGAGTCCAATCCGGGACTCTGCTGCGGCGGTTCAAGCTGATCCGCCGGTCACGGTCATTCTATGTGTTCGCGTATTCGCGAAGCAATACTGGATTCGGGATCCAGAATCCGTATACTGAAGCATAACGCACACCGGATCCGGTGTGGATGACGAAGGAAGGGGACTCATGAAGACTGAGTCTGTTGAGTTCTTCAGCGAAGGAGACCGCATCGCCGCGCTGTGGCGAAGCCCCGAGACGCCCGGCCCGTACCGCGCGATCGTGCAGGGCCCCGGCTGGCTCGGCCTGAAAGACGCAAAGCTCTACACCCGCTACCACGAGGCGCTCGTTGAGGCGGGCTTCGCCGTGCTGGTGATCGACTACCGCGGCTTCGGCGACTCCGGCGGAGATCGCGGCATCCTCTCTCCCGCGCGTCAGCTGCAGGACCTCGTGAACGCCGTCACCTACCTCACGACCCGCGAGGACGTCATCGCCGACGCCATCGGCGTCTTCGGCACCGGCGGCACCGGTGGCGGCAACGCGGTGCTCCTCGCCGACGTCGATCCTCGCGTCAAGGCCGCCGTCAGCCAGGTCCCGGTCTCCGACGGCACCGACTGGCTGCACCGCATGCGCCAGGAGCACGAGTGGCTCGCCTTCCTCGCCAGTCTGGAGGAGGATCGCCGCGTGCGCGTGGCCACCGGCACCGGCCGCCTCGTCCACCCGCGCGAGGAGATCATGGTGCCCACGCCGGAACGCCGCGCCACGAACATCAAGGGCGACGTAGACGACAAGATCCCGACGGCGATCCCGCTCTCGTGCGCCGACGAGATCCTCGCCTACCGGCCGATCGACGCAGCTGAGCGGCTGACCACGCCCCTCCTGGTCATCGGGGTCGAGGGCGACGCCACGACCCCCACCGACCACGCGGAGGCGCTCTACCGCGCCGCCCAGGGGCCGAAGAAGCTCATCATGCAGCGCCACACCACCCACTACGCCGCCTATGACCGCTACTGGGAGCAGACCACCCCGGTCATCGTCGAATGGCTCGACCGCTATGTGCGGCCGGCCGATCTCATCATCCGCAGTCGCACGTCGAACCCCGACGCCGACACCATCGAGACCACGGAGGCCCCGGCATGACCATCGATCTGAGAATCACAGGCGGGACGGTCGTCACGCCCGACGGCGCCGTCCAGGCGGACGTGCTCGTCAGCGAGGGGCGCATCGCCGGGATCGTCGACCCGGCTGTCGAGGCGGATGCCGCACGCACCGTCGACGCCTCGGGACGTCTGGTCCTGCCCGGGATGGTCGACGTGCACGTGCACACCCGCGAGCCCGGCTACGAGCACAAGGACGACGTGTACACCACGAGCGTGCAGGCCGCCGCCGGCGGCGTGACCACGATCTTCGGCATGCCCAACCTCAAGCCGCCGACCACCGACGTCGCCACGCTCACCGACGTGTTCCAGCGCTACGAGGAGTCCTCGATCGTCGACTGGAACCACAACCCGGCGCCGACCAAGTTCGACCAGATCGCCGCCATGGGCGAGATGGGCATCTGCGCCTACAAGATCTACATGGTCGTCGACACCGGCCGTGACTATCCGCACCCCTCGGGCACCGGCATCCACGATCACGGGCACCTGCTCGAGATCATGGACCACATCGCCAAGACCGGTAAGCGCTTCATCGTCCACCCGCACGACCAGGCGCTGATGGACTACATCGAGGGCCAGTACCTCGCCCGCGGCGAGAACACCCCCCAGGGCTACGCCTCGGCGTACGCGGCCCGCGAGGGCGTGATCTGGGACACCGCGATCGACGTTGTGCTGCGTCTCGCCGAGGCATCCGGCTGCCCGGTGCACATCGCGCACATCCAGCCCCGCCGCTCGATCGAGGCCGTCCGCCGCGCGAAGGCGAACGGCATCGACGTGACCTGCGAGGTCAACCACTGGGCGCCGTTCCTCTCCACCTGGAACGACGTGGAGACGCTCGGCCCCTACGCCCTGTCGTACTGGGTCCCGGACGACAACCGCGCCGCGGTCTGGGAGGGCATGCGCGACGGCACGATCGACATCGCCTCCTCCGACCACGCCCCGCACACCCGCGAGGAGAAGGAGATCGGCTGGACCGAGATGTGGAGCTCCCACACCGGCACCCCGGGCATCCAGTACTACTACGAGCTCATGCTCGACGCGGTGAACAAGGGCGAGATCTCGCTGCAGCGCACGGTCGACATGGTCGCCCACATCCCGGCCGAGAAGTTCGGTCTGGAAGGCATCAAGGGCGCGATCACCGTCGGCGCCGACGCGGACTTCGTCATCGCCGACATGAACGCCAGCTGGACGATCACCAACGACGACGTCCTGTCGAAGATCGGCTGGACGCCCTACGACGGGCGCACCATCAGCGCCCGCATCGAGCGGACGATCGTCCGCGGAACCGACGTGTACGCCGACGGCCAGGTCATCGGCGACCGCACGCATGGAAAGCTCGCCGCACCGGCGCAGGACAGGGCGGCATCGGCCGCCGCAGAAGGGAAGTAACACATGAAATTCGGACTGCTGCTGCCGCACTTCGGCGAAGAGGCGAGCAAGGAAAAGCTGCTGGAGGGCTCGAAGCTCGCGGAGAGCTACGGCTTCGACTCGGTCTGGGTGCGCGATCACCTGGTCTTCGAGCCGCACGGCGAGATGGAGAAGCCCAACCGCACCTTCTACGACGCGCTGACGACGCTGACGGCGATCGGTGCCGTCACCGAGAAGATCGAGCTGGGCACCGGATCGCTCATCCCGTTCCGTCACCCGCTGGTGACCGCGCTCATGGCCGGCACCATCACCCAGCTCGTCGGCCCGCGCCTCATCCTCGGCTTCGGCGCAGGGACCTTCGACCACGAGTTCGAGGCGATCGGCTGGGGCGACCTGGACCGCGTCGAGATGGTGCGCTCCAACGCCGAGATACTCAAGCGCGTCTTCACCGAGAACGACGTCACCTACGACGACGGCATCTTCAGCTTCGAGAACGTCACGATCGAGCCGAAGCCGGTGGGCGGACGCATCCCGTTCTGGTACTGCGGAGCCACCCCCAAGTCGGCGCGCCTGGCCGCCGAGTACGCCGACGGGTGGATGCCCGGCCGCACCGGTCTCGCCACGATGGAGAAGCGCATCCAGTCGATGCGCGACATCGTCGCCGAGAACGGCCGCCCGCTGCCGACCGTCGCCGTGATCCCCCCGACCTCCATCGAGGAGACGCGCGAGGAAGCCCTCAAGCACGTGAACATCCCGGGTCTTCTGGCCTGGGCCAACAAGGCCAAGTTCGCCGTGCGCCCGCCCTCGGGCACCTTCGAGACCGTCGAGGACCTCAAGGGCCAGCTCATCGTCGGAAGCCCCGAGGAGGCTGTCGAGCAGGTCAAGGAGTTCGAGGCGATCGGCACCGAGCACCTCGTGTTCGACTTCCGCTTCAAGTTCGACCGCTTCTTCGAGCAGATCGAGCTGCTGGGCACGGAAGTCCTGCCGCGTCTGCGCTGAGCACCCCGGACGCAGACGGCGTCCTCGTGTCTCGGGGAGCGGTGCGCATCGCGCGCCGCTCCCCGAGGCACAGCCCTGGTCCCCTTCCCTCAGGAGGGCGGGCCCGCGAACACGAGGAGAGGGAATGAGCATGCGCGCTGCCGTACTGTCCGCCCATGAGCTGGGCGGCGTCGCGGTCCGCGAGCGTCCGGAGCCGGCTCCCGGCGCGGGCGAGGTGCTGATCCGCGTCGAGACGGTCGGGGTCAACCAGCTCGATCTCAACGTGATCGGCGGGACCGGCCCGGGACGGGCCGCCGCCCTCCCTCGGGTGCTCGGCATCGACCCGGCGGGCGTCATCGTCGCGGTGGGCGAGGGCGTCGACGAGGCGCGCATCGGCGAGCCGGTCGTCGTCAAGCCCAACATCCCCTGCGGCCGCTGTCGCTGGTGCCAGGCCGGGGACGAGGCCGACTGCGACTCCCAGACGGTCCTGGGGGTCCATCGCGACGGCGGGGCGGCCGAGTTCGTCTCGGTGCCCGCGACGAGCGCCTTCGACCGCGGCCCGCTGAGCGCGGAGACCGCGACGGCCCTCGTGCACAGCGCGCCGATCGTGCTCAACGCCATGGAGAAGGCCGGGCTCCGCGCCGGGGAGCGCGTGCTGGTCACCGGTGCCGGCGGGGCGCTCGGCCGTGTCGCCGTGGCGCTGGCCCAGCACCGCGGAGCGACGGTGACCGCGGCATCGCGCCGCCCGATCGGGGGAGGGGCCGCACCCGCCCTGATCGAGCCGGATGCCGAGCGCCTGGCCGAGCGCATCGCCAGGGAGGGCCTGGAGTTCGACGTCGTGATCGATGTCACCGGACACGCCCCCACCCTCGCCGCAGGCATCGGCGCCCTGGCGTGGGCGGGCCGTGCCGTCTTCTGCGCGGCATCCCTCGACACCGACCTCACCATCGACGCGCGGGCGTTCTACCTCGGGCGCCGTACGCTGCGCGGAGTGGCCAGCGCCTCCCACCACCACGTGCGCGAGGCCCTGCGCCTGGCCGCCGAGGGCGTGATCCCGCCCCTCGTCGGCGCCCGATACGATCTCGAGAGCGTGGCCGATGCATACCGGAACTACCCGCTGGCCACCGGTGGGAAGGTGATCGTGCATGTGCGCTGAGCTCCGAGGCCGCGACCGGGACGAGCAGGCGACCCCGCCGCTGCGACGTGCAGCGGCCCAGACGCAAGAGAAGGAGCGCCGCTGATGGCCCCAGAGAACGCGACCGGACAAGGCCCCCTGGCGGGGGTGCGCGTGATAGAGCTCGGTCAGTACATCTCCGGCCCCTACGCCGCCAAGCTCCTCGCCGACCTCGGTGCCGAGGTCATCAAGGTCGAGGCGCCCGACGGGGACCCGATGCGCCGCTGGCAGGGGGAGGGAGCGATGAGCCCGCAGTTCGCCGCGTACAACCGCGGCAAGCGCGGGGTCGTGCTCGATCTGAAGTCCGCGGAAGGGCTGGAGACCCTGCTCACGCTGGCCGAGACCGCCGACGTGCTCATCGACAACTTCCGCCCGGGGGTGACCGCGCGCCTGGGCTTCGGCCCCGAGGCGCTGCGTGCGCGCAACCCCCGGATCATCACCTGCTCGATCACCGGCTTCGGCCCCGACGGCCCCTACGCGGCGCGTCCCGCCTACGATACGGTCATCTCGGCGGTGGGCGGGATGTACAGCCAGGTCGTCCCCGCCGACATCCTGCGGCCGCTGGGTCCGGCGTTCTCCGATCTGCTCTCGGGCATGTCGGGCGCACAGGCGATCCTCGCCGCCCTGCACGCGCGGGAGCGCAGCGGTCTCGGCGAGCACCTGGAGGTGTCGATGGTCGGCGCACTCATCGACTTCCTCACCGAGGGCGCCTCCACCTTCCTGGAGGCCGGATACATCTCTCATCCCGACTCGCGCCCCCGACGTGCGCAGGCCTACGCCTGCCGCGGCTCCGACGGTCTCGCCTTCGTCGTCCACATGTCGGTCCCGGAGAAGTTCTGGCGAGGGCTGCTCGACGCCCTGGAGCGCCCGGATCTGGCCGACGACCCGCGATTCGCCACGCGCGAGGCACGGGTGGCCAACTACGACGAACTGGACGCCGAGCTCAAGGCCATCACCGAGACCGCGCCGCGCGCGCACTGGCTGCGCAGGCTCGAAGAGCTGGGCATCCCCCACGGGCCGCTCAACTCGGTCGCCGATCTCTTCGAGGATCCGCAGATCGCCCACATGGGGCTGATCGGCTCCCTCACCGCACCCGACGGCACGGATGTGCGCGTCCCCCTGCCGAGCACTCGATTCGAGCGCAGCGGCACGCCCCCGCTCCGCTACGCGCCCCTGCTGGGGCAGGACAACGCGGAGCTCGCAGAACAGAGCAGCACCGTCACCAAGGAGCAGAACGCATGAGCCGGATCGACGACCTCGTCGCCATCGACGTGCACACCCACCCGCAGACCGAGGAGTTCATCGCGGCGATGGGCAATCGGCACACCCAGATGGCCAAGCACTTCGGCCGGGAGCGCCCCATCGTCTCCTTCGCGGAGCAGGCCGACCGCTACCGCGATCTGAAGATGATGGCGGTCATCGTCAACTCCGACTCCGAGACGACCTCGGGCATCAAGGGCGCCCCCAACGACCTGCTGGGCAAGGCGCAGCAGGACCATCCGGACGTCTTCCTCTCCTTCGCCGGCATCGACCCCTGGAAGGGCGAGGCGGCGATCGCCGAGATCCGCAGGATGCACGCGGAGTACGGCATCAGGGGCGTGGGGGAGCTGAACCCCTCCCGGCAGAAGTTCCTCGCCAACGACCGCCGCTTCTTCCCCATCTGGGAGACCTGCGCCGAGCTCGGCCTCGTCGTGATGTTCCACTCCGGCTTCCCGGGCGCGGGCGCGGGCACCCCCGGCGGCGGAGGCTACCGCCTGGAGAACGCCCGTCCCGTCCCGTACATCGACGATGTGGCCGCGGAGTTCCCCGAGCTGAAGATCATCAGCGCGCATCCCGCCTGGCCCTGGCACCTGGAGAACCTCGCGATGGTGTGGCACAAGTCCAACGTGTACCTGGACCTCTCCGGCTGGGCGCCGAAGTACCTTCCGCCGGAGGTCGTCCGCTACGCCGACTCGCTCATCACCGACCGCGTGCTCTTCGGCTCGGACTGGCCGGTGATGACCCCCGAGCGCTGGATGGAGGAGTTCGCCGAGATCCCGTTCAAGGAGACCTCGCGCCGCAAGATCCTGCTCGACAACGCTCGCACCCTCTTCGGGCTCTGAGGCCCGCACCCCGCACCGAAAGGACACCCCATGGCGCAGCTCGTGATGGCGGCCACGACCCCCCACAACCCTCTGCTGTGGCGGGCGATGGCCGCCGACCCGATTCCCGCGGACCTCGTCCCGGTGGCGGCGAACTTCGACCGCATCCGCCGCTCGATCATCGACCACGAGGTCGATGTGCTCGTGGTGCTGGGCACCGACCACGTGCGTCAGTTCTACTACGACAACAACCCGGCCTTCCTCGTCGGCAAGGCGGATGCCTACCACGGCACCTGGGAGAACGAGGTGCGCACCTTCGGCATGGAGTACGTCGAGCTGACCGGGCACCGGGAGCTCGCCGATCAGATCACCGGGCGCGCGGTGCTGCCCGAGTCCATCGACTTCTCGGTGAGCCTGGAGTGGCGCCTGGATCACAGCTTCGTGATCCCGCTGCAGTACGTGCGCCCCGAGCTGGACCTGCCGATCGTGCCGATCCACACCAACGCCTCCATGCCGCCGGTGCCGTCGGCCCGGCGCTTCGCCGCGCTGGGCGAGCACCTGCGCCGCGCCATCGAGGGCTGGGACGCAGACGTCCGCGTGGGGCTGCTGAGCTCGGGTCATATGGCCAACGACGTCGGCGGCCCGCGCACCTTCGCGGGAGGGTCGCCGGATCCCGACTTCGACGCCGAGGCCGTCCGTTGGATGCGTGAGGGAGACCTGCCCGCCGCGATCGAGGCCTGCCTGGACTTCGGCCGCATCGTGGAGGCCGGCAGCATGACCTATCAGTATCTGAACGCGCTCACGGTGCTCTCGGCGATGCAGGGCCGCGCCGCCTCCTTCGCAGAGGCGACCGAGTCGCGCTTCTCCTCCAGCCCCTTCTTCATCTGGGAGACCCGCTGATGACCAAGTACATGGTGAACAAGTTCATCCGCGCCGTCGAGCTGAGCGATGCGAACGTCGCCGCCTACGTCGCCGATACCGCGTCGTTCGTCGAGGCATGGCTCGCCGGCGGGAGCGGCCCCGAGACCGTCGCCGACGACCGGGTGCTCACGGACGAGGAGCGGGCCGCCTTCGTGGCGCGGGACATCGGCGAGCTGTATCGGCTCGGCGCGCACCCCTATCTGCTGTGGCACTTCATCGAGGCCGTCTACGAGGGGGAGTACACGGAGGGCTTCGGCTGGCGCGAGCTCGTCGAGCGCTACCGCGGGCAGATCGCCCCCCAGGGGTTCATCGATTACATCCCCTGAGGCTCTTCCGGACGCCTTTCACGAAGAGGGGCCGACCGCGATCGCGGTCGGCCCCTCTTCGTCGCGGCGGGCCCTCAGGTGACCTCGCCGCGGCGGGCGAAGCGCTCCTGGCGCCAGACGCCGCTGCTGAGCACGTCCTCGAGGGTGTCGACGGCGTCCCAGACATCGCTGTAGGACACGTACAGGGGGGTGAACCCGAAGCGGATGAGGTCGGGCGCCCGGAAGTCTCCGATGACGCCGTGCTCGATGAGGGCCTGCATGATCGGATAGCCGTCGTCGACGCGCAGAGAGACCTGGCTGCCGCGTTCGGCGTGCTCGCGCGGCGTGACGACCTCCACGTCCCAATCGGACAGTCGCTGATCGACCAGTGCGATGAACAGATCGGTCAGGGCCAGGCTCTTCTTCCGCAGCTCGGCCATATCGACATCGCGCCACAGCTCCAGGCTCGCCTCGAGCCCGGCGACCGACAGGAGCTGAGGCGTCCCCACGCGGAACCGCGTGATCCCGTCCGCCGGAGCATAGTCGATGGTGAAGTCGAAGGGCTTGGCGTGCCCGTGCCAGCCGGTCAGGGCGGGGCGGGCATCGGCCTGGTGGCGCTCGGCGATCCAGATGAAGGACGGAGAGCCGGGACCGCCGTTGAGGTACTTGTAGGTGCAGCCGACCGCGAAGTCCGCGCCGGCGCCGTTCAGGTCGATCGGAACCGCGCCCACGCTGTGGCAGAGATCCCAGATCATGATCGCCCCGGCGGCGTGCACCCGGCGGGTCACCTCGGCCATGTCGTACATGCGGCCGGTGCGGTAGTCGACATGGGTGAGCAGGACGAAGGCCACGTCCTCGTCCAGCACCTCGTCCAGCGTCGGGCCGTCGGAGGAGATGAGGCGCCGCTCGAGCGGGGCGTCATCTCCCAGGAGCTCCTGCACGCTCTCCAGGATGTACAGATCGGTGGGGAAGCTGCCCCGCTCCGACACGATCACCCGGCGGTCTGGGCGCAGGCGCGCCGCGGCGACGGCCGCCTGGAAGATGCTGGAAGAGGTCGAGTCGCCGAGGACGACCTCGCCGGGGCCGGCTCCGATCAAGGGGGCGAGCCTGTCGCCGATCGTCTGCGGCTTGGCGAACCAGCCGGCATCGTTCCAGCTGCGGATGAGACCGGTGCCCCATTCCTCGGTGATCACCCGCTGCAGATGGGCGGGAGTGCTGCGGGGGAGCGCCCCGAGCGAATTGCCGTCGAGATAGACGACGTCCTGGGGCAGGAGGAACCGGTTGCGGAAGGGCGCGAGCGGGTCTGCCGCGTCCCGTTCCTCGCAGTATGCGCGATCGAGCGTCTCGACGGGGGATGTTGTGCTCATCAGTGCAGTATCCGTTCGCTGGTGACAGGAGTGGATCGAAGGGGGGTGCTCGCGGAGACCGCCCCGCGTGCGCCGAGGAACCGTATCGCGTTTCCGAAGCGGAGTGCGTCCCGCTCCTGCGCGGAGAGGAAGTCCGAGTCGTCGACGACCTTGCCGACGGGGCGCTCTCCCAGAGGGTAGGGATAGTCGCTGCCGAGCATGACCTGCGAGGTGCCGAGGGTGTCGACGAGCAGGCGGAGGGCGTTCGGGTCGAACACCACGGAGTCCACGCTGAAGCGGTTCGTATAGGCCGACGGGGGCTTCTCGCTCACGCCGATCAGGTCGCTGCGGCGGTGCCAGGCGTTCTCGAAGCGTCCCAGCCAGAAGGCGAACGAGCCGCCTCCGTGCGCGAAGGCGATGCGCAGCGACGCAGGGACGCGGTCGAAGACGCCGCCGAGGATCATCGAGATGATCGAGAGGTGCGTCTCGGAGGGCATCCCCGCGAGCCATTGCGCCATCCACCGGTCCAGCCGCGGCGAGTTGTGCATGTCCCAGGGGTGGACGAACACCGGCACATCGCGATCGGCGCAGTGCTGCAGGAAGGTCACGATGCCGGCGTCGTCCAGGTCGCGATCGCCCACGTGGTTGCCGATCTCGACTCCCACGTGCCCGGATTCGATCGCCAGATCCAGTTCTCGGCAGGCGGCATCCGGATCCTGCAGGGGCACCTGGGCGAAGGGGATCAGGCGATCGCGCGCGGGCTCGCAGATCTCCAGGGCGAGATCGTTGAAGATCCTGGCGACTCTCGCCGCCTCGGGACCGGGGCGATCATAGGAGAAGAAGACCGGAGTGGGCGAGACGACCTGAAGGTCGATGCCATCGGCATCCATCGCCGCAACGCGCTCGGCGGCGTCCCAGCAGTCCGCCTGAACACGACGGAACTCCCTCGAGCCGACCATGATCACGGCCTCGCGCTCGGACTCCACCTGCAGATGCGGCCACACGCCTGGCCCGGCCTGCGCAGACAGGTCGGGCCAGCCCTTCGGAACGAAGTGCGTGTGGATGTCGATGGCCGACACTCCGATTAGCCCTTACCGGGGTGGACGGTGCCGCATTCGGGGCAGGAGCGGCCCTCTTCGCTCTCGTAGAACTCCTGGAACACGGGAGGCAGGTCGTCGACGATGCTGCGCACCTGCAGCTCGACCTCGTGCACCTTGGTGTTGCAGTTCGGGCAGAACCAGGCGAACTTCTCCAGCGTCCCCTCGTCGCGGATGCGCTCGATGACGATGCCGATCGAACCCTCCTCCGGGCGCTGCGGCGAGTGGTAGACGTTGCCCGGCAGCAGCCACATGTCGCCCTCGCGCACGTCGATGCGCCGGACGCC
>CAYOTY010000020.1:0-33004 GCA_964406995.1 uncultured Microbacterium sp.
CGCGGCACGCCGTCGACGATGGCGAGCCGCGCACGCTCGCGCTCGACGGCTTCATCCTCCACTGGATCGATCACCAGATCGAGGTGATCGTGCGACGGACGGAGTACCGTCTGCGCGAGGCGGAGAAGCGCATGCACATCCTGCGCGGACTCCTCAAGGCCCTCGATGCCCTCGATGAGGTCATCGCCCTGATCCGCCGGTCCCCGAGCGCCGATGAAGCGCGTGACGGCCTCAAGCAGCTGCTCGACATCGATGACACGCAGGCCGAGGCCATCCTGCAGCTGCAGCTGCGGCGCCTTGCCGCCTTGGAACGGCAGAAGATCATCGACGAGGCCACGTCCCTCGAAGCGAAGATCGCCGACTACAACGACATTCTCGCCACTCCCGCCCGTCAGCGCACGATCATCCGCGAGGAGCTCACCGACATCGTGGCGCGCTTCGGGGACGAGCGTCGCACGCACATCCTGCACGGATTCGACGGCGACATGTCGATGGAGGACCTCATCCCCGAAGAGGAGATGGTCATCACCGTCACCCGAGAGGGCTATGTCAAGCGCACCCGCAGCGATAACTACCGCTCGCAGCACCGCGGCGGCAAGGGCGTCAAGGGTGCGCAGCTGCGCGCCGACGACGTGGTCGAGCACTTCTTCGTCACGACAACCCACCACTGGCTGGCCTTCTTCACCGACAAGGGCCGGGTCTACCGGGCGAAGGCGTACGAGATCCCGGAGGCCGGGCGCGACGCCAAGGGCACGCACGTCGCCAACCTCCTCGCGCTCCAGCCCGACGAGTCGATCGCGCAGATCCTCGCGCTCCGCGACTACGAGGCCGCCGAATACCTCGTGCTCGCCACCCGCGGCGGGCTCGTGAAGAAGTCGCGTCTGTCCGACTACGACACCAACCGTCAGGGCGGTGTCATCGCCATCCGCCTCCGCGAAGACGACGAGGTCGTCAGCGCGATGCTCGTCGACAGCACCGACGACATCCTCCTCATCAGCCGCCGCGGCATGTCGCTGCGCTTCAACGCCACCGACGAGGCGCTGCGGCCGATGGGCCGGGCCACCGAGGGCGTCAAGGGCATGAGCTTCCGCGGCGACGACAGCCTGCTGTCGGCATCCGTCGCCGGAGAAGACGGCTTTGTGTTCGTCGTCACCGACGGCGGCTACGCCAAGCGGACCTCGATCTCCGAGTACCGCGTCCAGGGCCGCGGCGGCCTCGGCATCAAGGTCGCCAAGCTCTCAGACGAGCGCGGCGAACTCGCCGGGGGGCTCATCGTCGCCGAGGACGACGAGGTCTTGGTGGTTCTTGCCAGCGGCAAGGTGGTACGCTCTGCCGTGGCCGAGGTCCCGGCGAAGGGCCGAGACACCATGGGCGTCGTCTTCGCCCGAACCGCAGACGACGACCGGATCCTGGCCATCGCCCGCAACGGAGAACGCGGTCTGAACGACGAGACGGCATCCGAGGGCGCAGAACCCGAGAACTCCGAGGAAAGCACGAACGCATGAGCACGGTAGCTGACAAGCTCGCGAAGAAGTCCACCCGCAAGACCGGTGGCAAGCAGGTGCGCCTGCGCCTGGTCTACATCGACTTCTGGTCGGCCGTGAAGCTGTCGTTCCTGGCCGCCGTCGCCCTCGCGATCGTCACCATGGTGGCATTCTTCCTCGTCCACCTGCTGCTGCAGGTCACCGGCCTCATCACCGAGGCCGATGAGATCATCGGTCTGCTGACCGACAACTCGATCTCGGTCGTCGACATCCTCTCCCTGCCGACGGTCATGGCCTTCGCCGCCGTCGTCGCGATCCTCAACCTCATCGTGATCACCGTCATGGGCGCCGTCGTCGCGGGCGTGTACAACATGGCGGTGAAGGTGACCGGCGGCCTGCTCGTCGGCTTCATGTCGAACTGAGCCTTCGCGTTCTGGGGGCATCCCTGGGAGCGGGCTCCGGGATGTGCCCGCCGTTCGCCGAGGGTCCCTCCCGATGCTCACGGCGGGCACATCCCTGCGCCCTCGCATCGACGCCTTCCGTTACCCCTCGTCGGGGTCAGCCGCGGAGCGCTTCGACGATCGGGGTGGTGCCGTTGCCGAAGGGGATCCTCCGTCCGATCGTCGCGGGCTCGTCCAGCGCCGCGGCGGCAACCGCCGCGACATCCGCTCGTGACACCCGGCCCTCGCCGGGATCGGCGACCTCGATCAGCCCGGTCGGCTCCTCCAGCGTGAGAGGTCCGGGCGCGAGGATCGTCCAGTCGAGCGCACTCGCGCGCAGGCGCTCGTCGGCGGCCGCCTTCGCCTCGGCATACGCGTAGAAGGAGTCGTCCTCGGGGACGCCGTGGTCGAGGCGCGAGCCGATGTACGAGACCATCACGTAGCGGGAGACCCCGGCGGATGCCGCCGCGTCGATCGACCGGATCGCCGCATCCCGGTCCACTGCAGAGGTGCGGGAAGGATCGCCGCCGCCGGCGCCGGCCGACCATACGACCGCATCGTGATCGCGCAGCAGTTCGGCGAGTGCCGCCGTGTCGAGCTGCTCGATGTCGGCGACGAGCGGCGTCGCGCCGGCCGCTTCGACATCGGCCGCATGATCGGGATTGCGGATCACGCCGCTCACCTCGTCGCCGCGCGTCGCCAGCAGCGGAGCCAGACGCAGCGCGACCTTGCCGTGGGCGCCGATGATGAGTACTCGCGACATGCGTCCTCCTTGGTCGTGTTTCCAGGCTACCGGGGGGTGTGCGGGGTGCGGGGTGTCCCCTTTTCGCGCTGAGGTACACCCTCCCACGCTTCGCGCGGGCCCCTCCCGATGCGCGAAAAGGGGACACCCCGCACCCCCTCTTCTCGGCGATGTCGCTCGGTAGGGGTGGCAGGAGGAAGGGGTAGGGAAAACCCGAAGCGGGGTGTACGGATGCCTGGGTGTTGCGCGGATCGGGCCGGGCCTACCGTGGAAGCATGACATCACAGACCTCCACCGCGGCATCCGCCGCCGCACCCCCGCGGCGACTTCTGCTGACCGTCGTCCATCTCGCCGGTCTGGGAGTGATCGGCAGCACCGTGCTCTCGATCCTCGGCAGCATGCTGGGTGCGGGCCTGGGCACGCTCCTGCTGCTGGGCATCGGCGCCGTCATCCTCGTCGCCCTCGTGTACGCGCTCTTCGGAGTCGCCTGGTTCGAGGTCGCACGTGTCGACAGCCTCTACGGCTTCGGGCTCTCGCCGCTGCGCTGGCGCCGGCAGGAGCGACCGGGATTCGGCGGATACCTCCGTACGCTCGGACGCCAGGCCATCGACGCCGAGATGTGGCGGGCGATCGCCAACTTCATCATCGCCTCGATCGCCGGCGCGCTGGTCCTCCGCTTCGCGTTCGGGCTCTTCTGGAGCATCGCGTACGCCTTCGCGTGGCTGGCGCACGGTGAGGTGTCCGGCCCCTTCGGGTGGAACCTCGAACCGATCTGGTCGCCGGTGATCGGCGCCGTCGGCGTGGTCGTGTGCGCGGCGAGCATCGTCGGACTCGCCCTCCTCCATCGTGTGCTCAGTCAGGCGATCGTCGCCGACCCGCACCGTCGCGCGGACCTCGCCCGCCGGGCGGAGGTCTCGGCGCAGCAGCGCGCCGGCGCCGTACGCGCCGCCGACGTGGAGCGCACCCGCATCGAACGCGATCTGCACGACGGCGTGCAGCCGCGACTGGTCTCGGTCGGGATGACCCTGGGCCTTGCCCAGCAGAAGATCGAGGACGACCCGGCCGCCGCCAAGGCGCTCATCGAAGAGGCGCACACCTCGACGAAGGCCGCGATCACCGAGCTGCGGCAGCTCGCCCGCGGTATCCACGCCTCGGTGCTCGACGATCGCGGACTCGACGCCGCGCTGTCGGCGCTCGCCGGCCGCTCGCACATCCCTGTGCAGCTGGATGTGCGGATGGACCCTTCGACAGGCTCAGGGACCGGACCCGCAGGAGCCTGTCGCGATGCGGAGGCCGCCGTGTACTTCGCCATCGCCGAGTCTCTGACCAACGCCGCCAAGCACTCGCGCGCCAGTGAGTGCCGGGTCGTCGTGCGCAGCAGGCCCGACGGCACCATCTGGGCCCGCGTCGAGGACAACGGCGTCGGCGGCGCCCAGGTGCAGCCGGGTGGAGGCCTCGACGGCATCATGAACCGCATCCTCGCCGCCGGAGGGACCGCGCGGCTGGACAGCCCCGCGGGCGGACCGACCGCACTGGAGGTGAGCGTGCCATGCGCATCCTGATCTGCGAGGACTCCGTCCTCCTCCGCGAAGGGCTCGTGCGCCTGCTCGACGACGCCGGCCACGAGGTGGTCGCCGCCCTCGCCGACACCCAGGGACTCACCGAGTCGGTCGCCGCCGAGAAGCCCGACCTGTGCATCCTCGACGTGCGCCTGCCCCCGACCTTCACCGACGAGGGCATCCGCGCCGCGCTGACCCTGCGCAGGCTGCATCCGGAGCTTCCGCTCCTCGTGCTCTCGCAGTACGTCGAGGAGCGCTACGCCTCAGAGCTCATCGCCGCGCAGGGCGGGGCGCTCGGGTACCTCTTGAAGGACCGGGTCGCCGATGTCGCCGAGTTCGTCGTCTCCGTCGAGCAGATCGCGGGCGGCGCCACGGTCCTCGATCCCGAGGTCGTCGCGCAGCTCCTCACGAGGCGCCACCGGGACGACCGGATGCAGCGACTCACAGATCGCGAGCGCACCGTGCTCGCACTCATCGCCGAGGGCAAGTCGAACCAGGCGATCGCCGGGATCCTCTTCGTCTCGGAGGCGAGCGTCGAGAAGCACATCACCTCCATCTTCCAGAAACTGGGCCTCGAGCCCGACGAGCACGGCAACCGCCGCGTCCTCGCGGCCCTCGCCCACATCGAGAACACCGGCCAGGCGCCGCAGACAGGAGCTTCCTCATGAACACCACACCGCTCACCCCTCCCCCGATCGAACCGCAGCCGACGCCTCCGGCCCCGGTGCGCGCCCGGCAGGGCTGGATCACCCCGGTCCTCGCGATCGTCGGCAGCATCGCCCTCATCGGCGTGCTCGCATCGGCGGTGTTCGTCGGCATCCGGATGTTCAACACCGGTTCGAGCGGCGAATCCGCCGATGTGCAGGGCGTCACCGAGCTGGAGATCGACAGCTCCGCCGCCGACTTCACGCTCGAGTACGGCGCCGTCACCGAGGCGTACCTCGAGGTGCAGGGGTCACGGGGGTGGCGGATCGAGCGCGATGGCGACACGCTGCGCGTGCGACCCCCGCGTTCCTTCTTCGGGTTCTGGGGGTTCGGCGGGGAGCAGCGCGTGACCCTCACGCTCCCCACGGCGCTGAAGAGCCAAGGGCTGGACGCCGACTTCGAGGTCTCCAGCGGACGCTTCACCGCCGAGGGCGACTTCGGCGAGCTCTCCCTGAAGGTCAACGCCGGGCATGCCGACGTCCGCGGCTCTGCCACGGAGCTCGATGTCACCGTGAACGCCGGGCGTGCCGACGTCGACGTCCGCGACGTGTCCGAGGCCGAGTTCGAGATCAACGCCGGCCGCATCGACGGCGTGCTCAGCGGCGCCACCCCGAATGCCATCGGCATCGACGTCAGAGCTGGCGAGCTGAATCTGGAGGTGCCCGATGACACCTACAACGTGTCCTCGAACATCAGCGCCGGAAGCTTCGATGCGAACGGGCTGCAGACCGCATCCGCGTCCCGCCACACGATCGACGTGAACGTGTCGGCCGGAAGCGCCACCGTGCGCCCGGGGAGCTGACCAGGCGGATTCGGAAAAATCGTCATCCTCCGGTAAAGTCTTGGAGGTTGACGGGGCTATAGCTCAGGCGGTTAGAGCGCTTCACTGATAATGAAGAGGTCCCAGGTTCAAGTCCTGGTAGCCCCACCGAACACCCTCACGGGGCCTTAGCTCAGTTGGTAGAGCGCCTGCTTTGCAAGCAGGATGTCAGGAGTTCGAATCTCCTAGGCTCCACCCTGTGATGAGTCGGGACATGTGTCTCAGATGAGTCGCGTGATATGTCGCTAACGAGAGCTCGGCCATCGGCCGGGCTCTCGTTGTTGGTTGCGCCAGTAGCTGCGGGTGGGGTCGATGTGGTGTTCGCTGAGGATCTCGCCGGTGCGGAGCTCGATGACGGTGATGCTGGTCGGGTCGGCGAGGGCGAGGACGGCTTTGCGGGCGTGAGCGGTGCCGATGCCGAGGTGGTGCATGCGCCCGGCGAGGCGGAAGGATACTTTGCCGTCAAGAACATCTTCATTGTTAATCGGACAGGCCCCGCGGGGGCCGAGCTTGCGCCAGTGAGCCGTCTGAGTCGCTACTACCGCAGGTAGCCAGCGTCCATTCCCGAGAAGGCGTGTGAGAACGAGGGGACGTGGGCATTGGCGCCGGAGAGAGAGCGGTCGAGAAATGGCGTCAGTGAAGGTGGTAGACGCTTGCAAGGGAAGCGAAGGAGGACGCCCCTCGGAGTTATGAGTCAGCTTCGGCCGACTGGGTCCGGGCAGGGTCAAGGCAGGTTGTGCTCACGCAGCTCCGCGAGGTAGGGCTTCGCGCCGAGCGTGTCTGCTACCTCGTGGGCACACTTGGCATGCACGCGTGCTTCGTCCTCCCGTCCGAGTGAGCGCAGAAGGAGGGCGAGGGCGGTGTCGACGGGGCCGAAGCTGCACGTTCCTTGCCAGATCCCTCGCCCGGTCCAGGGAAGCAGCCGTTCGAGGTAGCGTTCGCTGAGGGGCCGGTTGCCGAGTGCGGCGGCGGCCCGGGCTCCGGTGGCGTGTCCGGCGAGCCAGGTGGCGTCGTCCTGGGCGAGGTCGAGCGCGAGTTCCGCGTGACGTAGCGTAGCCTCATGGTCGGTCTCGACGAGTGCGAGTGCGGCGGCGGCATGGAACGCGGGGATCCCGGGTTGTTCGTTTGTGAGGGCGGTCAGCATGGGGGCGAGCGTGTGGATGCGGCCCTGGGTGATCCGTAGGGCGATGAGTTGGCCAGCGTGCGCGGCGGCGGCCCGGGCGGGCGATACCGGGGCGAAGAGTTGCTGTGCCTGCGCGGAAAGCCATTCGCTTTTCTCGTCGTCGCCGTCGAGGTGCGCGATCGCGGCGCGGGAGAACAGCAGCGCCCACCGGCGGCCAGTGTCTCCGACGCGGCTGATGGTTTGTCCCATCACGTCGGCCGCAGCGCGGGCGGCTTTGCCGTCGCCGTCTTGCAGGGCAACGGAGAAGCGCAGTTGTGCCGCCTCGAAGGTGTTGACGGGATCGCCCCGACGCTCGGCGATCGCGGTCAGTTCCTGGGTCACGGCTCGGCGGAGCTCCAGGTCGCCGGGTGCGCCGAGTGCCATGTAGCCGAAGCGGAGTACCCGGCTGCGGTTCTCATCGGAGACCGGGATGGCGAGGGCTTCGAGGAAGAGGTCGCGGCTGCGTGCCGCGATCCCGACGAGAGATTTGGCGAGGCTCGCAGCAGCGAGCACCGGTGCGCGGAGTTCGGGATCTCGCACCATGGGCAGCGCACGCTCGATCACGGCGCGCACCTCGGGAATCTGGGCGCCGCTGGTGCTGGTCGCTCCCAGTTGCAGGAGCGCGAAACATGCCGCAGCGATCGCCGCCTCGTTCCCAGTATCGAAAGCTTCGCGTGCCGCATCGAGCAGTGTGCCCAGATGTGCGGGGTCGCCCGCGAGGCGTTGCGCATCACCGAGCTCGATGCGCAGCATCAACCGGGTGCCCGCCGTAGTACCGGAGACCTCCAGTGCCCGGGCGATCCATCGCACTGCCTCACGGTGTTCTCCGCTGGAGTTCGCCGCCACGGCCACCTCACGAGCAGTCGCGACAGCCTCTTCGGGGTCAAGGCTCAAGAGGGCATCCTCCAGGACCACGTCTGGCACCGACGGCATCAAGCCGACCGCTCCCAGTGCCTCAGCCTCGGCTGCGGCGAGCCAACGTCCAGGTTCGACTCCGAGGTCGTCCCTGAGGAGCAAGCGAGCGGTGGAAGCCGCGGCGAGAGCACGTCCCCGCTGCCCCGCGAGCAGAAGCGCCCGCACCCGCAGTGCCTGGCAGCGCTCGTCAAGCGGTTCCGCTTCGACAAGCCGTTCGGCCTCAATCGTCGCCCACACCACTCGCCCGACAGCGATGCCGGCCTCAAGTCGCAGACACTCTGCCCCACGCCGGGCAAGGTCGAGCGCGCGGCGAGCCGCGTGAACACTACCGAGATGACCGATCTCCTGATACGGGTCACCCCGCCACAGTGCGATCGCGGCATCAGCACGACTGAATGCCTCGTCAGCATCCCCTGCCCGCAGTTGCTCCTCTGCCTGGGAGGTCAGCTTGACCAAGAGTCTGCTGTCGATTCGCGCACCCAGGACATAGCCAGTGGGGGTGGTACGGATGAGCAGTTCCCCCCACGCTGCGCGGAGCCGACTGATCTGATTCTGAATCGCCTGCCGGAACCTCACCGGAGGGCCGTCCTCCCACACCGCTTCCGCGAGTTCCTCCACCGACACGGTACCCGGTGCTCCGAGCGCGAGCCGGGCCAGGATACGCCGCTGCGTGAGCGTGGGGGACTCGACTGTCGCAGACACACCGTCACTGTCCGCGGCAGGGAGAACATCGAGTCGGCATTCCCCGAGCACACGAAGCAACGGGGCAGTCTCTTCCGAACGCCGATTCTCTTTCGCTGGTGCCATACAACCCAACTCCGTTAGTGGCCTGTTAGCAGACCCTGGTTGAATGCGATCGTACTCTGTCCCACCGCTCTCCGGGGAGGCCCCATGTCCGGATCCGATCACGCACGCACCGTGCGAGCTGTGCATCGACGCCGCTCGGCGCATCTCGTGCTCATCGCGACAGTCGCGGCCTCGCTCGTGCTCAGCGGAACAGGGGTGGCCACCGCCTTCGCAGAAGAACCATCCCCCACGGGGGAGGCACCCATGGCAGTCCAGGCGCCGGAAGTCGAGCCAAGTGAGACTCCCCCGGTTGAGCAGGTTCCGGCGGACGAGGAGCAGGCCGTCGACGAGGTTCCCGGGATTACCACCGATCTTGAGAATCCTGCGGTTTCTCCGGCTGATGGATCCGATGTGGATCCTGGACCGCCCACCGGCGCTGATGACGAATCCGAGTACTCTGCGTCCGACGAGTCCTTGATGCAGGCTCTTCCGCAGGGTTTCGCCGGGCGATCGGCCGGTCCCGGATTGCTCAGCAACGGCGGCGATGACGGACTCATGCACATCGCCGATTTCGTCTCCATCGGAATCAACACTGAACTGGTCGCTCCAGGTGATGTGCTCGCTCGACTCTACAGCGACGTGCCCGACCTGCTGCGCAACCCGATCGTCGGTCAGGAGAGCGTCAGCGTCAGACTCGAGTACACAGGACCGCGTGGAACCTGCGTGTACGGCGCAACACACCATACGGGGCCTCAGGGCGTCGTTCTGCGGTGGGGCAACCTGGGAGACCAGCGGGTGCCGGCGGCTGTGGTCTACTCCCCGCAATCAGGCGGGGAGACCGTGGCGGTGTCGAATGCTGGGGAAATGAGCTGGTGGAGGAACTCCCAGATTCCCGGCGCAAACCTATCCCAGAACACCTTCACCGCCACGTTTCACCCGCCGACAGACGTGAGCATCCCCCCGATGACGGTCGGTTTGGACCTTTGGGAACGTGTCGCAAACGAGCACGGTCAGTGCATCTCCAGGATGCTCGTCACCACCGTAGAACATGTGACCGTCGATGCGGAGCTCGCAGCCGACTTCGTCGCCACGGTCTCAACCGCCGACCCGCTCGAGTACGGATTCGAGAGCAGGGCGACCGATCCGCAGCAGGCCACCGCAGACCTCAGCCATGCGTGGGACTTCGGCGATGGCGAGACCTCGACTGCGATCAACCCAACTCATCGCTTCGAAGCTCCGGGTCGCTACCCGGTCACGCTCGAGGTGACCAACGACCGAGGCCAGACCGACAGTCTCACCCGCTCGGTGACGGTTGGTGCAGGCCTCATCGTGAACTCCACCGGCGATGGTGCGGCTGAGGTTCCTGCTGAGGGTTGCGACACGGGCGGCACCGTCGGAGAGGATGACGCGCCTGAGTGCACACTGCGCGCAGCGGTCGAGGCGGCGAACGCGGCCGGTGGTGGTGAGATCAGCTTCGATATCGCAGGCATCCCGGTCATCGCGCCCGGGAGCGCCCTGCCGCGGATCGAGACAGCGGTGACGATCGATGGCACGACGCAGCCCGGTGGCTGGGTCGAGGTGGTCGGTGGTGGTCTTGCGGGGCTGCGGCTGGCTGGTCCGGGGTCCGAGGTGAGCGGTCTTGCGCTCCACGGCGCCGAGTACGGCATAGGGGTGAGCGAGGGCGAGCACCGGCTGATCGGGGTGCGGCTCGGCTTGGATCGCAGCGGCGCTTCGACCGGTGATACCGAGGTGGGACTCGGGCTCCAGGGTGGGCGCGTGAGCTTGGACGCGAGCGAAGTGGCGGCAGAGGTCGGGGTCTCCGCTTCCGGGCCGGTGGAGATCACGGGCAGCCGCATCGGCGTCGATAGTGCCGGTGCTGCGATCCCCGACGTGGACGCGGGGATCCTTATTGCCGGGTCTGACTCTGTGGTGACCGGGAGCACGATCCACGGGGAGATGGTCGGCGTGCTCCTGTACAGCGCGGGAGCGTCGGATGCGGAAGTGCGCGACAACGTGATCGGCGTTGAGGGTAGCGGCATTGGCGTGTCGGTGCAGGGCGCGCCGGGAGCGAGGATCACGGGGAACACGGTCGTCGCTGACGGTCACTCCGGGGTGCTCATCTCGGGATCGAATCAGACCACCGAGATTGGCGACGAACTCGAGCTGAATTCTCCGCTCGATGAGCCCGCTGCGGGAGCTGTCACCGGCGGTGACACGCTGGTCGAGGGCAACACGATCTCGGGCGACACACTCCGGGCCGGAGTGTGGGCGTGGGCGGGAGCCGACCGCGTCACCGTCACCGACACGGTGATCGCGGGCACGCAGTATGGTGTGATTCTCGATGGTGGCGCCGGCCACACGGTGCGCGGGAGCACGATCGGCTCGGCGGACGTACCGGTCGGGCTCGGCATCGACGCACAGAACGTGAGCGCCCTCCGCATCGGCGATACGACAGCTGGCGGCAATGTCATCGTCGCGGATGGAGACGTCGGCATCAGGCTGGGTCTCACTGGAACGAACAACCAGGTGAGCGGCAACACGATTACCGCGGCCGGGACCATCGCGCTCACGGCGACCGGCTCAGGCACCCTCACCGTCGCGGGCAACGTCGTGCGCGCACAGGCGGGCTTCACGATCGACGACGGCTTCGCTTCACTCACCGTGGTCGGGAACACTTTGACCTCGGATTCGCCGGAGAGCGGGCAGCTCAGCGGCATCCTCGCCGCCGCTGGCGTGTTGGAGGTGCGGGGCAACGAGGTGACGGGGTTCGGCACGGGGATCGCCGCCGAAGCACCCGCGGCTACGGTCACCGAGAACATCGTGCTCGATGCGGCGATCGGAGGGATCGTGGTCGCCGGCGACGGCAGCGAGGTGACCGGCAACCGCGTCGCGGGTTCTGCCGACGGGATTGTGGTCGCAGGTCAAGGCGTCACGGTGACCGGCAACCGTGTGGGATTGGAGGCGACCGGCGACACGGTCGTGGGTAATAGCGGCACGGGCATCCTCGTTCGTCAGGGCAGCGCCGAGGTGCGCGGCAACGCGGTCGCTGGCAGCGGTGAGCACGGCATTGATGTGGCCAGTGGCGCCACCGCGACATTGACCGCAAACCGCATCTGGCTGAGCGGCGGGCAAGCCATCCGCACGGCAACAGGCCCAGACGCGCCGACACTGCGAGCGGCGATCGCGGTGTACGGCCAGCCGAACGCGACCCGCACCACCCTGCTGATCGAGGACATTCCCGAGGGCGCAGGCGGCCGGATCGAGGTGTTCTCGGACGACTCGTGTACGGCGCCCGGTGGTGAGGCCAAGCATGTGCTCTCGGCGACCCGTACCATCGAGGCCGGGCAGACGACCCGCATCGTGCACTTGGCGACCGGGCACGATCATCTCACCGTGACGTACACCGATCCCACCGGCAACACGAGCGCACTGTCGGACTGTGCCACCCGCACCGACTACGCCGACGCCGACAACGACGGGTCTGTCGACCCGCTCGACGCGATCCTGGGCTGGGAAGCCGACCCGACGTCGGGGCTGCTCGCCACGCCGAACGAGCAACTACTCCTGGTGCGAGCGGCCCCCGAGTTCGACAGCGGCGGTGACCTGGGCACGATCGGCGGCGGGGTGCTTCGCCAGCTCCGCATCGGCGAACAGCCTGCCGGGCTCCCGGCCGGGGCGTCCATGCCGTACGGTGCGGTCTTCTTCGAGGTGCACGGCATCGAGCCCGGCGGCCGGGCGGTCGTGGTGCTGGCATCCCTCAACGAGAACGTTCTGCAAGGCACCAGTTACTGGAAGTACGGGCCTGCCACGCCCGGAGCGGCACCGAGCTGGTACGACTTCGTGTTCGATCAGGCGAGTTTCACCGGGGCACGGATGACGACCAGCGACTTCGGGGGCGCTCTCCGAAACTCCTACACCCTGATCCTCGCCGACGGTGGTCGCGGGGATGCCGACAACACCGAGAACGGCATCGTCGTCGACCCAGGCGGACCTGCGATCTTCGCAGGCGGCACCTCCGGCGGGAACGACCCCGACGGAGACCCCCCCGGCGGTATCGGTTCGCTTCCCGCGACCGGCAGCGACAGCGCGGGACTACAGCTCGGGCTGAGCATCGCACTAGTGCTCGCCGCTCTCGGTTCCGCTTTGTTGATGTTGCGTGATCGGAGGTGGAAGCAGCCCCGGCTACGCCGGTAACAGGTGACCGACCGCGACGTAACGTTCTGCCGCTGAAGTGCTATCTCAAAATCGATTCTCGTCTAACCAAGACGCCTTCACGGCACGGTGTCTGCTTCGTCAACATGTACGAAAAGTGCCAACGAAAGTGCTAAGCAACCTGTAGGCCGGGGTATCGCGGTGGAGTTATCTACAGGGCACATGCCGTAGATCGTTGACTTTATGCGGCAGAACGCGCTACCGAGATTCGCGGCGCTCGGGGGTCGAGGTCGGTTCAACTCCCTCGCCGTAATCGGGTCTTGGCCCAGACTGTGCTCCGGTGAACGCCGTACTGTTTCGCCAACGTGAGCACGCTGACGCCATTAGCGTGGGCTGTTCGCATAGCGTCCACTTCCTTGTCAGTGAGTCGTGTTCGAGGTCGTGTCTTTGGTTCCGCCGAGGCACCGATCAGGGGATCATCAGCCTGGTCCTCGGCGTCGGCATCCCTAAGAATCCCTTGATTCCACGCGGAAACCAGCCTCCCAATCCGTGGTCGCCTGTTCCCGCAACACTCCATTGCTTCTACACTTTCAGGCGCACGAGAGTTCCCGACAGGGTCCGGGTTCGAGTCTCGCTGCCGTGGGTGAGGCGGTCGAGCCGGTCAGGGGTTCCGCGCAACGAGGTCAGGAGACGCCGCCTCGTCTTTCGCGGCGTCGGAATGTGCGAACAGCGCCGGGGCGAGGACGATCGAGATGGCGGCACCGACGAGTTGGGCGGCGAGGAACGGCAGCGCGGAGGCAGGTGAGATGCCGGTGAAGGTGTCGGTGAAGATTCGGCCGATGGTGACCGCGGGGTTGGCGAACGCGGTGGAGCTGGTGAACCAGTAGGCGGCGCCGATGTAGGAGCCGACTGCGGCCGCGATGACCGGGACGGAACGGCTGCCGCGGGTGAGCCCAGTGATCAGCAACACGAGCCCCGCGGTCGCGACGATCTCAGCGAGGAAGGTCGCGGGGGTGGCTCGGTCGGTGCTGGAGATCGCGAACGGGGTGGCGAACATCGCGTTGGCGAGGATCGCGCCGCCGAAACCGCCCATGATCTGGGCGGGCAGATAGACCCCGAGATCCCGGAGCGGCAGTCCGGTCCCGGAGCGGCGACCCAGCAGGGCGTTGGCGAGGGAGACGACCGGATTGAAGTGCGCGCCGGAGACCGGGGCGAGCAGCAGAATCAGCACCCCGAGACCCAGGGCGGTCGCGATGCCGTTCTCAAGCAGCTGCAGCCCGGTGTCGGTGGAGAGGCGCTGTGCGGCGATCCCGGAACCGACCACGATCATCACCAGCAGCCCGGTGCCGAGCAGTTCCGCCAGAAGACGCCGCCAGAGCGGTTGCCCGGTCACGTGCCGGAGGCCGTCGGTTCCGGGGCGAGTTCGGTGAGCAGCTGCTCGACGTGCTGGCGGATCTGGTCACGAACGGCGCGGACGCCGTCCAGATCGAGCTCGGCCGGGTCGTCGAGCTGCCAGTCCTCGTAGCGCTTCCCGGGGAAGATCGGGCAGGCGTCGCCGCAGCCCATCGTGATCACCACCTCCGACTCGCGGACGGCGCCGACGGTGAGCAGCTTCGGAGTGTTCCCGGCGATGTCGATGCCCTCCTCGGCCATTGCGGTCACGGCTGCCGGGTTTATCTCGTCCTTAGGCTCGGAACCGGCCGACAGCACCTCGATCCGATCCCCGGCCAGGGATTGCAGGTAGCCGGCGGCCATCTGCGACCGACCGGCGTTGTGGACGCAGACGAACAGGACGGTGGGCTTCTCGCTCATGACGGGGCTCGCTTCCTCTTACGAGAAAGCATAGACCACCATCTATTCTTTAACTGACGTCGATGCCGATCAGTTCGGACAGGAGGGCGCGGACGCGCTGATCGATGTCGCCGCGGATCTCCCGGATCACGGCGAAGGGCTTGCCGACCGGGTCCTCGAGGTCCCAGTCCAGGTAGCGGCGGCCGGGGTAGACGGGGCAGGCGTCGCCGCAGCCCATCGTGACGACGACATCTGCCGCTCTCACGGCCTCGTCGGTCAGCGGCTTGGGGAACTCCCCGCCGAGGGCGACGCCGATCTCGTCCAGCGCGGCCACGATCGCGGAGCGAACCGCGGGCGCGGGCGCGGAGCCGGCGCTGCGGACGATCACCTTGTCCCCGGCGAGCTGGCGGAGGATCCCGGCGGCCAGCTGGGAGCGGCCGGCGTTCTGGACGCAGACGAACAGGACGGTGGGTGTCTCGATCCGGTGCTCGGCGCGGTCGAGGTCGTCGAGTCGTGCCGCCGTGAAGACCGCGGTACGCGAAGCCAGCAGCGGTGCGGCGCCACGGGCAGCGAGCAGCTCGCGGGAATCGGTGACGTAGCGGGCGACCGTCTCCCGGTTGAAGATCCCCTGGTAGCGGCCGGCGAGATCATCGACTACCCGGTCCCAATCCGGCTCCTCCGCGACGACCTGCGGAGCACCCAGCAGTGCGGTGACCCGGTCGGCCTCGTCGGGGTTGATCGAGTACCAGACCCGCCGCCCCTCCGGCTCGCGGACCACCAGGCCCTCGGCGTGCAGCGCAGCCATATGATGGCTGACCGTGGGCTGTCGCAGCCCAAGCTGCTCCGCGAGTCGGCCCACCAGGGCGCGGCCGTTCTCGGCGTCCCGGATCAGCTGGACGATGCGGGCACGGGTGGGATCGGCGAGTACTGTCAGCGCAGGGGTCTCCGTCACCGAATCCATAGACAGCAGTCTATCTCCGGGTCTTGTCGGTGCGTCGGCGGACATGTCGTCGTCCAGCCAGGCGATGATCGAGCGGACCTGTTCGTAGCCGGTCGCGAGCAGGAACGTCGGTGCTCTGCCGTAGGACGTCATCCCGACCAGGAAGAACCCCTGTTCCGGATGGCGCAGCTCGGCGAAGCCGGGAGGGGAGACGGTGCCGCAGGAATGCAGATTCGGGTCGATCAACGGCGCCAGCCTGCGCGAGGCTTCGACGATGTCGTCCAGATCGAGGCGGACCTCGCGCAGCATTCCCAGGTCGGGGCGGAACCCGGTCGAGTTCACCACCACGTCCGTGTGATGAGTCGCGTCCGGTCCCCGGAACGACGCAGGTCATCGAGAGCACCGACCCCGACTCGATCCTGGTGCCGAGCGGGGCATCACCTCAGCACCACGAGACGTTCGGTCGCCCGCGTCATCGCGACATAGCGGTCGACGGCGCCGGTGATACCGGTGCCGAAGCGGTCGGGGGAGACCACGATCACCAGGTCGAACTCCAGGCCCTTCGCCGCCTCGGGGGTCAGCGACCGCACGCGGGGGATGCTGCGGAAGGACGGGTCGCCGATCACGCAGGCCACACCGTCCTCCCGGGTCGACAGCCAGTCCTGCACGATCCCATCGCGCTCCGGTACGGCGCCGTAGCGCACCGGAATACCGCTGCTGCGCACGGAGGTCGGCACGTTCGCATCCGGGATCGCCGCACGGATCACGGGTGCCGCCGCCGCCATGACCTCTTCGGGAGTGCGGTAGTTGACGGCCAGCGAGGCCAGCCGCACCTCGCGCAGCCCCACCCGTGAAAGCCGCTCCGCCCACTCCTCGGGAAAGCCCCGCCGCGCCTGAGCCCGATCCCCGACGATCGTGAGACTGCGCGAGGGGCATCGCTGCAGCAGCATCCGCCACTGGGCGTCGGTGAGCTCCTGCGCCTCGTCGACGATGATGTGCCCGAACGGCCCGGCGAGCACATCCGGATCCTCGACCGGCACGGCGTCCGCCTCGTCCAGAACGGCCTGCGTGTCCTCGCCGCGCAGCATCGACATGATCCTCATCTCGCTCTGATCGCTCTCGATGAGCTGATCGACGACATGAGACATCCGCTCGCGGGTCGCCGCACGCTCGGCCTCCCGGCGGCGGCGGTTCCTGGCGGCATCCGGGTCGCCGATGCGCCGCCGGGCGGCATCCAGGAACGGCAGATCATCGACCGTCCAGTCGCGCGGCGCAGACCGCTGCAGCAGCGCGATCGCCGCCGCCGACAGCTGCGGCACGCACGAACGCAGAGACTCGGGTGAGGACCAGAGCTCGGCGATGAGGTCGGCCGGATCCAGCATCCGCCAGGCGCGCACGAACAGCCCGGTGAGCTCATCGTCCTGCCGCAGCCAGCGATGCACGACGTGCGGGGGAACGTCGGGGTCGTCCCGCTGATCGCCCAGGATCTCCAGCACCCGTTCCCAGGCCTCGTCGCGCGCCTCGTTCACCGGCAGATCAGAGGCTTCGAGGTCGAACGCCTCCGCCCACTCCGCCCGGCCGAGATACAGGTCTCCCCAGGGCGACTCGATCCGCACGGCATGCGCCGGAGGACGGATGCGGCCGCGCACCGCCTCCTCGACGACCGCCACCGGATCCATCGTCGCCTTCAGCGCCGAGACCGCCGGATCGGGCTCCTCTCCCGCATCCGCTCCCTCCTCGACCAGGTCGCGCAGCGTGCACATGCGCACGCTCTCCTCGCCGAGACTCGGCAGCACGTCATCGACGTAGGAGAGGTAGGCCCGATTCGGGCCGACGAACAGCATGCCTCCCCCGCCCGCGGTCAACCGCGGCTCGGCGTAGAGGAGCCGGGCCGCGCGGTGCAGCGCGACGACGGTCTTGCCGGTGCCCGGTCCGCCATCGACGACGAGCGCGCCGTGGGACTCTGCTCGGATGATCGCGTCCTGATCGCTCTGGATCGTCGCCAGGACATCGCGCATGCGCGAGGAGCGCTGGGCGCCGAGCGAGGCGATGAACGCCGACTGGTCGTCGAGCGCGGCGCCGGCGAGGGCATCCGGGATGAGCGCCTCGTCCCAGTAGTCGCTCACCCGACTGTCGCTCCAGCGGTAGCGGCGGCGGGAGGAGAGGCCCATCGGATCTTCGAGCGTGGCTGCGAAGAAGGGTTCGGCGGCCGGGGCACGCCAGTCGACGAGCAGACGCGTGCCGTCCTCGGCGGCAAGACCCGTGCGTCCGATGTAGATGTGGTCGTCGCCGCCGGCGGGGGTCATGCGTCCGAGGCACAGGTCGAGGCCGAAGCGGTCGAGCAGGCGCAGGTGCGCGCTCAGGCGCCGGATCTCCTCATCCCGTTCCATCGCGAGCTGCCCGTAGCCGGCGGGTGCGCGGCGAAGCTCATCGCGCCGGGCGGTGAGCCGTTCGCGCTGCCGCCGCAGCGTCTCGGCGATCTCTGCGAAGCGGATGCGGTCGGCATCGATGAGCGCACCGGCGCGCTTCGCAGCGAGGCGATCGGGGAGGGCAAAGGGATCGGGGTAGGGCATTCTTCTCCTCGTTCCCGTGCGCGAACGGCACGAGCGAGGACCCATTCTGCGGCACACAGGGGGCCTTGCCGCAAGACCCCCCTCCCGCGATATCCTGGACATGGCAGGGAGGTGAGATTCCTGCCGTCGTCGTCTTCGCATCGTGCACGACACGGATTAGCCTCGTCACATGAGCAATCTCGTCACGGTCCCCGAGCTGCGCCGCCTGCACGACAGTGTCGTACCGCTGCGAATCCTCGACGTGCGGTGGCGGCTCGATCGCCCCGACGGGAGGGCCGAGTACCTCGAAGGACATCTGCCGGATGCCGTCTACGTCGATCTCGACCACGAGCTCTCGGCACACGGCGTCGAAGGGCAGGGACGGCATCCGCTGCCGACGGCCGTCGCTCTCCAGGAGGCGGCCCGGCGCTGGGGCGTGAACGCCGGTGACCTCGTCGTCGCCTATGACGACGTGAAGGGCCTGGCCGCCGCGCGGGCCTGGTGGCTGCTGCGCCAGGCGGGCGTGGACGTGCGCGTTCTCGACGGAGGGCTTCGTGCGTGGACGGATGCCGGCGAGCCGCTCGAGTCCGGCGATGTCGTCCCGGTGCCCGGCGATGTGGAGCTCGGAGAGATCGGCGCCGATGCCCTCTCGATCGACGAGGCGGAGGCGTTTCCGGCATCCGGGGTCCTCCTCGACGTGCGCGCCCCGGAGCGGTACCGCGGCGAGGTCGAGCCGATGGATCCGGTCGCGGGCCACATCCCGGGAGCGGTGAACCTGCCGACGACCGTGCACTGCGGTCCGGGCGGCACGCTGCTTCACCCCGAAGCGCTGCGCGAGAACTTCGCCGGGGTCGGTGTGGCGCCCGGCACGCCGGTCGCCGCCTACTGCGGCTCGGGCATCACCGCCGCGCACACGGCCTTGGCGCTCGCCGAGGCGGGGATCGACGCGAAGGTCTTCCCCGGCTCCTGGAGCCAGTGGTCGAACACCCCCGGCCGCCCTGTCGCGACCGGCTCCGCTCCCTGAACCTGGAGTGGTCCCAGAGATTCACGCTTCGAGCCCCGACGATGTGGGTCTTCGGGACCATTCGCGGGCTGCACCGGTGTCGTGTGCGAGGCTGGGCGTATGAGCCTTCCCCACGACGACATCGACCCGGACGGACTGCTGGAGTACTCGGTGGTCTTCACCGACCGCTCGCTCAACCACATGTCGGCGCGCTTCGTCGGCGCGATGCAGCAGATCCAGGACATCCTCTGCGAGGCCTACCGCACAGGCACCGCGGTCGTCGTGCCCGGTGGCGGCACCTACGCGATGGAGGCCGTCGCCCGTCAGCTCGCCACCGGTCGCCGCGCCCTCGTCGTGCGCAACGGACTCTTCTCCTACCGCTGGTCGCAGATCCTCGAGACCGGCGGCATCGCCGCGGCCACCACCGTCTTCCAGGCGAGGCCGACGGATGCCGCGCACCAGGCACCGTGGCAGCCGGCCCCGATCGAGGAGGTCGTCGCGGCGGTGCGGGCGCAGCATCCGGACGTCGTCTTCGCCCCGCACGTGGAGACCGCCGCCGGCATGATCCTGCCCGACGACTACGTGCGCGCCCTCGCCGATGCGGTGCACGAGCACGGCGGGCTGCTCGTCCTCGACTGCATCGCCTCCGGCGCCATGTGGATCGACATGGAGGCGCTCGGGGTCGATGTGCTGATCAGCGCTCCGCAGAAGGGATGGAGCGGAACCCCGGCCGCCGGCTACGTGATGCTGAACGCCGCCGCGCGCGAGGCGGTCCTCGCCGCCTCGTCGACGAGCTTCGCGATCGATCTGGGCAGATGGCTCGCGATCTCCGACGAGTACCGTGCCGGTCGCCCGGCCTACCACGCGACGATGCCCACCGACTCGCTCGTGCGCAATCTCGCGCAGATGGTCGAGACGCGCGAGCGCGGGTATGAGGCGCTGCGTGCGGCGCAGATCGAGCTCGGTCGTCGCGTGCGCGAGCTGCTTGCCTCACGAGGCCTGCCCTCCGTGGCCGCCGAGGGGTTCGCTGCGCCGAGCGTCGTGGTCGTGCACACCGACGACCCCGAGCTGCGCACGGGTGCGCGCCTGAAGGCCGCAGGACTGCAGACCGCCGCGGGTGTTCCGCTGCACTGCGGCGAGCCCGACGACTACTCCACCTTCCGCATCGGGCTGTTCGGCCTCGACAAGCTCGGTGACGTCGACGGAACGGTCGCCCGGCTGCGCGAGGGACTCGACCGCGCAGGCCTCTGAGAGGAAGGGTTCGCGTATTCGCCGGGCTGAAGGAGATCGTCGCCGAGCGCAGGGGCGACCGCTCTTTCCGCGGGTACGGGCCTCTACGAAATCGCCCTGTTCTCTTCCGCTGGGACCGCGGCAACTGGTTCTATGAGTTCAGGCGCCCCCAGAACGCCCTGATCGGAGAGTCGTGGCATGGACCCCAACGAGACGCCGGATGAGGCACAGACCCCGGATGCCGCAGGAGATGCCTCCCCGGAGAGGCCCGATCCGCCCGCGGGTGCCGAGGCGCCCACCGAAGCCGTTGATACGCCGCCGCCGGCTCCCGGCGAGGGCCCGACGGAGATCCTGAACAACATTCGCCCGCCCGCGGACGATGCTCCCACCCAGATCCTGAGCGAGTCCTTCCCGCCCGCGGGCGAGGCGCCCACGCAGATCCTCGGCGGAACCGCGGGCGCCGAGCCCGTCCCGGCGGAGGACAAGCCGCGCGGCAAGGGTCTGCTGATCACGCTCATCTCGATCGCCGCGGTCCTGCTCATCGCCGGCGCGGTGGCTCTCGGCATGCTGCTCTTCGGCGGCGGGGGCGCACCGGAACCTGAGCCGGCCCCGACCGACGCGTCCGAACCCGGCGAGCCCGCGGCGCCCGCGGTCATCGAGACCTTCACCGCCGAGCCCGCCACGGTCGAGTGCACGGACGACAGCTCAGGAACGACGGCGCCGGTGCTCCTGGGCTGGACAGTCGCCGACGCGGATCGGATCGCGCTGGCACAGTCGACGCAGCAGATCGATGCGCTGAACGAATCTTCGGCCGATAACCTCTCGGCCGAGCAGGCGGGCTACGACGGACTCCCCTACGACTGCACCCAGCCCTCGCTCGTCTACACGCTGACGGCGGCCAACGCCGACGACGAGCGGACCAGCTCCTTCGTCGTCGTCACCCGCACCGTCCTGCCGCCGCCACCGCCCGCGGTCGCGGCGCCGCAGATCACGGACGTCCGCTGGAGTGACGGCCTCGACTATGCGACCTGCCCCAGCGTCCATGACTCCCTCTCGACCGAGAAGGGGATCACCTGGACCTCCACCCCGAACGTGAACTCCGTCAGCCTGATCTACGTGATCGACGTGAACTACCCGTATCCCGAGAACGACTATCCGGTCATCACGGGCCTGCCGGCGAACGGATCGTACCCGATCCAGGTCTACTGCGGGCATGACGGCAGTGTGACCTTCGAGGTGATCGTGATCGCGGAGAACAGCAGCGGCAAGGCCGAGAGGACGATCAGGGGGAACACCGCGACCTGATCCCGGGCGCATCCGCCCTTCCCGTCTGGCCCGGACCGGAGACGCCCCGCGCCAGATCAGGCAAACGCGCCGGATCAGGTCGTTCTCAGCAGCATCCGCCTGTTCTCGCGTGCCCTCGCCTACGCCCTCGCCGCCTCCCGGCGCTTGCGCGCGGCCCGCAGGTGCTGGATCCCGCTGAAGGCGACCACGATCGCCAGCAGGCTGTAGAGCACGATCGGCAGCGGCGAGGACACCAGCACGATCGGGTCGCCCTCCGACACCGCCAGTGCCCGGCGCAGCTGCACCTCGGCCACCGGACCCAGGATCGCGGCGATCAGCACCGGAGCGAGCGGGATCGAGTAGCGGCGCATGATGAAGCCGATCACCCCGATCGCCAGCGCCACCCACAGGTCGAAGGCGCGCGAGGCGACCGCGTAGACGCCGAGCATCGCCAGCACGAGGATGCCGGCGTACAGGTAGTGCCGGGGCACGAGCAGGAGCTTGGCCCACACCGCCGCGAACGGCAGGTTGATGATCAGCAGGATGATCAGACCCAGGAAGAAGCTCGCCAGCAGCGGCCAGACGAGGTCTGCGCTGCGCTCGAACAGCAGCGGTCCCGGCTGCATCCCGTACTGCTGGAAGGCGGCGATCATCATCGCGGCCGTGGCGGAGGTCGGAAGGCCGAGTGCCAGCAGGGCGCCCATCGCGGTGCCTGCGGTCGCGTTGCCCGCCGCCTCCGGGGCGGCGACGCCCTGGATCGCGCCGCGCGTGCCGAAGTCGGGGTCCTTGCGGCGCGCGGCCAGGCGCTTCTCGGTGCCGTAGGCGAGGAAGGTCGGCACCTCCGAGCCGCCGACCGGGATCACGCCGAAGGGCACGCCGAAGGAGGTGCCGCGCAGGAACGCCGGCCCCGCCTTGCGCCAGTCGGAGCGCGTGAGGAAGGGCGAGCCGCTGGAGCTGACGATCCGGGGCGGCCCGCCGCCGGTGCGGATGTACGCACCTACGTGCAGCACCTCGCCGATGGCGAGCAGGCCGACGGTGATGATGATGATCGAGACGCCGTCGAAGAGCAGCGGCGATCCTGTGGTGAAGCGCTCGGCTCCGCTCATGCCGTCGATGCCGATGAGGGCGACCGCGAAGCCCAGGCCCAGGGCGACCAGACCACGCACGATCGAGTCGGCCACGACCGAGGAGATCGCCACGAAGGCGACGACCGCGAGCGCGAAGAACTCGGCCGGGCCGAACTCGGTGGCAAGTACCGCGATGTAGGGCGAGAAGAAGACGACGAGGGTGCAGGCGATGATGCCGCCGATGAAGGCGCCGGTCGCCGACGTTCCCAGGGCCTTGGCGGCATAGCCGGATTTGGCCATCCGGTAGCCCTCGAACGTCGTCGCGATCGCAGAGGAGTTCCCCGGGGTGTTCATCAGGATGCCGGCGGTGGAGTCTCCGAACAGGCCGCCGAAGTAGATGCTGGCGAACATGATGAAGGCGCCGGTCGGGTCGAGGCTGAAGGTGACCGGCAGCAGCAGTGCCACCGCCATCGCCGAGCCGAGGCCGGGGAGGACGCCGACGGCGGTGCCGAGCACGGCGCCGATGACGAGGAACATGAGGTTCGACGGTGTGAAGGCGACCGCGAACCCCTCGGCGAGATTGCTCAGCTGATCCATGGGAACAGTCCCTCCAGGATGCCCGACGGCAGGGGGAGCCCGAGGCCGGCGGAGAAGGCGAGCTGCGTGATCGAGGCGAAGATCGCCGCGACGGCGATGTCGAAGAGCGGGCGCTTGCTGCCGAACGCCCAGGCGACGACCCAGAACAGTGCGGCCGAGGAGATCAGCCAGCCGAGGATCGGCAGCAGCAGGATGAACGCCACCAGCGCGACGACGACGATGCCCAGCGTCTTCCAGTCGATGCGCGGTTCGTTGGCGTTGTCGGGAGCGTTCTCCTCGGGGGCGACTACCCGCATCTCGGAGGTCTGATCCAGCGACCCGAGATCGGCGAGCATCTCGTCGGAGATCTCAGTGGGATCCTCGGCGACATGGGCGCGGTCAGGAGTGCGCAGCACCTCGATCGCGAGCCCGATGCTCACCGCGTAGAGGAGGATCACCACGATCGTCGGGAAGAACTTCGGACCGGGGGCCGCCACTCCCTCGGGCACCTCCATGTTCACGGTGCCGATGGTCATCGCCACTGCCAGCGCGAAGACGGCGGCGGCGACGAACAGCTCGCTGCGCCCGGTGTGCCAGCGGGGGACCGACTGCGCCCGGAGGGCCGTCGTGGTCGGAGACGATTCGCCGCTCATAGCCCGAGCTCCGTGATGATCTTCTCTGTCGTGTCGATCTCCTCCCGCAGGAAGGTCTCGAACTCGTCGCCGGTCATGAAGTTGCCCTCCCAGTTGTTGCGGCGGAGCGTGTCTGCCCACTCCTCGGTCTCGACCATCTCGCCCAGCATCGCGATCAGCTCCTCGCGGACCTGTGGCGAGATCCCCGGCGGGGCGACGTAGCCGCGCCAGTTCGCCATGGCCAGATCCAGCCCCTGCTCGCGGAACGTCGGGATGTCCAGGCCTTCGAGCCGTTCCTCGGAGGAGATCGCCAGGGCGCGAAGGTTCCCCGACTCGATCTGGTCGCGGAAGTCGGTGTAGCCGGACAGGCCCGCGATCGTCGTGTGCGACAGCAGCGAGGTGGTCACCTCGCCGCCGCCCGAGTAGGCGATGTAGTTCACCGAACGGGGGTTCACTCCGCTCCGGTCGGCGATGAGGCCCGCCATCACATGGTCGATGCCGCCGAGCGAGCCGCCGGCGATGGAGGTTCCGCCGGGGTTCGCGGTGAAGGCCTCAAGGAAGTCGTCGAGGTTCTGCAGCGGCGAGTCCCTCGGCACGACGAGCACGTTGTAGTCGTCGGCGAGGCGGGCGATGGGGGTCACGTCGTCGAGCGTGACGGTGCTGTTGTTGATGATGATCCCCCCGACCATGACGCCGCCGGTGACCAGCATGAGGTCCTCCCGGCCCTCCATGCCGGCGACCTGCGACAGGCCGATCGTTCCCGCGGCGCCGGGCACGTTGACCACCTGCACCGTGCCGCTGATGCCGTTCGCGCGCATCGCTACCTGGCTCTCTCGCGCGAAGGCGTCCCAGCCGCCGCCGGGGGCCGCCGGCGCCACGAGGGTGATCTTCACCCGGGGGCCGCCTTCGCCGCCGCCCTGACTGGCGTACACCGCGGCCACGAGGAAGAGGACCACCGCCACGACCGAGACGATGATGGTGCTGATCCTTTGTCGCATGCATGCTCCCGTGCGTCCGCTCGTCGGCATCGACGAGGACACCAGGATGTCACGTCTGCCGTTCGCGCACCACCGTCTGGCGGTGCATCGTCCGGGTGTCCAGGGTCGGATGCCGCGGATAGGCTGAGCCGCATGGATATGCGAGTCGCCGCGTACGCCGTCATCGCCGACGAGCGGGGCCGCATCCTGCTCTCGCGCTGGGTGACGGGCCGCCGCGTCGCCTGGACGATGCCGGGCGGAGGCCTGGAGCCCGGCGAGGATCCGGAGGCGGCCGCCCGCCGCGAGGTGCACGAGGAGACCGGATACTCGGTCGCGCTCGACGAGCTGCTGGGCATCCACTCACGGGTGCTTCCCGCGAGCCGGCGGATCACGGCATCCGACTCTCCGCTGCACACCCTGCGCATCGTGTACCGGGCGCACGTCACCCGCGGCGAGCTGCGTTTCGAGGAGAACGGCTCGACCGACATGGCCGGCTGGTTCACGCTCGATCAGATCGCGGGGATGCAGCGGGTCACGCTCGTCGACATCTCGCTGAAGATGGCGGGACTGGAGCTCCCCTAATGGCGGGACTGGAGCTCCCCTAGAGGTCAGCCGCTCTCGACCTCCGGATCGGAGATGTCGGCGACGGTCGCGTCATAGGCGGCGAGGAGCGCATCGGCCTCCACGAACAGCTGTCGGCCGTGGGAGCCGCTGCCCATGGCGATGCGCTTGCCGATGATCGACTCGTCGGCGTAGACCGGCCAGGCGGTCGTGCTGCCGAGCGGGGTGATCGTGCCGCGCTCGAACCCGGTCGCGTCATAGGCGAGCTCGGGCTCGGGCAGCCGCAGCTTGTTCACTCCGACGACGGCGCGCAGCTTCGGCCAGGAGATCTTGCGACCTCCCGGCACGAGCGCGAACAGGTATGTGTCGTCGGAGCGCTTGACGACCAGCGTCTTGACGATGTCGCCCGGCGCGATGCCCATGAGCTCCGCGGCCTCGAAGAGGCTCTGCGCCTTCGGGCGCTCGCGGATCTCGATCTCGAGGCCGCGCTCGGCGGCAGCCGCGCGGACGCGGTCGGCACTCACGCGTTGGGCGTGCCCAGCGGGTCGTCGGCGACCCACAGCTCGTCGTCGGCGCGCAGCGTCTGCCAGGCGGCGTAGACGACACCGACCGCTGCGGCGACGCCGAGGATGACGGCGATCACCGAGCCGACGCTCGGGCCGCGCTTGGCCGGGGCGGGCTCGACGTAGCCGGGCAGCCAGCTGACCGAGCGGCGCTTCTCGTTGGCGACATCCCAGGCCGACAGCGCGGTGCCGATGACGCCGCCGACGGCGGGGACGATCGCCTTGTCGACGACGTTGCGGGAGGCCCGCACCCCGCGGTCGACCACGGGCGCGACGTGGCGGTCGTAGGAGCCCTGCACGGCGGGCAGCACGTCTTCCCGCGTGACGGTGCCCAGCTGGCGCCCGGCGGCTCGGGCGACCTCGGCGGCTCGGCCTGCGACCTCCTGCTGCGACTCCCACAGCTTGGTGGCGTCGTTCTGAAGTCGGCGGAGTTCCTTCTTGCGCTTCCGGCTGAGGCTCACGGTGCTCTCCCTGTCGCTTGCGGTTCGTTTCCCCATCTTGCCACGCACGACCCCTCACCGGCAGGGTTCGCGCCGAACTCGGAGGATGCTCTGAGACAATGGAGGCATGCCCCACGCTTCTCATGTCGCAACCCTGCACACCAACCACGGCGATATCGTCATCAACCTCTTCGGTGACCACGCCCCCCAGACCGTGAAGAACTTCGTCGGCCTCGCCGACGGCACCGGCTCCTGGACCGACCCCGCCACCGGCAAGCCCGGCGAGGGCCCGCTCTACAAGGACGTCGTCTTCCACCGCATCATCCCGAACTTCATGATCCAGGGCGGCGACCCGCTCGGTCAGGGTGTCGGCGGCCCCGGATACACGTTCAACGACGAGATCCACCCCGAGCTGAACTTCACCGAGCCCTACATCCTCGCGATGGCCAACGCCGGACTCCGTCGCAACGCCATCACCGGTCAGCCCGAGGGCACCAACGGCTCGCAGTTCTTCATCACGACCGACCCGACCCCGTGGCTGCAGGGCAAGCACACGATCTTCGGCGAGGTCGCCGACGACGCCTCGAAGAAGGTCGTCGACGCGATCGGCGCCGTGCCCACCGGTGCCGGCGACCGCCCGATCTCGCCGGTCGTGCTGCACTCGGTCGACGTCGTCGCCCAGTAGCGCTTCGGCAGATGACGTCCGCGGACTTCGCGCGCAACCGCGAGAACTTCTGTTACCGGCATCCGGACAAGCAGAGCTTCGTGCTCTGCCAGCGGTGCCTGCGCACGATCTGCGCGGACTGCCAGACGCAGGCGCCCGTGGGCGTCATCTGTCCCGAGTGCCTGAAGGCGCAGCGCAAGGCCGAGTCGCCCGCGCAGCGCCGGGCGCGCCGGCAGAGCCGGAGCATGGCGTCGATGTTCGCCGGGCGCCCGCCGACCGTGACGACATCGATCGTCGCGGTGACGGGGTTCATCGGGCTGCTGCAGCTGATCCCGGGGTTCGGCGACACCATCACGCGGGCGCTGCTGTTCTTCGCCCCCGCGCTGTATCCGGCGATCAACGGCGGGCACAGTGATGTATGGCGCGTGGTGACGCCGCTGCTCGTGCACGGCAGCCTCCTCCACCTTGCGCTGAACATGCTGGCGCTGTACGTGATCGGGCGGAGCCTGGAGGCGATGCTCGGCTGGTGGCGCTTCCTCGCGCTGTACCTGATCTCGGGAATCGGCGGGTCGGTGGCGGTCGCCCTCATCTCGCCGTCGAGCTTCGTCGTCGGCGCATCGGGAGCGATCTTCGGGCTGTTCGGCGCGATCCTGGTGATCGGGCGCAAGGCCGGTGCCAATATGACGGGGATCCTCGTGATCCTCGGGATCAACCTGGTCATCGGCTTCATCCCCGGGTTCCACATCGCCTGGCAGGCGCACATCGGCGGTGCCGTGGTGGGAGCGCTCGTGGCTCTGATCTACATCAGGACCCCGCGCCCGAGTCAGCGGCGGATGCAGATGCTCCTGCTGATCGCGCTCCTCGCGGTTCTCGCGGCGCTGCTGATCTTCGTGGTGCCGGCGCTGCTCTCAGCACGTTGGGGCGTGTGATCTATCCACAGGTTTATCCACACCTGGGGAGAATTACACGCGTGTAATTCGACTACCGCCAGCGGGTGGTCATCAGGAACCCGATCATCGCGATGCCGAGGCCGATGGCCAGGTTCCAGGCGCCGATGTCGGGGATCGGGAAGCGCGAGCCGCTGATGTAGAAGACCAGCACCCACACCAGGCCGAGCAGCATGAAGCCGACCATCACCGGCTTGAACCACACTGGATTCGGCGCTGCCTCGCCCTCGGCGCGCTCGATCAGGGGTTCTTCGGACTTGCGGTCTCGTGCCATGCGGAACATTCTACCTACGCATGCACCGTCCAGCCGACCCGGATAAACTCTCGGCATGACCGCCGACGCCTCCGCACCCCTCTCGCGGCGTGCGTTGCGCGCGCAACGCGAGGTGGGGGGCGCACCGCATCCGATCACGGATGACGCGGTGCCGACGGGGGTCGGGTCGCCCCGGGTGAAGAAGAACCGTCCGCGTCGAGGCGTCACCTTCACGAGCGTGCTGGGCGAGCTGCTCCTGACCGCCGGCGTGGTCGTGCTGCTCTTCGTCGCCTGGCAGATGTGGATCGGCGACAGGATCATCGGCGCCGAGGCGGACCGGGTCGGGGCCGAGCTCTCGGCGCAGTGGGCCGAGCTCCCACCGCCGCCCGCGCCGGAGCCGGTCATCGAGGGGGACCAGGTCTGGTACGAGCCGGTGATCGGGCAGCGCCCGGTCGGCACCGAGGTGTTCGCCACGATGCACATCCCCCGGTTCGGCGAGGGGTACATGGTCGAGGTGGCCGGCGGCACGACGCGCAAGCACACTCTCGACCACGCCCGTCTGGGCCTGTACGACCAGGCCGCGATGCCGGGCGAGGTGGGCAACTTCGCCGTCGCCGGGCACCGCACGACCTGGGGCGCCCGGCTCGGTCCGATCGACACGCTGCAGCTGAACGACCCGATCATCGTCGAGACGCCGGAAGGCTGGTACCTCTACCGCTTCCGCACGCTCGAGTACGTGAAGCCGACCCAGATCGAGGTGCTGCTGGAGGTGCCCGAGATGCCGGGCGTGCAGACCGGTGAGCGCTACATCACCCTCACCGCCTGCTCGCCGAAGCACTCGCTCGCCGAGCGCATCATCGCCTACGGCGTCTTCGACAGCTTCCAGCCGCGCGCGGTCGGCGAGCCCGAATGGCTGAACGCAGGAGGGGCCTGATGTACGCCGCACTCTGGAGGATCCTGCCCGGCCCGTTGCTGCTCAGGCTCCTGATCCTGCTCGTTCTCGTCGCCGCCGTGCTGTACGCCCTCTTCTTCCACGTCTTCCCCTGGATCGCTCCCTTCATCAATCCGGCCGAGGTCGATCTGGAATGACGACACGGGTGCTCGTCGTCGACAACCACGACAGCTTCGTGTTCACTCTGGTCGGGTACCTGCGCGAGCTCGGGGCCGTGGTCGAGGTTGTCGAATCGGATGCCGAGGCCGACTTCTCCGCGCTCCTGGACTCCTACGACGCCGTGCTGCTCTCCCCCGGCCCGGGAACGCCCGCAGACGCCGGGGCGTCGATCCCGATCGTGCGACTGGCGGCCGAGCGGCGGATGCCGCTGCTGGGCGTGTGCCTCGGACATCAGGCTATCGGTGCGGCCTTCGGCGTGCCGGTGACCGAGGCCCCCGAGCTCATGCACGGCATGGTGTCGGATGCCGCGCACGACGGGAGCGGGGTGTTCACCGGCATCCGCTCGCCCTTCCCCGTGGGCCGCTACCACTCTCTCGCGCTCGCCGAGGACGATCTGCCGGATGAGCTGGAGGTCACCGCGCGCGCTCCGTCCGGGACGGTGATGGCGATCGCCCACCGCTCACTGCCGCTGTGGGGCGTGCAGTTCCACCCCGAGAGCGTGCTGACCGCGCACGGTCATCGGCTGCTGGCGAACTGGCTCGCGCTCTGCGGCGACGCGGAGGCGCTCGCCCGGTCGGAGCGGCTCGCTCCCCGCTACTCGCCCGTGCAGTAGTAGAGGTCCACCCGCGAGTGGATGGGCACGTCGCCGGGGGCGACGGACATCGACGCGACCGTATGCGGATCCGTCGCCGGGCACGACTCCTGCGCGACCGGCGTGGGCTCCAGGCCGAGCCCTTCCAGGTTGGGGATGGCGGCATCGAGGGTCCATCCGCTGACGTCGTTGAGCGTGACGTTGCCCGATGCCACCACGAGGTTGACCACCGTGCCGGGCTCGACCTCGGCGCCGGCCTCCTCGCTCGCCTCCAGCACGGTGCCCGCCGCTGCATTCGTGTCGTTGCGGGGAGTGATCGTGCCGAGCTTCAGGCCGGCGCGATCGAGGGCATCGCGTGCGGCGGTGTCGCTGAGCCCGATGAGCTCGGGAACCTCGGTCGTCTCGGCGCCCGACGAGACGTACACGGTGATCGTCTGGCCGGGCATCACCGTGATTCCCGCTTCGGGCGTGGTGCGGATCACGAAGCCCTCGGCGATCTCCGTGCTCGACTCCTGCACGAGCAGCGCCACGAGATCCAGCGCTTCCAGCTCCTGCTCCGCAGCCTCGAAGGTCATTCCCGTCAGCACCGGAACCGTGCGCGAGCCGGTGTTCACCCCGTCTCGGGGCTGCACCGACAGCGCCCAGAACAGCACGGAGCCGATCAGTATGGCCAGCAGAGCCACACCCACCCAGATCCACACCACGGGAGGCCCGGACTGGGTGCGGGTCATCGTCGTGTCGGTGCTGAGCTGTCGCAGGGACCGCGCCGTCTCCTCCGCCTGCCGCGGGTTCTGGCCGTACAGCTCGTTGGTCAGGGTGTTCAGCGTGCGCTTGGACGGCGTCTTCCCCCCGACGGCGTCACGCAGCGCCACGCGGAAGCTCGCGGCATCCGGATACCGCTGGAAGGGATCCTTCGCCAGGGCGCGCAGCACCACCGGGTTCAGCGCGCCGGGCGCCGCCTCGTTGACCTCCGTCGGCGCCAGCGGGGTCTCGCTCACGTGCTGGTAGGCCACCGCGACCGGGGAGTCTCCGCGGAAGGGCTGACGACCCGCGAGCAGCTCGTAGAGCACGACACCCGCCGAGTACAGGTCGGTGCGCGCATCGACGGCCTCGCCCTTGGCCTGCTCGGGCGAGAGGTAGGCCGCCGTGCCGATGATGCGCGTCGTCTCGGCGACCGTGGAGGAGGAGTCCGACACCGCGCGCGCGATGCCGAAGTCCATCACCTTGACGGCGCCGTTCGGCGTGACCATCACGTTGCCCGGCTTGATGTCGCGGTGGACCACGCCCGCGCGATGCGAGTAGTCGAGGGCCTCGAGGATGCCGTCGACGTACTTCACCGCATCCGGGGTCGGCACGGGGCCTGCCGACATGATGTCCTTCAGCAGCGTGCCCTTGATCAGCTCCATGACGATGAAGGGCACCGGGGCGCCGGTGGCGGGATCGGTGTCCTCGCCGGCGTCGAAGACGCGGACGATCGAGGGGTGCGACATCCGGGATGCCGCCTGCGCCTCCAGCCGGAATCGCGTGCGGAAGGCCCTGTCGGCGGCGAGCGAGCTGTCGAGGACCTTGATCGCCACCGGGCGGCCCAGGGTCACGTCGTAGCCGCGGAAGACCTGCGCCATCCCGCCCTTGCCGATCTGCTCATCGACGCGATAGCGCCCCGCCAGGATGCGCGGCTCAGTCGACACGGACGACCCTCCTAGATCATGAAACGAACTCACTACCTGTCAGGTTAGTCGCCGTCACCGTCACCGTCTGTCGAGCCGTCCGTCGGATCGGTGGGCTCCGTGGACGGCGGGGCCTGGATCGCCACCTGGAACTGCGGAGAGGTGCCCGACTGCGTGTCACCGCAGAAGGCGTAGTACACGGCCGTGAGCTGCTGGCCCGCCGTGCCGGGGTCGATCGTGATCTGCGTGGTGCGGGTGCCAGCACCGAACTGCCGATCGGTGTCGCCGCCGGAGAACTTCGCGTTCGTGATCACGACCCGGTAGCTGCTGAGCGGCTGGGTGCCGCTCGGGCAGGTGAAGGCTGGCCAGTTCAGCGCGATCGTCGTGCCCTCTTCGGGGACGCCGGTGATCGAGGGCGAGCTCTGAGGGCTGCCGACGGGCACCATCGAGTCGTACACCGTCAGCTGCAGCAGGGTTCCGGGATCGGCCATGCCTCGCGGCGTCACCGCGTAGACCATGCCGATCTGGTCCTCGAACTCTGCGGCGTCGCCAGGGATGCACTGGGCGTCGAGTCCGTTCGTCGACGCGATCTCTCGCGCGTCGTCGCAGGGGATGTCGAGCAGGCCGAGCGTGTCGACGTCGATCCGCGTCTCCTCCGGCTCCGGCTCCGGAGAGCTGGGGCTCACCGACGGCGTGTCGTCGGTGGGGTCGGGCTCGGCGGCGTTGTTCTGCACCAGCGCCCAGATCGTGCCGCCCAGCACCAGCAGCAGCAGCGCGATGAGCGCCACGAGCGGCCAGGTCCACGGGCTGCGCTTGCGCTTCTCCGGCTCCTCCCCGGTCGGAAGCTGCGCCGTGGTGGGAAGGATGCGGGTCGCGTCGGCGTCGGCATCCGTCGCCGCGGCCAGGAGCCGGGTGACATCGTCATCGCCGACGCCCGTGGCGATCGCGGGGACGGCGATCGTCGCCGAGTTGAGATCGCCGCGGCGCAGCGCCTGCGCCGCCCGCGCGACCGTCGCGGCCGAAGAGGGCCGATCGCCCGGCTTCTTGGCGATCATCGCCATGACGAGGTTCTGCACCGGAACGGGCACCGTCGCCGGCAGCGGCGGGGGCGCGTCGTTGATCTGCGCCATCGCGATCGCCACCTGCGACTCGCCCGTGAAGGGGCGCTTGCCGGCCAGGGCCTCGTAGGCGACGATCCCGAGCGAGTAGATGTCGGTCGCCGGCGAGGCCGCGTGCCCCGAGGCCTGCTCGGGCGAGAGGTACTGCACCGTGCCCATGACCTGCCCGGTGGCGGTCAGCGGCACCTGGTCGGCGATGCGGGCGATGCCGAAGTCGGTGATCTTCACCCGCCCGTCGGGGGTGATAAGGAGGTTGCCGGGCTTGATGTCG
>CAYOTY010000021.1:0-32646 GCA_964406995.1 uncultured Microbacterium sp.
TGACCTGAGACAGCTGTCCGGCATCACCTGAAACCAGACACCACCGTCACCGCCATCGTCCTGAGCCGCGGCCTCGTCTATGCACGAGTCGCGGCTCAGGATTTTTTCGTGGGTTCGCCGGGCTGGTGCCGCAAGACGAGGAGAAAGCTCCCTTCCAGCCGCGGTGCCGGCATCCTGCGGTCTCGGATGACGCGCCACCCTCCCCGGCGACCCGGGCGGATCACTCCGCGGGCGAGCCCTCTGCTCTCCTGCGCTCGGGCAGTGGCAGGAACATGCGGCGCGAGCGGGTCATCAGGATCGCGAAGAACGCGGTGTAGACGCCGGTGACGGTGCTGGTGACGATGGCGTCCCCGTGGTCGAGTCGGCTGCTCAGCCAGGACCAGAGGGGGGTCACCACGGCGGCCGCGGTCGCCGCGAACACCAGGCCGTAGTGCAGCAGTCCCCACCCGGCGAGGGCGTTCGAGGTGAGCGCGTCCCGCGAGAGGGATCGATCGTACAGTCTCCAGCAGGCGGTGGCGATGCTGGAGAGGACGAGGAAGGTGGCCGACACCACGAGGATGTACAGCACCGTTCCCCACCAGCCGAGGCCCCTGATCGCCTCGATCGCGGCGGCGACATCGCCCGTCCACTCGGCGAGCTGGCCGGTGGAGAGCCAGTCGATCGGAAGCCATGCGTCGAGGACGCCGGCCACGCGCGGCGCGAGCAGGAAGCTCAGGATGGCGAGCGAGATCCTCCCCAGGATCAGCGCACCCAGTCCGTTGCGGTGCGCGACCTGGCGCGGTCTCACCATCGGGATCATCGGCCGCACGCGTCCGGCCGCGCTGTCCTGGACGAGTTCGGCCAGCGGGGTGATCACCTCGACGATGTTGCGCGTGTAGGTTGTGTGGTCGGAGATCACCGAGAGACGGTTCTCGACGATGTGCTCCTCGGGGCCGATGGGACCCGGCCCCCGCCCGATGGACTGCATAGATTTCACCAGGGCGGCATTGACCTCGCGCCGCCTGCGCCGCCATTGAGGCCTGGTCACGTCGCTGGTCGGATCGAAGTTCCACGCCTCGATGTACGGGGTGATGCTGCCCGGCTCCGCGCGCTCGAAGACCGCCTGCTGCGGGATGTAGCTCGCACCGGCGAGCTGCGCCATGCGCTGGGAAGTGTAGAGCAGCAGGCCGGGCTCCTGCCGCGCGAGCTCCGCGAAGGCCTCGCCCGGCGCACGGACCAGCTCCTCCCAGCGCTGGGCGACGGCCTTGTCCGAGGCGCCGACCGGCCCCGCGGGGACCGGATCCATCGAGGCCCAGATGTTGATCCATCGCACGGGCACCTTCAGTTCCGCCCACGTGCGGACGATGTCGTTCTCGACGGGGCGTCGTCCGTTCCAGGTGGGCTCGCGCAGGAGGGTGTTCGCACCGCCGATCGTCACGAGAGCGTCGATGCGCGATCCGCCGTCGGAGGCGGGCTGGGCGAAGTCGTCCCGGAAGAGAGCGCGCGCCGCCACGGCCGCCCCCTGCGAGTGGGCGATCACGATCACCCGCGGTGCGATCGACTGCGCGTAGCGCACCTGGGCGCGCACGGTGTCCCTCATCGCGTCGGCGCGGATCGGCGAACGCGTCCACACCGCGGCGTCGCCCAGCGTCGAGGTGAAGGCGACGAGCAGCGGCTGCACGCGTTTCCCGATCAGGGGGAGCCGGGCGAGCAGACCGAGCAGGATCAGCCCGATCCCGGCGAGGACGGGCACGGGCACGAGCACGAGCACGTAGAGGATGCCGCCGATCAGCCACAGCACGAGCGAGACCACGGCGCCGATCGCGCGTGCCAGCCACACGAAGAGCATCACCCCCGCGACCAGCACGGCGGTCATCCCGCGCAGCGACTTCAGCATGCCGCGGGGATCCATCCCCAGAATGCGGGCGCCCGGCGGGATCCGCGGGAACCTGTCGCGCACGGGGACGGGCAGCACCACGGGGTTCCAGGAGAAGCTCTCCCGCAGGATGCGGAACAGGTGCACCGCGACCCGGCGTGCCACCGTCACCACGAACGAGACGGCCCACAGGATGAACGTGCGCGGGGTGAACGCGAGGAACGACTCCGCCCATCGCGCCTCGACGAAGGCGACCGAGCGCGGGCTCTGTCCGGCGTCCCGCCAGGACACGTCGATCCGCGCCTTCTCCTCGCTCGTGATCGCGGCGAAGGCGACCTGCGCCGTCTCGCCGTCGCGCTTCTCGCACTGATGGCTGATGCGCGCCGCGATTGGCTCGGCCCACTCCAGCAGCGTCTCGCCGCGGAGCTGCTGACCGATGCCGTGGACGACGACGACCGCGCAGTCGGCGCTTTCGGGAGGTTCGTGCATGGGGGCAATACTGGCGCACCGGCGTTAGTCACCGATAGTCCCACGGCAGAGGAGCGGCGGCAGGATGCGTCCTCGGCGGCCGAGGTCGAGGCGCGGCCCCGGTGTATGGTGAGGGCATGCGAGCGGGTCTGAGTGCTGCCGCCGCCTTCGCGGGCATCCTGCTTCTCGCCGGGTGTCAGCAGGCCGAGCGGGGCGAGACAGCGGTGTGGGAGCTGGCCGATCCGGCGCTGGTGTCCGCGGAGAGCACCGACCTCGACGTCCTGGTCACGCGCGTCGCTTGCGCAAGCGGGGTGACAGGGAGCGTGCGCGTGCCGCAGGTCTCCTACGAGAGGGACCACGTCGTGGTGACGATCGACGTCGAGCCGCTGACCGGCGATGCCTACGACTGCCAGGGCAACGACGCCGTCCCGGTCGTGGTCAGGCTCAGCGAGCCGCTCGGCGCCCGGCTGCTCGTCGACGGCGCCTGCGCCGACCCTGAGGCTGCCGATACGAGCTTCTGCCGGGATGAGGGCATCCGCTGGGGATGAGGCGCGTCACGCCCGAGGGTCGTACCCGGACTCCCGCACCTCCTGCGGGCAGGGGATGAATGAGGGTCACGGGCGGATGCCGGTGCGCGCGCCGGACGCGGGAGGAACCCCCACCACGCTCGCGGCCTCGTCCAACGACACCGTCTGACCCACCAGCGAGGCGAACAGCTCGTGGTCGGCATCCTGCAGGAACTCCACGGCGCGCAGCAGATGCTCGCCACGGTAGTTGTGCACGCCCGTGACCGTGAGGAGCCTCCGCACCAGCTGCTCGGCGTCGACGGCCAGCGGAGGGGAGGGGAACACGTGCCCGACGAGCACGATGACGGCGCCCACGTCCGCCGTCTCCAGCAATGTCTCGGCGGCGTCGTTCGAGCCGGAGAGCTCGAAGGCGACGGAGAAGCCGGAAGGCGAGCCCGCCCTTCCCATCGCCTCGCGCACCGAGGAGGCGCCTGGCGCGCACGTCGCCGCGGCCCCGAAAGCCTCCGCCTGTGCGCGGCGCCGCGGATCGGGGTCGATTCCGATGGCGATAGCACCGGCCGCGCGCGCCATCGCGATCGCGGTGAGGCCCAGCATCCCGCAGCCGGAGACCACGACGACCTCGCCGTCGAGCGCTCTCCCCGCCGCCTCGATCGCGGCCACGACGGTCGCCGTCGCGCACGACGCCGGCGCCAGCACCTCTGCCGGAGTCCGCCCGGGCACGCGCACCACATCGGAGCCGGCGAGCACGTGCACGTGGGTCGCGAACCCGCCGCCCAGCTCCCAGCCGCGCTCGATGCGCGTGTGCCCGTACTTGCGGACCCGCTCGCACTTGTTCGTGAGGCCTCGCCGGCAGCGGTCGCAGCTCCCGCACGCGATGGCGACACCCCACACCACGCGATCGCCGTGGAAGAGGGGGCGCCCGTCCACGGTGCGGGGTGCATCGCCCGGGCCGAGGGCGACGATGCGGCCCACCTGCTCGTGACCGAGGACGAGGGGAGTGGCCTCGGTGCGCGCTCCGACGGCGGTGTGCCGATCGGAACCGCACACCGTCGCCAGCTCCACGCGCACCAGCAGATCACCGGGACCGAGCTCGACCCCGGGAACCGCGACCCGCTCGAAGCCCTCGGCCGCGCCGCGGAACACCAGCGCCTCGGGCGTCGGCTCCAGCCGGGGGAGGATCCGGGAGACCTGCGCCCGCCGCGCCGTCCGCGTCATCGTCCCAACTGCCGGAGCAGCCCGGGCAGGTCTGCGACCGAGTCGAGCACGTGCTGCGCCCCGGCTGCCCGCAGGGCGTCGTCTGTCGCGTGCCCACCGGTGAGCACCGCGGCGACCAGGCCCGCCCCGGCGTTCACGCCGCTGTGCGCATCCGACTCGGTGTCGCCGACCACGGCGAGCGCCTGCACCGAGGAGACCCCGCTGCGGATCGCCGCGAGCAGGTTGAGGTCGGGGGCGGGTCGCCCGCGCCCGGCGTCGGCGGGGGTGAGCACCGCATCCGTGAGCCCTTCCCAGCCGAGCGCCCGGAGGATCGCCTCGACCGTCGTGCGGGAGAAGCCGGTCGTCAGCACGACGCTGCGCCCCTCGGCCTTCAGCGCGCGGATGCTGTCCTCCGCCCCCGGAAGTGCGGAGACGGCGCCTTCGGCGACCAGTTCGTCCAGCGCCTCCTCGAAGGCGGCGTTGAGCGCGTGCGCGGCATCCTCGTCGACGAGGGCCTGGAAGACCTCGATCTTCGACTGCCCCATGGTCGCGATCACATAGGCGATCGCCTCTTCGCGGCGGGTGGCGCCCTCGGCGGCGTACAGGCGATCCCACGCGCGCTCGAACGCCCCGAGGACGAGGCCGTCGTCGGTGACGGTGGTGCCGGCCATGTCGAGCACGACGGTTTCGATGCGGGTCATTGTCTCTCCTTGGTGGTGTGAGGCTCTCAGCCCCAGAGTTCGTCGATCACGGACGCGGCGAGTCCCAGCCCGCAGGTCATGCCGCTTCCGGTCGTCACCGACACGACGCGCACCCCCTCGGCGGGAGCGGCCCGCAAGAAATCCTCGGGACCTTTGGCGTAGACGCCCTGCCAGCGCTGCCGCGCGCGCAGCGGCACGTTGAAGAGCTCTGAGCCGAGCCGCTCGAGGAGGGCGAACGCGGCTTCCTCCTGGAACGGGGGCGGGCTGATGCCGACCGCATGGGTATCGCCCACCAGCAGCGTTCCGTCGGGCCGCTCGGTGTACATCTGGTTCACGTCGTGCGCCATGATCCCCGGTTCCTCGCGTGCGTACCGCGCGCGGACGGCGGCGGCCGACGGCGCCTCGGCGAAGGTCGAGTACCGCAGCATCGACGATCCGGTCAGCACCGGCAGCCGCACGCCCAGGCCCTCGGCCAGCAGCATGTCGAGGACGCAGCGTTCGATGCCGTGCTCCTCGGCCAGTGCCGGGAAGGTCTGATCGACGTCGTGCCCGAGCGCGAAGACCACGGTCTCGGCCCGGATCTCGCCCCGGGAGGTGTGCAGGATGCCGCCCTCCGCTCCGAACGCGGAGGTGCGCCAGCGGAAGGACACGCCCTGCTCGGCCAGGTGCGCGGCGATCGCCGGAGCGGCTTCACGCGGGTCGACCTGGAGGTCGTCGGGAAGGAGGGCGCCGCCGACGGCGCCTGTGACGGGGGCCGTCCGGCGGACCTCATCCACATCCAGTCGCGGCTCGATCCCCGACTCGGCCAGCATCGCGAGCTCGTCGTCGTGACGGGCGACGATGAGGGTGCCCGACTCGCGCAGCCAGAACCCGGCCCTCTCCGCCAGCCGCATCCAGAGCTCGCGACTGCGCCGGGCGTGCTCGCCGGCCTCGCCTGTGTGCGCGCCGACGCCGATATGGCCGAAGTTGCGCACCGAGGCGCCCGTGATCGCCGCACCGCGTTCGACGACGACGACTGAGAGGCCGCGTTCGCGCGCGGCGGCCGCATGCCCGAGCCCGACGATGCCCGCGCCGACGACGGCCAGGTCGAATCCGTTCTCCGCCATCGGGCTACTTCAGCGCGCGCCGGATGAGGATGGATGCGGTCTCGACGACCACCACCATCGCGACGATCACGAGCACGTAGGCCAGGACCTGGTCGAAGTGGCGTCCCTGCAGGGCGTTCAGCAGCAGGAAGCCGATGCCGCCTGCGCCGACGATTCCGAGAAGGGTCGCGGCCCGCACGTTCTGCTCCAGGAGGTACATGAGGTGGCTGACCGCGGCGGGCACCGACATCGGCAGGGTGGAGGAGAAGAAGACCTGGGTGCGGGTGCCTCCCGCGGCCTGGAGGGCGCGCTCGGGCCCGTGCGGCACCTCCTCCATCGAGTCGCCGATGAGCTTCGCCAGCAGGCCCACTCCGCCGATCCCGAGGGCGAGAGCGCCCGCCTGCGGTCCGAAGCCGGTGGCGATGATGAACAGGATCGCCACGACCAGGTCGGGGATCGCGCGCAGGACGAGCGCGATGCCGCGGAAGAAGTTCCGCACCGCCGGGTTGGGGGCGACGTTGCTCGCCGACAGAGGGCCGACGACGGCCGAGATGAGCGCACCCATGAAGGTCGCCGCGAACGCCACCTGCAAGGTCACCACGACGGCCGCCATCACGACCCCCCAGTCGCGGCCCCCGAAGTTCGGAGGCCAGACGGCGCGGTCGAGGTCGGGATTGGACACCTGGTCCCATCGCCACTCCGTGAACAGCCGCGAGACGTCGGGGCTCGCGTACAGGAACGACAGCACGACCACGCCGACGGCGACCCAGATCCACAGGTTCATGGAGATGCGGTGTCGGTCCCAGGGGCGGTGCAGGGAGGCCTCGATGCGCGTGCGCCGGTCGGTCGTGGCATCCGTCCGGTCGACCGTCGCAGCGACCTTGGACGAGCGGTTCGCCAGGGCGCGCACGACGGAGTCGCCCGCGCCCTTGCCGGTCGGTCGCACCCCGAGAAGGCGGGCGCGCAGCAGCGAGGAGATCACCTCGAAGATGATGCACAGCACGATGATGATGAGCACGATCGGGATGACCCGGCGCATGCCGGCGGGGCCGCCGTGCAGCGCGGCCTGGAGGTCGTAGCCGAGACCGGCCACGCCGACCACGCCGAGGATCACGGTGCCGCGCAGGTTGATGTCGGCGCGATGCAGCGTGACGGCGATCCACGCGGGAAGCGCCTGCGGGACGACGCCGGACCAGAACTCCTGCGCCTTCGAGCCTCCGGCGGCCCGGATGGCGAGCCGGGGGCCTTCGTCGATCTGCTCGATCGCATCGGCGAACATCTTCGAGATCATGCCGACCGAGTGCACGCCGATGGCGACGATCGCCGGGAGCGTGCCGGAGTTGAACCAGAGGAACGCCAGGAAGACCACGAAGACGACGTCGGGGATCGCGCGCAGCGTCACTCCGATGCCCCGGCATGCGGCCAGGACGGCGCGACCGGGGGTGGTGTTGTGGGCGGCGCCGTAGGCGACGGGGATGGAGAGGACCGCGGCCAGCGCCGTGCCCGCGATCACGAGGGCGAGGGTGATCGCGATGCTGCCGAGCGTTCTCCAGATCGGCTCGAATCCCACCCACTGGGTGACATAGGTCGTCGTGCCGTCTTCCTGGCGGGTGCCGACGACCTCCCAGCCGGGCCACTGGAGGGGCGTGGCCATCCCGAGGAAGCGGTTGAGGTTCCCGACCGTCGCCTCCAGGCTCTTGAAGCTGTAGTCCAGTCCGATGAACGACCAGATGCCCAGCAGTGCGATGCCGAGGATGACGGCGTAGGAGACGAGCGTCGACGTGCGCGGACGCGGACGCGGCACCTCTTTGAGGCGGTCTTCGCCGACGGGCAGCGGAGGCGGCGCGGTGGCCAGGAGCGTCATCGCGGATCCTCGTCGGCGGACTCGTGGAGGGATCGCTCTGTGGATGCCGCCTGCAGTTCGCGGCTGAGGACCTGCTCGCGGGCCTCGGCGAGCTCGGTCTGCACGGCGGTGATCTCGCTGGTGGTCGTCGCCACACGGCCGTAGATCTCCATGACCTGCTCGCGCGAGAGCCACTCGGTGCTGGTGTCGAGCACGACCTCCCCGCCGCGGAGTCCCACGATGCGGTCACCCCAGCTGAGGGCGAGATCGACCTGGTGCAGGCTGCAGACGACGGTGAGGTGCCGTTCGGCGGCGATCTCGCGGATGAGCGCCATCACCTGGCTGCTCGACTCGGGGTCGAGAGAGGCGACGGGTTCGTCGGCGAGCAGGATGTCGGGCTCCTGCATGAGAGCGCGCGCGATGGCCACGCGCTGCTGCTGACCGCCCGAGAGAGTGTCGGCACGCTGGTAGGCGCGTTCGAGGAGCCCGACGCGGTCGAGGTGGGCGAGCGCGCGCAGGCGCAGCTCCTTGGGGTAGGTCCAGGTGCCGACACGCGGCGCCCGGAGGGTGGAGAGCGAGCCGGTGAGCACGTTCTCCAGGACGGTGAGAGGTCCGACCAGCTCGAACTGCTGGAAGATGAAGCCGATGCGGCCCCGGAGCGCGCGCAGGCTCCTGCCCGACTGCGCCGGGACGTCGCGGCCGAGGGAGACCACCGAGCCTGCGCTCGGGCTCTCCAGGCCGTTGATGTGGCGCAGCAGCGTCGACTTCCCGGAGCCCGAGAGCCCCAGGAGGACGACGATCTCGCCGGTGGAGACGGACAGCGACACCCCCGACAGGGCAGGACCGGCCGCACCGGGATACGTCTTGCTCAGCTCGGTGATATCGACGGCGAGGGTGTCGCTGTTCGTCATCTCAGTACTCTCCGTTGTTCCGCCGGCTTATGCCCGGCACGCCTCGACCTGGTCGGCGATCTGCTCGCAGACGGTGCGGATGGCGTCGTAGTAGGCGTCGTTCACGGCGTCGAAGCCGAACCATCCGTCGCGGAGGAAGTCGTTGAGCTCGATGCCGGCGCTCGTCAGCGACTCCTGGGTGCTGCCGGCGATCGCGGCGGTGAGCTGATCCTTGACCCCCTGCGGCAGGGCCTTCTGCATCACGATGGGCGCAGCCGGGACCATGAACTTGTCCACCTCGACGAGGGCGCCGGAGGCGATGTGCGGGTTGGCGTCGATGTCCTGCACGAAGCCGACCTGGCAGTCGACGCCCTCGGAGATCTTCACCGCGTTGAGGTCGTGCGCCTCGCCGTAGACGGTGTTCTCCTCCGAGACGGTGACACCGGCGGCCAGCAGCTGGCTGACCGGGATCGCGCGGCCCGAGGTCGAGGTGGCGTTGACGAAGCAGACCGGCTGGTCGGCGAAGTCGGCGAGCGAGGTCGCAGGGGAGGAGGGGTTCTTCAGGGCGACCGAGTAGTAGCCGGCCGCTGCCCCCTCTTCCGTGATCTGTGCGCCGATCGGCTCGATGTCGGCGCTGGCGGCCTGTGCCTGGTAGTAGGTGAACGCCGAGATCTGCGCGACGTCGATCTGACCGGCGGCCAGGCCCTGCACGACGGCGGTGTAGTCGGTCGCCTGGAAGAAGTTGACCTTCTTGCCCGTGATCGCCGCGATCCAGTCGGCGATCGGCTGGGCGTCCTGCTCTGCTCCCTCATGGTCGGGGAGGGTGGCGAAGACGATCGTGTCGGAGTTGCCCGAGGCGAAGGTGCCTTCCTCGGTGACGGTGTTTCCGCCGTCGCCGTCGGAGGAGCCCTCGGCGGGGGCTCCGGAACAGCCGGCGAGACCGACGATGAGGGCGAGCGCGCCGCCGAGGGCGGCGATACGACGAGTGTTCAGACGCATGTCTATGCGACCTTTCTTCGAGCGAACGGCATGGCCGTGCCCGACGGTGTTTTTCAAGGGGACGTCGATGACGCTAGGTCGTGAAGCACGCGCAGGGCTGACTGCCGGGCGACCGGGTGCTGACGCTTCGGTGAACGATCGGATTCGGTGCGGGCGGCTTGTGCGGGCCGATGCTAGCTTGGGGGGCGATAGCGCCTAGGGTTCCGGAGGACTCCTCGACTGGTCCGAGCGGCGCCACGCCCCGACGCCAGCGCAGGGGCGTCATCTGACAGGACAAAAGCCCGGAGGATCCGTGCTCGTCGCGCCCGCGGCGAGCGGAAGGGTCGCTTTGTCCACTCTCGCTCTCGCTCTGGTCCTCGCCGCCGCGGTGGCTCATGCGACGTGGAACGTCATCGCGCACGGCACGAGCAGCAACGGCCCGGCCTTCCTCTGGTGGGGCTCGCTCGTCGGCGCGCTGGTCTGGTCGACGGCGATCCCCTTCACCGGCGGGTGGGGGACCGACGACACCGCCGGCATCCTCGTCGGTGTGAGTGTCTCCGCCGTGCTGCACGTCGTCTACTTCACCCTCTTGCAGCGGGGCTACGCCGCCGGTGATCTGTCGACCGTCTACGCCTTGGCGCGCGGCACGGGTCCGCTGCTGACCGTCGTGCTCGCCGTGCTGCTGCTGGGCGAGCGCCTTGCGCCCCTTGCGGTCGTCGGCGTGCTGGCGGTGGTCGGCGGGATCGTCGCGATCGGCTTCGTCGACAGGCGTCCGCGCTCCGCGCGACAGGGTCCGAGCCTGGCGGTCGTCTTCGGCCTCCTCACCGGCGTCGGGATCGCCGCATACACGCTGTGGGACGCCTTCGCGCTGCGCACCTGGAGCATCTCGCCGGTCGCGTACATGGTGGGCTGCACGGCGCTGGAGGTGCCGATCATCTCCGCGATACTGCTGCGGCGCAGGCACGACGTTCTGCTGCCGTTGTGGCGGGCGGAGTGGCGGCGGATCGTCACCTTCGGGGTTCTTGCCCCTCTGTCGTACATCCTGGTGCTGACCGCGGTCACCATGGCTCCGGTCGCGCTGGTCGCTCCGGTGCGCGAGGTGAGCGTCCTGCTGGTGGGCCTCTTCGGCGCACTCGTGCTGCGCGAGGCGCGCCCCGGGCGTCGGCTTGCGGCGTCGGCGGTCGTCGTGGCCGGCGTCGTGCTGCTGGCGCTGTGACGCATCGCCGGGGTGTCGCATCACTGACTATTCAGTGTTACTATCTACCGGTAGTCAATAACACTGAGTAGCGAGGTCGTCGATGGGAAAGCAGTCGAGCGAGATGCTCAAGGGCGTGCTCGAGGGCATCGTCCTCGCCGTGATCGCCGATCGTCCCGCCTACGGCTACGAGATCACCGCCTGGCTGCGCGAGCAGGGGTTCGCCGACATCGCCGAGGGCACCGTCTACGCCGTGCTGGTGCGGGTCGAGCAGCGCGGGCTCGTGGATGTGGAGAAGGTCCCCTCGGCGAAGGGGCCGCCCCGAAAGGTGTACTCCCTCAATGCCGGGGGTCGTGACTGCCTCGACGAGTTCTGGAGAACGTGGAGCTTCCTCGCCGAGAGACTCGAACAGCTCCGCCATTGAGGAGGGTGAAGCATGCCGAATTTCCTGGAGAGAGTCGTCGGAGACTTCGGCGACAAGCGCCGCTGGCGCGAGTACAGGGCGCGCATCAGAGCGATGCCCGCCCCCTACCGCACGGCGGTCGAGGCGATCGAGCGCTATCTGGGCTACTACGGCGCGATCGCCAAGGGTGACATCCTGGTGCAGATGCTCGGCGACCTCGCCGACCTCTTCGAACAGGCGGCGACCGACGGCACGCCGATCCGAGACATCGTCGGAGAGGACCCCGTCGAATTCGCCGAGACCTTCCTGCGCAACTACGCCGACGGGCAGTGGATCAACAAGGAGCGCGAGCGCCTGGTCCAGGCCATCGAACGGGCCGAACGGCAATGAGCGCGCCCGCCATCCACGCCGCGGGCATCGAGAAGTCGTTCCAGGGCCTTCCCGTGCTGCGCGGCGTCGACCTCAGCATCGCGCCGGGGAGCATCCTCGCCCTTCTCGGCTCCAACGGCGCAGGCAAGACGACGCTCGTGAGGATCCTGGCGACGCTGCTGCGAGCGGATGCCGGTACGGCGATGGTCGGCGGGCACGACGTGGCAGAAGCCGCCGCGCGGGTGCGCGAGGCGATCAGCCTGACCGGGCAGTTCGCCGCCGTCGACGAGATGCTCACCGGCCGCGAGAACCTCGTGCTCGTGGCGAGACTGCGCCATCTCGGCGATCCCCCGGCCGTCGCCGAGAAGCTGCTCGCGCGATTCTCGCTGACCGATGCCGCCGACCGCCGCTCCGCCACCTACTCCGGCGGCATGCGCCGTCGCCTCGACCTCGCGATGAGCCTCATCGGCGAGCCGCCGATCGTCTTCCTCGACGAGCCGACGGTCGGGCTCGATCCGGAGGCGCGCCTCGACGTGTGGGAGGCGATCACCGAGCTCGCCGCCAGAGGCACGACCGTGCTCCTGACCACCCAGCACCTCGAGGAGGCAGAGCGCCTCGCCGACCGGATCGCGATCCTGCACGAGGGGCGCATCATCGTCGAGGGCTCCGTCGAGGAGCTGAAGCGCCTCCTGCCGCCGGTGAAGGTCGAGCACATCGAGAAGAAGCCGAGCCTGGAAGACGTCTTCTTCGCGATCGTCGGGCGCCGGACATCCGATGCGGAGGCCGGCTCGTGACCGTGCACATCGCCCGTGACACCGCGACCCTCACCTCTCGGTCGCTGCGTCACATCCTCCGCAGTCCTGACACCATCATCACCACGGCCGTCATGCCGATCGCGATGATGCTGCTGTTCGTCTACGTCTTCGGCGGCGCGATCGACCTCGGGCAGGGCGCGGGAGGCGCACCCTATGTGGACTACCTGCTGCCGGGCATCCTGCTCATCACCGTCGCCTCGGGTACGTCGTACACGGCGTTCCGGCTCTTCACGGATCTGCAGGCCGGCATCGTCGAACGCTTCCAGTCGATGCCGATCGCCCGCTCCGCCGTGCTGTGGGCGCATGTGCTGACCTCGCTCGTCGCGAACACCGCCGCCCTCGCCCTCGTCGTGGGCATCGCCGTGCTGATGGGATTCCGCGCCGACGCAGGACTCCTCGGCTGGTTCGGCGTCACCGGCATCCTCGTCCTGTTCACCCTCGCCCTCACCTGGATCGCCCTGATCCCGGGCCTCACCGCGCGTTCCGTCGACGGGGCGAGTGCGTTCTCCTATCCGCTGATCTTCCTGCCCTTCCTCAGCTCGGCGTTCGTTCCGACCGCGTCGATGCCGCCGCCCGTGCGCTGGTTCGCCGAGAACCAGCCGGTCACGGCCATCGTTGAGGCGATCCGCACGCTGCTCTCGGGACAGCCGGCGGGTGCGGAGCTCTGGGTCGGGCTGGCGTGGTGCCTCGGCATCCTCGCCGCCGCCTACACCGCGGCCGTGCTCGTCTACCGCCGCCGCTTCCGCTGAGATTGACCATCGACTGCCGGGGCGAACCCGCGTAGCCTGGCACCAGGCGGGATCCTCGCCCGCCCCGGAGTCAGAAGGAGCGGTGTGAGATGGACTCGATGATGATGGACGCCATGTCGAAGGACATGATGTCGATGCCCGGAATGCACATGATGGACATGTCGGTCATGCAGGCATGCATGGATGCGTGTGCGGCGTGCGAGCAGGCGTGTACCGTCTGCTCGACGCAGATGATGGACTGTTCGCCTGCCTGCATGAACTGCGCGGACATGTGCAACACCATGATGCGTTCGATGATGCGGATGCAGGGAATGACTCCGGCGGCGATGATGGCCATGCTCGATGCGTGCATCGCGATGTGCCAGATGTGCATGGACGAGTGCATGAAGCACTCGGACCACAGCGAGGTCTGCAAGATGTGCGCTCAGGCCTGCCACGCGTGCATGGACGCCTGCATGGCCATGAAGAACATGATGATGGCGGCCTGAAGAAGGCAGACCACTACCGCGAAGGTTTCGACACGCGACGCCCTGCGTCGCGGCTCAACCTTGCGCCGCATCCGCAGCAGCGTCGCTACGCGACGGTGCCCCGGATCGCCGCAACGTTGAACCGCGTGCGGCCGACGGCCAGCACGTGATAGCGCCGGTGCAGTGCGACCGGCGAGCCCGGCTCGACCTCCAGCGCGGCTCCGGCGGCGCTCCACAGCGTGTGCGCATCGCCGTCGAGCGTGCGCACGATCAGGGTGCCGGATGCGGCATCCGTCTCTTCCACGATCGCATCCGCCCAGTCGCTGGGTGTCGCCGCGGCCAGACGCGACTGGATCAGGTGCAGCGCGTGCCCCGGCGCGAACGAGGAGCAGACGTCGCCGTGCCGGCACATGCACGCTGCACGCTCGTTCACCTCGAGGGGTGTCAGGCGGTGCAGCGGGGTGGACACGGCGGTCTCCGATCGTTCGAAAGCGTTCCTGCCACAGTAGGGCGGCGTCGGCGGCGCTCCAACCGCGAGCGAAACGGAACGAAACAAAGCGGATGCCGCCACGCGCCCGCACGTCCCGTTGACCTTCTCCGGCGACTGGGCCAGGGTGGGTTCATGGCTGACTCATCGCTGACCTCGGCACCACCCCGCGAGAGCTGGGGAACCCGCGGGGCGTTCATCATCGCGGCGATCTCCTCGGCGATCGGGCTCGGGAACATCTGGCGCTTCCCCGGGGTGGCCTATGAGAACGGCGGCGGTGCGTTCCTTCTGCCGTACCTGATCGCGCTGTTCACCGCCGGCATCCCGATCCTGTTCCTCGACTACGCGATCGGGCACCGCCATCGCGCCTCGGCGCCCCTGGCGTTCCGCCGTGTGAAGAAGGGCTTCGAGCCGCTCGGCTGGTGGCAGGTGGGCGTCTGCTACGTCATCGCCACCTACTATGCGGCAGTCATCGCGTGGGCCGCGGCCTATACGTTCTACGCCGCCACCCAGGCGTGGGGAGACGACGCCATCGGCTTCTTCGTCGGCGAGCACACCAGGGCCGTCTCCGAGGACACCGGCTTCACCCTCGAGTTCGCCCCGGCCGTGCTCATCCCGCTCGCGGGGCTGTGGGTGGTCGCGATCGTCGTGCTGGCCCTCGGCATCCGGCGCGGCCTGGACAGGGCCAACAAGATCACGCTGCCGCTGCTGGTGATCACCTTCACCGCGATCGTGGTCTACGCGCTGACCCTCCCTGGCGCGGTCGACGGCCTCAACGCCTTCTTCACGCCGAGCTGGGAGGCCCTCGCCAACCCCGCGGTGTGGATCGCCGCCTACGGCCACATCTTCTTCTCCTTCTCGATCGCCTTCGGCATCATGCTGACGTACTCCTCCTACCTCCGCCGCAAGAGCGATCTGACCGGCTCGGGCCTGGTCGTCGCGTTCTCGAACACGAGCTTCGAGCTGCTCGCGGGCATCGGCGTGTTCGCGACGCTGGGGTTCCTGGCATCCGTGCAGGCCACCACGATCGACGGGCTCGAGAGGATCACCGGCGTCGGGCTGGCGTTCATGACCTATCCGACGCTCCTGTCGGAGATGCCCGGCGGGCAGGTCGTCGGGGTGCTGTTCTTCCTGTGTCTCGTGCTCGCCGGATTCACCTCTCTGCTGTCGATCCTGCAGGTGGTCTCGGCGGCCGTGCAGGACAAGACGGGCTGGTCGCCGCGCCGCGCGGGCCTCACGATCGGCATCGCCACCGCCGTGCCCTCGCTGCTGCTGTTCGCGACCACGAGCGGCCTGAACTCGCTCGACGTCGTCGACGCGTTCGTGAACAACATCGGCGTGGTGTTCGCGGCCGTGCTCACGCTCGTGCTGGTGGTCCTGGTCGCGCGCAAGGGGCCGGAGTTCGCCCGGCACCTCAACGCCGTCTCCTCACTCAAGGTCGGCTTCGGCTGGCGGCTCATGGTGACGATCGTGACGCCGATCGTCCTCACCGTGATCCTCGTCACCGGCGCCCTGGATTACATCTTGAACGGCTACGGCGCCTTCCCCGCCTGGTACGTCGGCATCGCCGGATGGGGGATGCTGGGGCTCCTGCTGATCTTCAGCTTCGCGATGAGCTTCCGCGGCTATGCGCGGGCACACGCCGACGATGAGGTGCCCGACGACACCGACACGCTGGCGATCGAAGTGCAACGAGATATCGAGCGTCTGCGCGCAGAGAGGGGACGGCGATGACTCCCTTGGCGATCGCCTTCTTCGCGGTCTCGGCCGGACTCCTCTGGGGCGGTCTCGCCTGGAGCCTGCTGCGACTGCGCAAGCATCCTGACATCCCCGAGGAGCCGCAGTCGACGTAGGCGACTCCGCGGCGGCATCCGCCCGGGTGTCGAGAGAGTGTTGCAACACCGTGCGCGGGCTGCAGCGCCGTACGCAGGCCCTGGATGTTCGCGCCCTTCGCGCGTAGCGTGGCTCGCATGAGTGACCCACGCGCAGACGATGACCTGTCGCCGGATGAGGAGGGCGAACCTCCGCTCGGCGGCGACAAGACGACCGAGGAGCAGCTGGAGGCCGACAACGAGGTCGAGGAGGACATGCTGAAGACCCTCGACCCCGACGACCCGCCGGCCTGAGACGGTCGCCTCCCTTCTCCCCGAAGGCTGTTGCGATCTGCACAGGGTGTTGCAGTCAGCACAGGGAATGCGGTGTTCGGGGTGCTGATTGCAACGCCCTGTGCCGATGGCAACACCGCAGCCGGCCTCAGCCCGCCTGCTGGGCCTTCTTGCGGCGGCGCATCTCGTGCAGGATCGGCTCCGTGTAGCCGCTCGGCTGCGCGGCGCCCTCGACGATCAGGCGGCGGGCCGACTCGAAGGCCAGACCGGGGCCGTCCTCTCCGATGAGCGGCTCGTAGTCGGCATCCCCGGCGTTCTGTCCGTCCACGACCGGCGCGAGGCGGCGCAGGCTCTCCTCGACGTCGCTCTCTGCGATGAGGCCGTGGCGCAGCCAGTTCGCCAGCAGCTGGCTGGAGATGCGCAGCGTTGCGCGGTCCTCCATGAGGGCGGTGCCGTGGATATCGGGCACCTTCGAGCATCCGACGCCCTGATCGATCCACCGCACCACGTAGCCGAGGATCGACTGGACGTTGTTGTCGAGCTCCTCGCGGATCTCCTCCGCGGTCAGTGAGCCCTCCAGCAGCGGCGGCACGAGGATCTCCTCGATCCCGCGCACCGGGCGCTTCGCGACCTCGGCCTGCACCGCGGCCACGTCGACCTCGTGATAGTGCAGCGCGTGCAGGGTCGCCGCGGTCGGCGAGGGCACCCAGGCCGTCGTCGCGCCCGAGCGCACGTGCCCGATCTTCTGCTCGATCATGTCGGCCATGAGATCGGGCATCGCCCACATGCCCTTGCCGATCTGCGCGCGTCCGGCGAAACCGGCGGCGAGCCCGGAGTCGACGTTCCAGTCCTCGTAGGCGCCGATGAAGGCCTGCGACTTGATCTGCGCCTTCGGCACCACCGGACCCGCGTGCAGCGAGGTGTGGATCTCGTCGCCGGTGCGGTCGAGGAAGCCGGTGTTGATGAAGACGACGCGTTCGGACGCCGCGGCGATGCAGGCGCGGAGGTTCACCGTCGTACGGCGCTCCTCGTCCATGATCCCGACCTTGAGGGTGTTCGCCGGCAGCCCCAGCAGCTGCTCGACGCGGCCGAAGAGCAGGGCTGCGAAGGCGACCTCCTCGGGGCCGTGCATCTTGGGCTTGACGATGTACAGCGAGCCGCGGCGCGAGTTCGTCCCGGCGTTCGGGCCGCGGAGGTCGGCCAGCGCGCCGAGCGCGGTCATGATCGCGTCGAGGATGCCCTCGGGCACCTCCTCGCCGGATGCGTCGAGCACCGCATCCGTCGTCATGAGGTGTCCGACGTTGCGCACGAGCAGCATCGAGCGCCCGGCGACGGTGACCGTCCCGCCGCCGTCGGGGGCCGTGTACTCGCGGTCGGGATTCATCGTGCGGGTGAAGGTCTCTCCGCCCTTGGTGACCTCTTCGCTGAGGGTGGCGGTGACCAGGCCCCGCCAGTTGCGGTATCCGAGCGCCTTGTCGTCGGCGTCGACGGCGGCGACCGAGTCCTCGAGGTCCATGATGGCGGTGAGGGCCGACTCCACGAGGATGTCGTTCACGCCCGCGGCATCCGTTCTCCCGATGGCTCCCGCGCGGTCGATCTGGATCTCCAGGTGCAGGCCGTGGTGGCGCAGCAGCACGGCGGTCGGCGCCTCGGGTGCGCCGCGATAGCCGGCGAAGGCGGCGGGGTCCTGGAGGGAGGACGCGGCATCCGCCCTCTCGATGATGAGCGCGCCGTTCTCGACGCGGTAGCCGGCGGCCTCGGCGTGCGAGCCCTCGGCCAGCGGGGCGGCGAGGTCCAGGATGCGGCGGCCGAAGGCGATGACCTCGGCGCCGCGGCTCGGGTTGTATCCGTGCCCGGGGGTGAGGTCGCCGGTCTGCGGGATCGCATCGGTGCCGTAGAGCGCATCGTAGAGCGAGCCCCAGCGGGCGTTGGCGGCGTTGACGGCGAAGCGGGCGTTGAGCACCGGAACCACGAGCTGGGGGCCTGCGAGCGCGGAGATCTCGCGATCGACGTTCTCGGTAGTGATCGTGACGTCCTCGGGCTCGGGGACGAGGTAGCCGATTTCCTCGAGGAAGGCGCGGTAGGCGACAGGCTCGGGCCGGCCGGGGCGGGCGGCGTGATACGCGTCGATCGCCTGTTGGAGGCGATCGCGCTCGGCGAGCAGCTCGCGGTTACGGGGGGCGAGGTCGGCGAGGATCTCCGCGACGCCCTGCCAGAACGCGTCGGAGCTCTCTCCGCTGAGCGACTCTTCGACGAACTCCAGGATGGGCGTGGCGACCTGCAGGCCTGCACGGTTCTCGCGGGGTGTGTCGGTGTGGGCCATGATCGTGCTCCTTCGTCGCGTGTCTGAGCAAACTAACAGCGAAACGCGTATAGTGGAATTCATCTTCCATATCGTGGAAGTTTGGAGGAACGATGACAGCAGAATCGGGCGTGCAGTCGGTGAACCGGGCGTTCGCGCTGCTCGAGCTGCTCACGACGCTCGGCGGGGAGGCGGGGGTCGGCGAGCTCTCCGAAGGGCTGGGGCTTCCCGCTCCGACCATCCACCGGCTGCTGCGCACGCTCATCCAGCGCGGTTACGTCATGCAGCTGCCCTCGCGCCGCTACTCCCTCGGCCCGGGGCTCATCCGGCTCGGCGAGGCCGCCACCCACCGCCTGTCCTCCTGGGCCATGCCCGCGCTCCGCCGGCTCGGAGAGGCGACGGGCGAGACCGCCAACCTCGCCGTGCTCGACGGAGACCTGGCCGCCTACGTGGCCCAGGTGCCCTCCAAGCATCACATGCGGATGTTCACCGAGGTCGGTCGCCGGGTACTCCCGCATGCCGCGGGCGTGGGCAAGGCATTGCTCTCGCAGCTGCCCGACGAGGAGGCGCGCGCGATCGTGGAGCGCACCGGGATGCCGGGCTACACCCCCACCACTCTGACGACGCCGTCGGAGCTGCTGACCGAGCTCGCCGGCATCCGCCGTCGCGGCTATGCCGTGGACGAGGGGGAACAGGAGATGGGCGTGCGCTGCTTCGCGGTGCCGATCACCGGGCTCGCGCTGCCGATGGCCGTCTCGATCTCGGGGCCGCAGGGCCGGGTGACGCTGGCGTCCGCCGAGCGCATGGTGCGTGCGCTGCAGGATGCCGCGGCCTCCCTGCGCGCGGCCGTTCCTTAGAGCGCTCATGCCGCGAGGTGTTGCGATCGGCGCAGGACGCTGCAATCAGCACGCGGATGCCGTCAATCGCTGTGCGGCCTGCAACTTCCTGTGCTGTCTGCAACACGGGTCGCGGTCGTGGGGGTCCGATGCCCCGCGTAGACTCGCCGCATGCAGGAGCTGACCCGTGAGGAGGCCCGGCGCATCGCCGTACGCGCGGCGCTGCTCGACGCCGATCGGCCGGGCGATGTGGTCGAGGTGGCCGAGCAGATCGGCGTGATCAAGATCGACCCGACGGCGGTGATCGCCACCAGCGAGCACGCGATGCTGTGGGCGCGCATCGGCTGGTCGTACGAGCCCGGCCAGCTGAAGAAGGCGGTGGAGACGGACCGGCTCCTCTACGAGTACGACGGCGGCTTCCACAGCGCGAACCGCATCCCCTATCTGTGGCCGACGCTGCGCGGGCGCGTCTTGCGCGCGCAGGCGAAGAACTGGCTCGAGGCGAACCTGCGGTTCCGCGACCATGTGCTGAAGCGGCTGCGCGACGACGGCCCGCTGCTGGCGTCCGACATCGAGGACACCCACCAGGTCGCCCGCGACAGCGATCACGGCTGGTGGGGCTCGAACCAGGTGCCGCGGATGCTGGAGCTGCTCATGTACACGGGAGAGGCCGCGATCTCGGGCCGTCAGGGGCGCCTGCGGGTGTGGGACCTCGCCGAGCGCGTCTACCCGAAGGATCTGCCCGAGTACACCCTCGAGGAGGCCGAGCTGGGGCTCGAGGAATCGCGGCTGAAGGCCAACGGCATCACTCGGCACAACGCCGCCTACACGCGGGTGAAGAACGTCGGCGAGGTCGTGAAGGTCGAGGGGAGCACGGCGACGTGGCGGGTCGATCCGGAGGCGCTCGCGGCCCTCGACAGCGATCCCGGCGGCCGCGTGGCGATCCTCAACCCCTACGACACGATGCTGTTCGACCGCTCGCGCCTGCGCGATCTCTTCGAGTTCGACTACGTGCTCGAGCAGTTCAAGCCCAAGTCCGAGCGCGTGTACGGGTACTTCGCGCATCCGATCCTCATCGGCGACCGCTTCGCCGGGCTCCTCGATGCCGCCCTCGACAAGAAGAGGGAGACGCTCGTGATCTCCGCGATCCACGAGCTGATCGGATTCGATGAGGAGGAGACGGAGATGGTGCACGCCGAACTCCGCGATCTCGCCGAATGGCTGGGCGTCGCGATCATCGGCCTGCCGTAGGCGTCAGCGCTCGACGAGGATCCCGTCCTCGTCGCTCCACAGGTGCGCGCCCGGGCGGAAGGAGACGCCGCCGAACTCGAGGGTGATATCCGCGTCCCCGGCACCGGTCTTCGCGCTCTTGCGGGGGTTGGTGCCCAACGCCTTCACGCCGAGAGCGAGGCCGTCCATCGCCGCGCTGTCGCGGATCGCACCGTGGATGACGACGCCCGCCCAGCCGTTGTCGACGGCGAACTCGGCGATCATGTCGCCCATGAGGGCGGTGTCCACCGAGCCGTGGCCGTCGACGACGAGCACGGCGCCCTCGCCCGGTGTCTGAAGGATCGACTTCAGCAGCGCATTGTCCTGGAAGCAGCGCACGGTGCGGATCGGCCCGTCGAAACGCGTCTTCGCGCCGAAGGAGCGCAGCTGCAGCGGAAGAGACTGCAGCTCCTCGCCTCTCTCGTCGTACAGGTCGGCGGTGGCGATCGACATGGGTGCTCCTCTGAGGTCGGCTCTTCCGCCATTCTCACCCCTCGCCCCCGATTCCCGCGAGTCCTGTGACACGGCGGACGTCACCGCCCGCCGAACGCGCCCCGCCCCACGAATGCACGACCGCAACACATCTGCACGACCGGATGCCGGAACATCCCGTGCATCCGTGTCGGGATCGTGCATCCGTAGGAGGGGCGTGGCGTCGTCATGCGGAACCGGGCAGGGCTCCGACGGGCGTAGCCTCGGAGCATGGGCTCACTGCAAAACCTGCTCGGCATCACCCGTCCCCTCGTGCTCGGACCCTTCGGCGGCCTGTCCTCGGTCGCCCTGACCGCGGTCGTGAGCGAGGCGGGCGGCCTCGGCTCCTATGGGCTGTACGGTTACGACGGCGATCGCATCCGGCAGACGGCGGCCGAGCTGCGGCAGGCGACCTCGAAGCCCTTCGCTCTGAACCTCTGGGTGCCGACCGGCGACGAGGCGACCCCGGATGCCTCCTACACCGCCTACGCGCAGGCGCTCCAGCCCTTCTTCGAGGCCGTGGGGGTCGAGGTTCCCGAGCGTCCCGAGCGGTACCTGCCGTCGTTCGAGGAGCAGGTCGAGACGGTGTGGGATGCCGCTCCCGCCGCGCTCAGCGTCGTCTACGGGGTGCCGCCGCGCGAGGTCGTCGATGAGGCGCACCGTCGCGGGATCGCGGTGATCGGCACCGCCACGACCGTCGCCGAGGCCGTCGCGCTGGAGGAGGGCGGCGTCGATGCCGTCGTCGCCACGGGCATGGAGGCCGCAGGCCATCGTGTGTCGTTCCTGCGCAGGCCCGAGGATGCGCTCGTGGGCACCTTCGCGCTCGTGCCGCAGGTGGCCGATGCCGTGGGCATCCCGGTCATCGCCGCGGGCGCCATCGCCGACCGCCGGGGTGTGGCGGCCGCGTTCGCGCTGGGCGCCGAGGGCGTGCAGGTCGGCACGGCGTTCCTGGCCACCCGGCAGTCCGCCGCGAACGAGGCGCACCGCACGGCGATCCGCAGCACGGCCGCCGAGGAGAGCGTGCTCACCCGGGCGATGAGCGGGCGCCTCGCCCGTGGGACCCGCAACCGCACCGTGCGGGCGATCGAGGCATCCGGCTTCATCGCCCCCTTCCCTGCGCAGAACTGGCTGAGCGGGCGCTTCCGCGCGGCGGCCGGGCAGCAGAACCTCGGCGAGCTGCAGTCGCTATGGCTGGGTCAGGGGGCGCCGCTGGCACGTCTCGACGACGCCGAAGAGGTGTTCGCCGAGCTCGCCGCCGGGCTTCCGGACTGAACCGGGGACACGGCGCCAGGCCTCTGCCGGCCGCCGTCTCGCGGTTCCCTCTTACCGCGCTCACTCCTCAGGTGCGCCCTCCCCGCGACGGTTCAGGTGCGGTGCGCCGCCGGTCTCATCGCTGAGCCGATCGGGCCGTGAGGAGCGGTAGGCATCGATCTCCTCGTCGAACGAGGGATCCTCTCCGGTATCCGAGTCCGGATCGCGAGGTCCGACGCCCGCAATGTCGTTCCCGTGCGAGCGGTCGGGAAGCTCGGCGACGCCGTCGGGATCGATGCGCACCGCATCGCTCGCGCCGCTGTCGGCCCCCTCCCTCCCAGGCGGCACCTCCTCGGTGTCGCCGATCCGGTCGGGATCCTGATGGTCTCGCATGATCTGCTCCACTCCGTCCATCGTGACTCGCGGGCACGCCCGCACTGACTCTGTCCCCGCCGACGATACGTCGCGCGTGGCGGGGCGCCCATGGGGTGACAGAGCCTGCGGCATCCGTCGACCTCCTTGGCCAGGGGCCTCGGGCCTGGCAGAGGCGAACCCCGTCGGCACGCCGCACGTCGTCTCGACGGCAGGGTCGGAGCGATCCGGCGGCCTACTCCGCCTCGCCGCCGTCAGCGGGTTCGGCGGCATCCGGCTCGTCGTCGAGCGGCACCGGGATCTCGTCGGCCGGGATATCCTCGCTCGCCAGCGCCTCCAGAGCCTCGTCCTGGGGAAGCGCCGGGCGCTCCTCGTCGGGCGAGATGTGCTCGGGCGCGATGCTCTCATCGGGTATCGAGAGTTCTTCAGACATGCCGCACTCCCTTCGCTGATGGGATATCCAGCATCCCCCGCCGTGCGCGTTCGGGCAACCCCTCTCCATGGTCTGCGTCCGTTGTGCAGGACCATCTGTCCGTTGTGCAGGAGCGCAGGCGCTCCGGCTCGGGGATGCCACGGGTGCGGGTGGGCCTAAGGCCTTCTGCTCCTGCACAACGGACGGAGCCTCCTGCGGAACGGACCTGCCCCCGCTAGAGGATGACGGTCGAGCGGCCGTGCACGATCACGCGGTCCTCGGCATGCCACCGCACCGCGCGGGCGAGCACGAGGCGTTCGACGTCGGCCCCCCGGCGCTGCAGCTCGGCAGCCGATTCGGAGTGGGTGACGCGGGTGACGTCCTGCTCGATGATCGGACCCTCGTCGAGGTCGGCGGTCGCGTAGTGCGCCGTCGCACCGATGAGCTTCACGCCGCGCTCCTTCGCCCGTGCGTAAGGGTTCGCGCCGATGAAGGCGGGGAGGAAGGAGTGATGGATGTTGATGACCGGAGCGCCGAGCTTCTCGATGAAGTCGTCGCTGAGGATCTGCATGTAGCGCGCGAGCACGATGAGATCCACGTTGCCCCGCAGGAGCTCCAGCTGACGTGCCTCCATGGCGGTCTTGTCGGTCGAGGGGATGTGGATGAAGGGCACGTCGAAGGCGCGCACCGCCTCGGCGAGATCGGGGTGATTGGAGACCACCATCGAGATGTCGATGTCGAGCTGGCCTCGCTGCGTGCGCCACAGCAGCTCCATGAGGCAGTGATCGTACTTCGACACGAAGATCGCCACGCGCTTGCGCTTGGACGTGTCGTGCAGCGACCACTCCATCCCGAAGCGCTCGGCGACCTGGCCGATCGCCGCCTCCAGGTCGGGCCTGGCCGCGGCGAGTCCTTCTCGGTGGATCACGGTGCGCTGGAAGAAGCGTCCGCCCTCGGCGTCCGTCGAATGCTGATCGAGCGAGATGATGTTCGCACCGTGCTCGGCGAGCACACCGGCGACAGCTGCGACGATGCCGGGCTGATCATCGCACGCGATCAGGAGGCGCGCGGTATCGGTCTGGGACATGAGGGCTCCTTGCAGTTCAGCTCCGATTCTGCCCTCATCGGCGGGCAGGAGCGAATCAGCGCGCGGCTACCCTGTTCATGTGGAACGGATGCCGGCGACGACCCTTGCTCTCCTCGACGCCGCTCGCGCGCGGCTGGCGGGTGCGGCGCAGGAGGGACTCGGCCGGGAGAAGGTCTCCCGCTGGCGCGGCACCCGCATCGTGCCGGTCGGGTCGGCGTGGCACCTGGGAGTGCTGCTGCTGACCGACGACGAGGTGTTCGCCACGGCGGAGGTGCTGCGCGCGGCCGAGCATGTGCGCCGCGGATACGCCGCCGAGTCGGCCCGGGCGCGCGCGGAGAGGCGCGAGCAGGCGCACCGCGGGGGCTTCGCGGAGGGCGCGGTCGTGCACGTCGGATGGACGCCGATCGACGTGGCGGCGGTGGAGGCGGGCGGGGCATCCGGTCCGCTCGCGCTCATCGACGGCGTGCCCTCGGCGCGGTGGAGCGCCGCCGGCTACCGGCCCCTGGCCGCCTACCTCGACGAACAGCTGGGACTGATCGGGCGCTGAGACACCGATAGACCGGTTTCCGCCTGGGAGACCCGGTGACGAGGGGTTTCGCAGGTGCGACGAGGTGTGTCCCGAGGGGCGTCGTCAGCGGCCGGCGACCAGAGTGGCGAAGCGCGCGAGCAGGCGCACGGGCTCGGCGACCGATGCCGCCAGCACCTCGCCCTGCACGCGCGTGAACTCCTCGGGGTCGAAGTAGCCGCCCGTGCGGTAGTAGTCCATCCGGTCGGCGAAATCGCGCGGCGTCGGCTCGGGGTGGAACTGCGTCGCCCACAGCCTTTCTCCGACGCGGTAGGCCTGCACCGGACACCCGGCGCTTCGCGCGAGGAGCACCGCGCCCTCGGGGACGGACGCCGCGGCCTCCTTGTGCGCGGAGAAGGCGTGGAAGCCGGGGACCGAGGGGCCGAAGAGCGGGTCGGTGGAGGCCGCATCCGTCGTCTGCACCCACACCGCGCTCGCCGGCTCCGGGTGGTCGAGGGTGACGCCGCCGCCGAGCATGCGCGTGACGACGCCGATGCCGTAGCAGGTGAACAGGGCCGCGGGCCGCCCGTCGATCGCGGCGCGGGCGAGGCGTTCGAGGTCGCTCTCGACCCGGCGCTGGAGTTCGGACGGTGCCGCATCGCTGACGTTGAACGGCGAGCCGCCCACGACGACCCCGCGGTACCGGTCGAGGATCTCCTCGGTGAGGGGCGCGGTCAGCAGATCGTGGCGATCGAGTGCGCCGACGCCCAGCGCCCGGCGGAAGGACGCATGCTCCGCGGATGCCGCGCCCTCCTCGGGGCGCACGCACACATAGAGCAGGGGGGTCACCCGACGATTCTACGAGACAGGGCTTCGTATGCCGCTTGTGGGCGGGCTCCGGGATGTGTCCTTACAGCGCTCGTGCTGCGCACGAGCGCAACCCGTTCGTTGAGCGAGAGCGGCGCAGCCGATCGAGACGAAACGCAGAGGCGTGTCTGCGAGCGACGCCAGAGCGTTTCGTCTCAGCCCTTCGGGCCTCGCTCAACGACCGGGATGGGGCGGAGCAAGTCAGGACTGGTTGATGCGGAGGAGGTTGCCGGAGGGGTCGCGCACCGCCGCGTCGCGCACTCCGTAGTCCTGGTCGATGGGCTCCTGCACGATGTCGGCGCCGCCGGCGGCGAGCCTCTCGAACAGGCCGTCGAGATCGTCGGTGGCGAGCGTCACCGCACCGTAGCTGCCCTTGGCGATGAGTTCGAGGATCGTGCGGCGCTCCTCGTCGGTGATCCCCGGATCGGTGGCCGGCGGATGCAGCACGATCGACGTCTGCGGATTCCCGGCAGGGGCGACGGTGATCCATCGCATCCCCTCGTAGCCGACGTCGTTCAGCACCTCGAAGCCCAGCAGGTCGCGATAGAAGGAGAGCGCTGCATCCGGATCGGTCTGCGGAAGGAAGGCGTGGTGAATGGTGATGGTCATGGGGTTCTGCTCCTTATCGGGCGCGACACCTGCTTGACCATGCAGCGCGGCATGCCGGCAGGCGCCGTGTCGGGGTTCTCGCGGTAGACGCTCGGGGGAACGCCCACCAGTTCGGTGAAGCGGGTGCTGAACGTGCCCAGCGACGAGAAGCCCACCGCGAAGCAGATCTCGGTCACGCTCAGGTCGCCCCGGCGCAGCAGGGTCATGGCGCGCTCGATGCGGCGGGTCATGAGGTACGAGTACGGCGACTCGCGGTAGGCCTCCTTGAACCGGCGGCTCAGGTGCCCCGCCGACATGTTCGCGCCGCGCGCGAGCGCCTCGACGTCCAGCGGCTGAGCGTACTCGCGGTCGATGCGGTCGCGCACACGCCGCAGCGCCGCCAGTTCCCGCAGACGAGGATCGTCATCGCTCACATGCTTGATGGTCGCACCTGGATGAAGGCCTGTCCAGAGGGCGGGTGCACCGCGGGTCAGGCATATCGGATGCTACGAGATCGCCTGGGCGAGCAGGGCGCGGATCCTTTCGCGAACCGCATCCGACCACTCGGTGATGGCGAATCCGGTCGGCCACAGCGGCCCGTCGTCGAGGTTGGCGTTGTCTTCGAAGACGAACGAGCAGTAGCGGGTCTCGAACTTCGACGACGCCTGCAGCATGACGAGCACCTTGCCGTCCCGCGAGTACGCCGGCATGCCGTACATCGTGCGAGGCACGAGATCCGGGGCGACCTCGGCGACCAGGGCATGGAAGCCCTTCGCGATCTTCTGATCCGCGGCGGGCATCTCCGCGATCTTGTCCTCGATCGCCTTCTCGCCGGCGGCGCGGTTCTTCTCGATCTTCGCGGCCTCGCGCAGCTCCTTCGCGCGCTCCTTCATCGCGGCCTTCTCGGCGTCGCTGAATCCCTCGGTTTTCTTGTCGGCCATGGCGGCTCCTCTCGTCTGGGTTCCCCTTGTTCGGTCTCTTCACCGTACGTCGCCGTTCGCGGCGCCCGCTTCTCGATTCCTGATCGATTCGCCGCATCCTCCGCCGCTCCGTCCTGTCTCTGCTCCTGCTCCTGCCCGCGCGGAGCGAAGGGTTGGAGAGACGGCCTACCGGGAGGAGCGGGCGGTGCGGCCGCGGACGATGCCGATGAAGGTCTCCACGTCCGGCGTCGTGCGCTCGAGCGGCCAGGCGAGGACGACCGTCGAACGGGGTGCGCCGCGCAGCGGACGATGGTCGGCATCCTTGCGGTGGTGCAGGCGTGCCAGCGACATCGGCACGATGACGATACCCGCACCGGATGCGGCCGTCGCGATGGCGTCGGCCGTGGTCTCCAGGGGGGCGAAGCGCGGGGGGAGGGTGCCCGGCAGCTCGAGGTCTCCGAGCACGTCGTCCCGCGGCACGATGAGGGTCTCGCCGGCGAGATCGGCCGGATCCAGCTCTTCGGCGGCGAGAAGATGCGAGTCGGCGGATGCCACCACCACCGGCACCTCCTCGTACAGCCGGATCAGGTGCAGGCCCTCGTCGTCGAGGGGAAGGCGGAGAAGTGCGGCGTCGACGGCGCCCTCGGTCAGCGCCTCGCGCTGCGAGGCGAACTCCAGCGTCACGAGCTCGAGCGGCACGTGCGGCATCCGCTCCTTCCAGGTGTCCACCCACTTTCCGGGGGTGGCGCCCGGCACGACGCCGAGGCGGAAGGTGCGGGGCTCTTCCGGTGCCGGGCGCGGTGCGGACGTCGGCGGGCGCTTCTGCTGCTGTTTCGGCGTCTGCCGGGCCGGCGTGCCGCGGCGCACCGGCTTCGATCCCGCAGCCGCTCGCCGTTTCGCCATGCCTTCAGCCTAGAAGGTGCCGCCCCGGCGCGCCTGACTCCGGAGAGATCCGCATGCCGAGGAGCCGCCCGCGAAGATCCGCGGAGTCACGGGCAGGCGGTGTGTCCTCTGCGCGCAGTCCTTCCGGAGTCCGATCCGTGCGGGGTGTGCAGGCCCTCGCCCAGAACGGGTCTGAGAATTCGCTCAGGCGGCGAGCCAGAGACCCCGCGGATCGGTCCTGACCGCGGCGCCGGCCGGAATCGTCTCGTCGTCGCCGATGCGGGTGCCGCGCGGCACCCGGGCTCCGGCGCCGATCGTCGTGCGAACGCCGATCTGCGCCTGGTCGCCGACGCGGGCTCCGGGTCCGATATGTGCGTGGGCGTCGAGGCGGACGTCGTCCCCGATGATCGCGTCGGGTTCGATCCAGGCGCCTCGGGAGACATGCGTGCCGGCGCCCACGCGGGCCCCGGGTTCGACATATGCCCCCACGGCGATATAGGCCTTCGGATGCACCTTCGCGCCGTGCGCGACGAGTCCGCGACCGTTCACGTGCTTGCGGTAGCGCAGCACGGTTCCCTGATCGTCTTCGATGTCGACGTAGTTCTTGCCCACGAGTACCTCCCATCCGGATGTCCCGGATATAGCTACAACCGCGGATGGCCGAGATTCATTCCCGAGAATCGAGAATGCTCACCTCTGGCAGTTCGGGCACCAGAACGTGACGCGTTCGCGGGTGGGGGCGGCGCCCTGCGCGCCCTGCGCGATGAGGGTTCCGCAGCGCCGGCAGGGGCGTCCTGCGCGACCGTAGACCCAGGTGGTCTGCCCGCGGCGGCCGTCTCCGGTGAACGTCCGATCGAGGCGGGGGAGGTTCATCCGGATTGTGCGGGCGCCGAGGTCGACGAGTGCGAGGGCATCCACCTCGGAAGCGGGAGTCGTCGGTAGGATGCCGCGCAGGAACAGCAGCTCGGCGGCGTACTCGTTGCCGAAGCCGGCGACGTTGCGCTGATCCAGCAGAGCGACATGGATGGCGCGCGGGTCGGTCGCGATGCGGCGGGCAGCCTCGGCGGGATCCCAGTCCTCGGCAAGGGGGTCTGGGCCCAGATGCTCGATGAGTGCCGCCTCGTCGCGGGTGCGCACCAGCTCCAGTTCGGAGAGATCGATCCCCACGGCCTCGCGGAGCGCGGTGCCGACGACGGCGCGTACGCGGAACGCCGGATGCCGCCATCGCTCGCCCGGTCGGTACACCAGCCAGGCGCCGTCCATGCGCAGATGGGAATGCAGGGTGTGCTCGCCGATTCGCAGCAGCAGATGCTTGCCGCGCGCAGTGCACCCGCGCACCTGCTCGCCGCGCAGATCGGCCGTCGCGGATCGCGGCACGCGAAGGTCGAAGCGGGCGACCTCCGCGCCCGCGAGCGCCTCGTCCAGTCGCCGCGCCGTGCGATAGACGGTGTCGCCCTCAGGCATCGGGCCGAGGGGGAGTCGCGGGGGATGCCGGTGGCGGGCCGCCCTCCGCCGCGCCTCCCGCGCGGGCATCCGTGCGCCCGGCGGGGGTCGCCGTGTCGCCGGAGGGCGGCGCGATCACGGTATCGCCAGGGATCGCGGCAGGGGCCGAGTTGGCGCGAGCCCGGAGGAGGGACTCGGAAGAAGGAGTCTCGGCGGCGATCCCCGGCGCCGGCGAACCGGACGCTCCTGCGGCGTCCGCGCCGTCGATCAGGGAACGGGCGAGCAGGGTGGAGCCGGCGACGGCGGCGGGCATCGTGAACAGCGCGCCCAGGGGCACCATGAAGCACAGCTGCGTCGCGACCCCGAACCCGAGTACCCGGGCGCGCGACGCCCTGAGGGTCTGGGAGCGCGCCCGGCGGTTGATGTCACGCGCATCGAAGGAGCGGCCCGAGAGCTCGCGAGCGAGGAGCTTTCCGGACAGCACCACACCGGTGACCGCGCCGATCGCGCCGCCGACGACCGGGATGAGCCCGAGGAGCAGGACGACGACGGCGTTGCGCGCGCCGAAGACCACCAGCCGCAGGCTCTCGCCGAGCGATGCCCTGAAGCCGCTGCCGCGTCCCTCGGGAACACCGCCGAGATCGGTCTCCACGGCTTTCCAGATGCGGTCGTAGAAGGGGCTGCCGAGCGCCAGCGCCAGTGCCGTGAACGTCGCCGCCGCCAGCGCCACCACCGCGATGAACAGCACGATGCCGATCGCGCCGCGCAGCAGCATCCGCCAGATCGTGTCCCAGTCGTCGGCGAAAGGCGTCAGCCACCCCGTGATCGGGCCGAGTGCGAAGCCGTAGGGGATGATCGCGGCGGCGATGATCGCCATCGCGATGAGAGCCGGGATGAGGCCGAGGAACATGAGCCCGGGGCGCGTGCGCCACAGGGCGAAACCACGCAGCAGCATCCGCGCGCCCGTGAAGAACTCGCCCACCATGCTCCCAGCGTAAGCCCGGGGTCGTCCCTGCCGTGCGTGCGACCGGCGAAGCAGGCTACAGCGTCTTGCGGAGAGTGAGGCCGCGGGGGGTCGTGACGAAGCCGGCCTCCTGCAGGGCTGCGGCGAAGGGGGTGCCGTAGATGAACTCGCCGCCCGCCTTCTCGATCGTGAGGGTGTCGAGCCGGCGGGCGCGCGCGGTGGCGGCGAGGTCGGATGCCGCGACGCGCTGCTCTTCGGCGTCGTCGCTGAACAGCAGCGCCGACTTCCCGCCGCGTTCGAGATACAGCACGAGGGCTCCGTCCACGAGCACGACGAGGCCGCCGGCCTTGCGCCCGGGGCGATGGGCGATGCCCTCGCGACGCGGCCAGGCGAGGGCGGCACCGTAGGGGTTGGCCGGGTCGGTCGCGGCGAGTGTGATCGCCTGCCGCGGCGGTGGATCGGCGAGCCCCGCGAACTCGCGAAGCCGGTCGACGGTGACGGATGCCGCGAACTGGGCCGCACCCAGCTTCTCGATCACATATCCCCGGCGGCACTGGCCCGCCTCCTCGAAACCGGCGAGGATGCGGTAGGCCTGCGCGAAACCGCCCGGCGCCCCCTCGGCCTGCACGGCCCCACGGGTGACGACGCCGTAGCGGTCGAGCAGCAGGGAGGCGTTCACCGTGGCGCGGCGGGCGGCGTCGGCCTCGGTCCCTGAGCTCGTCGAAGGGTCCGGGAGCAGGGACCACCGCCCGCCCAGCGTCGGACGAGGCGTCTGCGCGCGTCCGGCGGTCAGCGGAATGCCGCGATAGGTGCGCGTGCGCGGGGTGCGGCGGGTCACGCGGTGCGTCTGGGAGCCGCCCGCCAGCAGCGACCGGATCGGTGCGAAGGTGTCGTTGGTGACACGGCTCGTCCAGCAGAGCTCCCACAGGGCCTCGAGCACGGACTGCTCGTTCTCGGCGGCGGTCATCTCGCGCAGCTGGGTGGCGAAGTAGGCGCCGCCGGCGGCCATCGCGTCCAGGAGCCGCTGCTCCAAGGAGCCAGCCGGGATCTCCACGTCGCGCTCGGGCAGGGTGAACGGCGCGAGCTCTGCCGGATGCAGCGACACCCAGCCGTCGCGCCCGGGGAGGGTTCCGTGCCCCGACCAGATCAGCTCGCCGCTCGCGGTCAGCTCGTCGAGCATCGCGGGGGTGTAGTCGCGCACGCGTGCCGGCAGGATGAGCGACTCCCAGGCGCTCGCCGGGATCGGCACGCCCGCGAGCTGCTCGGCGACCGCCAGCACGCCGTCGACCCCGTCGAGCGGGCGGCGCAGGTGCTGCCAGTCGGGCAGGAACCGCGCATAGGCCTCGGGGGCGACAGGCTCGACGCTGCCGCGGATCGCGGCGAGCGAGCGCATCCGGATGCGGCGGAGCGCCTCGGCGTCGCACCACTCCTGCTCGCTCCCTGATCCGGTCCCTGAGCCCGTCGAAGGGTCGGGCAGGAAATACCCGCTCGTCAGGCGCCCCTGCGAGGTCAGGCGCTGCAGGGTGTGGCGGGCGACCGCGGCGCCGATGCCGAAGCGGGCGGCGACAGCATCCGTCGTGAAGGGGCCGTGGGTGCGGGCGTAGCGGGCGATCAGATCGCCGAGCGGATCGGCGACGGGCTCCAGGAAAGCGACCGGGATGCCGACCGGCAGGGCGACGCCGAGGGCGTCGCGGAGACGTCCCGCGTCTTCGATGGCTGCGACGAGCCGGCGGCCGGCGACGGCGACCTCGATTGCGCGGCGGGAGTCGACGAGGGCGGCGAGGTGGGCGGTGGCCTCCCTGAGTTTCCGGGAGAAGGATGGTGTACCGAGATAGGGAGGTTCGTCGACAGATTCTCCTTCTCCGGGGCCTGTCTCCTTGTCTCGGTCCGCGGCCTCCCAGCGCTCCGCGACCTCCTCTGCATCGAGCGGCCCGAGCAGGCGCAGCAGGTCGGCGACCCCCTCGATCCCGCGCGCATGCCGCGAGGGATCGAGGCGCTGCACCTCCCGCTCGTACTGCGCGATGACATCCGGGTCGAGAAGCTCTCTCAGCTCGACCGTGCCGAGAAGCTCGCCCAGCAGCGCCGGATCGACCGACAGCGCCGCCGCCCGCCGCTCGGCCAGAGGAGAGTCGCCCTCGTACATGAACGCGCCGACATAGCCGAAGAGCAGATCCCGCGCGAAGGGCGAGGGCTGGGCGGGCTCGGTCTCCACGAGCCGGATGCGGCGCTCGCCGATCGCGGTCGCGAGCCGCCGGAGCGACGGCAGATCGTAGACGTCCTGCAGCACCTCGCGCAGGGTCTCCAGGATGATCGGGAAGGTCGGATGCCGCCGGGCCACCTCCAGCA